>JARRQA010000153.1:0-5422 GCA_037382325.1 Robiginitalea sp.
CATTACAAAGCCAGCAGGGTTCCCTTCTGAATAACCTGTATATGACCAAAGTCATTGTTTCTGGAAATTATTGAAATTAATTTTTCCAAAGGCCCTGGTATGTTCAGGCAAGACTAGGTACAACATGTCGTACGGCTTATTTCTTCTTTCCCGCACTGGCTGGGCCTTATAAACCAATCCTGATGGCTGCTCTATCGACTCCCGGAATAGAATTGACGGACGGTTCGCGAATCGCGGTCGTCGGGGGCGGTCCTGCCGGAAGCTTTTTCAGCTATTATGCCCTGGAATTCGCCCGGCGATTCGGCCTTGCAATTGAACTCGATATTTTCGAAGCCAAAAACCTGACCAAAATAGGGGCAGCAGGGTGCAATCACTGCGGGGGGATTGTTTCGGAGTCCCTGGTTCAGGATTTGGCAACCGACGGCATTATCATTCCTTCTGAGGTCATTCAAAGGGGGATAAACACCTATACCATGCATACCGAACAGGGAGCACGTGTGATACGTGCCCCCAGCGATGAACAACGGATCGCTTCGGTTTTCAGGGGATGCGGGCCCAGAGGGTGTATCGACAAAAACATACAGGGTTTCGATAATTATTTGCTGGGACTTTGCCAGAAAAAGGGTGCCCGGGTGATCCCAGAAAAAGTGAATTCCCTCGAACGGACCGCAGACGGGATACTCGTCGGGTATGCAAAATCACCGGGCAGTCAGTATGATCTGGTAGTAGGCGCAGCCGGGTTGAACAACAAAACCCTTGACCTTTTCAGAAGCATTTGTCCTTCCTATATCCCACCAGAGACGACCCGGACCTATATCAGTGAATTCCTGATGAAACCGGCAGATATCGAAAAAAGTTTCGGAGACTCCATGCATGTGTTTCTCCTGGATCTGCCCCAGATCACCTTTGGAGCCCTGATACCCAAGGAAAATTATGTGACCCTTGTGTTACTGGGCGAGGATATCAACCAGGATGTTGTTCAGAATTTCCTGAACTCCGAGGAGGTCAGATCCTGTTTTCCATCAGATTTCCCCATTGAGCGAACCATGCCATGCAAATGCTATCCTTTTATAAATGTCAGACAGGCCAAACGGGCCTACGGGGATCGGGTGGTCCTGATTGGAGATTCGGCCAGTTCCAAATTGTATAAGAATGGGATTGGAGCCGCTTTTACCACGGGAAAAGCCGCAGCCAGCACCGCCATTTTTGAAGGCATCAGCGAAGCACATTTCGAAAAATACTACGCCCCTGCCTGCCGGAATCTGGACTGGGACAATGAAGTCGGTAAATTTATCTTCTGGGTGACCCGGGTAATACAGAAATCCCCTGTTTTGAAAAGGGGAATACTGGATCTCGTGGGCCGGGAGCAGGCAAAACCAAATTCGGGACTCAGAATGAGTTCTGCTCTCTGGGATACTTTTACGGGCAGTGCCGGATACCGCAACATCCTGAGGCGTTTCCTTCATCCCAGGCTTTTGTCCGGGCTAACGACAAGTATTCTGAGATCAACTACAGCATCATTTAATCCCCAGAATTATGAGAAACAAGAAACTCGGCAAACTCTATAAGGACGGTGAGATCATCATCAAACAGGGCACCAAGGGGAACTGCCTCTATGTGGTGCAGGAAGGCAAGGTGGATGTGATTCATGAAACCCCCGATGGGGAGGTAAAGGTTGCTGAATTGGGAGAGACCGAGTTCTTCGGGGAAATGGGACTGTTTGAAGAGGATGTGCGTTCCTGTACCATCAGGGCCTCGGGAGATGCTAAAATTCTCACCATTGACAAGAGGAATTTCTATAAATCGATCCGCCGGGACTCCTCCCTGGCATACCGGCTTCTGGAGAAAATGTCGAATCGGTTACGGGAGGCAACCCACAAAATCCAAAAGGAATAAAGTCTTCACTTTGTGAATTTCAAAGTCCGGGCAGGTCTCAAAAAAACGTCAGAGTCTGTTGGGGGCAAGCCCCCTCCCCCGCCATCAAATTATCTCCAACAGGCGCAATTTCAAATCAGGATTACAGAATCCAAGTCCCTTTAACCTTCCCTAAGGGAGCCAACCCAAGATCGTACAACCTCCCAAATCAGCCCTGCTGTTCTTCCAGCATCTGCTTAAACTTGCCCTTGGATTTCCGGATGCGAACTGCAACCACCTTGTATTCAGGGCACATGGCCTCTGAATCATGTACATCGCTGGTGATGTTATTGACCATGATATCCGGGAAATGGAAGGTAGTACTCAGGATCCCGGGTTTGACCTCATCGGTAATCCGGGCCTTCACATCCACCTTCCCGCGGGGGGATTCCAGACAAACTAAATCCCCGTCAGCAATCCCATTATCAGCCGCGTCCTGTGGATGGATCATCAGGTAGTCACTCCTGAGAATTTCCTGGTTGGCCGTCCTGCGTGTCATAGCCCCGCAATTATAGTGTTCCAGTTCCCGGTTGGTGGTCAGGATGTAGGGATATTTTTTGCCGTGTTCTTCAATTTCCTGAGACTCCTCCCAGGGATGGAATTCAAAATATCCGAGGCCACGCTTGAATTCCTCCTGATGCAATACCTTCGTATCCGTGCCATCCGGGGCTACCGGCCATTGAAGGCCATTCTTCCCAAGCCGGTCCCAGCGGATCCCTGCAAAGAAAGGGACGATCTGCGAGATCTCCTCCAACATGCCATCAGGGGTATAGTCGGGCTGGGCATAGCCCATTTTGTTCATCAGCTCCACGATGATCTGCCCGTCCGGCTTGGTGCCCGGCAAGGGGTCCACCACCTGCCGAACCGCCTGTACCCGCCGCTCCCCATTGGTAAAGGTGCCGCTTTTTTCCAGGAAGGAAGCCCCGGGAAGTATCACGTCTGCCTGCTTGGCAGTCTCCGTCATGAAGAGTTCCTGCACAATCACCAGTTCCGTGGCCTGAAGGGCCCGGATAACCTTTTGGGTATTCGGGTCCGTCTGTACCACATCTTCCCCAATGATCCAAAGGGCCTTCAGTTTGCCGTCCAGGGCCGCCTGAAACATTTCCGGGATCTTATATCCCACATGTGTAGGCAGCTGGCTGCCGTAAAACTCGTTGTATTTCCTGTTGATCACCGGATCCGTTACGTCCAGATACCCGGCGCCCTGGTGGGGCTGCACTCCCATATCGGCACTTCCCTGTACGTTGTTCTGCCCTCTCAGGGGATTTACCCCCACGCCCTTTCTTCCGATATTCCCGGTCAGCATGGCCAAATCTGCGATCTGCATCACGGTGAAGGTTCCCTGGGAATGCTCCGTTACGCCAAGGCCATGAAAAGACATCGCATTGGGTACCCGGGCGTAGTCATAGGCTGCCGCCCGAACCTGCTCCCGGGGCACCCCGGAGACCACCTCAAGCCTGTCGAGGTCAATGGAGAGGAGTTCCTTTTTGAAGTCTTCAAAGCCTTCAGTACGATTGGAAATAAAGGCTTCATCTGCCCATCCCTCAGATACGATATAGTACATCATCATATTGAGCACGGCCACATTGGTCCCGGGGCGCAATGCCAGGTGGTGGGTCGCATACCGGGCCAGTTCAGTCCGCCTCGGATCGATGACAATGGATACATTTCCTGATTTCATGGCGAACTGTTTGAGCTTCGCCCCTGTTACCGGGTGGGCGTCGGTGGGGTTGGCCCCGATGACCATGATACAATCCGTATGTTTCAGGTCCTCGATGGAATTTGTTGCCGCACCGGTCCCAAAGGTACGTTGCATCCCCAGGGCCGTAGGGGAATGGCACACCCTGGCACAGCCATCTATGTTATTGGTCTGTATGACCGCCCTGAAGAATTTCTGCATCAGATAATTCTCTTCATTCGTGCATCTGGAGGAGGAAATTCCGGCCAGGCTGTCCGGTCCGTAAGTTTCCTTGTAATGGGTGAATTTACCTGCGATATAATCGTAAACCTCCTCCCAACTCACCTTTTCAAATGCCCCGTTTCGTTTGATCATCGGGGAATCCAGTCGCTCCGGGTGGTTGTAAAACTTAAAGGCGAACCTTCCTTTCAGGCAGGTGTGCCCCTGGTTAACCTCGGCGTCATAGGGGGCGGTGATGCTCAGGATTTCGCCATTGTCCGTGGCGATCTCCAGGTTACAGCCCACTCCGCAATACGTACAAACCGTACGGGTGGTATCTGTGGCCTGTATGGATTTGGACTGGAACACATCGGAAATGGCAGAGGTGGGGCACGCCTGGGAACAGGCGCCACAACTCACACAATCCGATTCCATAAAACGCTGGTCCAGCCCTTTGATAATCCTTGAATCAAAGCCTCTCCCGGCCATGCTCAGCACAAATTCTCCCTGTACCTCATCACAGGCACGCACGCAGCGGTAACAGATGATACACTTGCTGAGATCGGAGGTCATGTAGGGGTGGCTCAGGTCCTTTTCCCTTTGAAGGTGGGTTTCCCCTTCCGGGTAACGCACCTCCCGGATCCCGACCTGGGCAGCCACATCCTGCAACTCACAATTTCCGTTGACCTCACAGGTAAGGCAGTCCAGCGGGTGGTCCGTCAGGACGAGTTCCACAATATTCTTCCGCAATTTTTTGACGCTTGCCGTGCTGGTATAGATGTATTGCCCTTCTGAGACCGGGGTATGGCAGGAAGCCATGGTTTTTACCGGACCTTCCTTTTCCAGGGCCACCTCCACGCTGCAGACCCGGCAGGCCCCGAAGGGATCGAGGTTGGGGGCATCGCAAAGGGTGGGTACCAGGCCGGTATCCACCTGACGACGGATAAACGAAAGCATGGTTTCTCCGGGATGGAAGGTATAGGGTACATCGTTGATAAATGCGGTCTTCATATGCGGTTATTTTGAAAAATAAACGTCTATTTCGGATTTAAAATACTGAAGGATGTTGCGAATAGGCAGGGGAATCCCACCACCATGCGCACAAAGGGAACCTTCTTCCAGAGTAGTCAAAAGGTCTTCAAAGAGGGTCCTGTCGATCTCATAGGAACCTTCTATGGCCTGTTGGGTCATTTCATGCCCCCTCTTCGTACCCAGACGACATGGAAAACATTTGCCGCAGCTTTCATAGGCTGCAAAATCAAGGAGGTGGGCGATATAGCGGATCATCGGAAAGTCCTCCGGAATACTTACAAAGGAAGCGTGCCCCAAGAGAAATCCCGCTTCGGAAAAGGATTCAAAATCCAGGGTGAGCTCCCCGATTTTTTCAACGGGCACCACGCCTCCCAGGGGACCTCCCACCTGAAGGGCCTTCACCGGGGACCGGAACCCCCTGCCCAACTCTTCGACAACAGTTTTCAGGGGAGTGCCCATTACGACTTCGTACACTCCGGGACGATTGAAAAAGCTGTCCAGGCAAACCAGTTTGGTCCCCGCAGAGCGTGGCGTTCCAATGCTTTTCCAAGCCTCACCCCCTTCGCTGATGATATAATG
>JARRQA010000154.1:0-11716 GCA_037382325.1 Robiginitalea sp.
TTTGACGCCGAGGGCAATGAGACGAATACCGACTACGTTAAGATGCTTCAGATTGTTAAAGATGCCGGGTATACCGGGTATATTGGGGTTGAATACGAAGGAAGGGAACTGGATGAGGTGGCCGGGATCAAAGCGACGCGTGACCTCATGTTGAAGGCCGCAAAACAGTTGTCTTAAGCCAGCCACGATATACCCGGTATACCCGGCATCTTTTACAATCTGAAGCATCTTAACGTAGTCGGTATTCGTCTCATTGCCCTCGGCGTCAAAATCGTGGGATTTGGCACTTACCGCCTTGGCATAGGGCATCAGTTCGCGAACCCCCTGGTAGCGGTCATACTCCTCAGCACATCCGGAGCCCCAGTCCTGTGGGTCATTTCTGCGAATACAGAAATTTCCAAAATCCGGAAGGGTGCCACAGTTATCCATCCCCACTTCCTGCATCACTTTGGCGAGCATTGCGGCATTCGAAGAAAGGCCGCCGTGATTCTCCACCAGGATGTTGACCCCCTTTTCTTTCCCGTAGGCAGCAAGGCGGCTCAGTCCGTCCACCGAATTGGGAACCCACTGTTCGGGGTCATTGCTCCCCGAGAGGTTTACCCGGATCGAGTGGCAACCCATTGCAGCTGCGGCATCCACCCATTTATAGTGGTTTTCCACTGCGGCAATCCGGTCTGCTTCCTCAGAGGTCGCCAGGTCTCCCTGTCCGTCTACCATAATCAAAAGGTTTTGCATGCCGTGTTTGGCAGCTTCTTCATTGGAGCGATCGACAAACTTCTGCATGGCTTCCGGTGAGAAGGAAGCAGCCTCGAGTTCTTCGTAATAAAGCCCACTGACATATTCCAAACCGCTAAAACCCCATCCCTTCGCTTTTTCGGCAAACGTATACGGGTCCATCTCCCCTTCCCTGATCATGCGGTGGAGGGACCACTGGGCGAGGGAAAGCTCAAAGAACGGCGTTGTGTCCGTTTCGGCTTCCGCCGCTGCCGCTTCTGCAGGAGCCTCTTTTTTGGAATTTTGTTTGCAGGCCGCCAGTCCAAGAACCGTTAGGGCCACACCTGCCTGAGAGCTTCGGTAGATGAAGTTTCTGCGTTTCATAGGTTTCTTTATAGACAGTTTGGTTTGCGTTTGCCACTCGAAAAACGGATAAACCGGGAAAGCTGTCAGAATTGACCAATAATTGTCAAATCCCGATTTTTAAAGGGGTTTGAGTGACAAGTCTGTTGTTTTAACAGATTTTAAATGTAGAAAATTAATTTAATATTTAATACTTTTAGAAGCTAAACAAACTAATTTCATGAGTAAGTTCTATTACAACGAAGAACAAGAATCCTATGATGCCATTGTTGTGGGTACCGGAATCAGTGGAGGCTGGGCCGCCAAAGAATTGTGCGAAAAAGGCCTTAAAACCCTGGTGCTGGACAGGGGGCGGATGGTGAATCACATTACCGACTACCCCACTGCCAATATGGATCCCTGGGATTTCCCAAATGGGGGGGAATTAACCCGGGAAGAACAAGCCAAACAATTTAAACAGGCCCGGACGGGATACACCGTTAAAGCTCCCCATAACTTCTGGTTCGTAAATGATTTGGAGCACCCCTACAATGAGGTGAAGCGATTTGACTGGATGCGGGGATATCACGTCGGGGGGCGATCCATTATGTGGGGCCGCCACAGCTACCGCTGGAACGCCATGGACTTCGAGGCGAACAAAAACGACGGGCCGTGGATTGGCCGGTCCGCTACAAGGATATCGCGCCCTGGTATGACAAGGTGGAAGCTTTTATCGGGGTCTCCGGGGAAAACCTGGGCCTGCCCCAGCACCCGGACGGGATCCTGGAACCGATGATGGAACTTAATTGCGTGGAACAGCACCTTCGGGAGAAGGTCGCAGAGAACTTTGACGGCAGGGTGATCACCGCCGGAAGGGTGGCACATATTACCAGCGACAAAAAATTCGAAGGGGCCAACAGGCAAACCTGCCAGTACCGGAACCGCTGTATCCGTGGGTGTCCTTTCGGAGCCTATTTCAGCAGTAATTCCTCCACTTTGCCCATGGCCGAAGCTACCGGGAACATGACGCTTCGTCCGGATTCCATCGTGCACGAGGTCATGTACGACCCGGATACGGGTAAGGCAACCGGGGTAAAAGTGATCGACAGGCTTACGAAGGAGAAGTACGAATTCACAGCCAAAGTGATATTCCTGTGTGCCTCTACCGTCGCCTCCACGGCCATCCTGCTGCAATCCAAATCCGATCGCTTCCCGGACGGAATGGGGAATGACTCAGGGCAACTGGGAAGAAACATCATGGACCACCACCTGGGCGTGGGAGCAGCCGGCAGGTTGGACGATTATGAAGACAAATACTACAGGGGACGCAAGGCCAATGGCGTCTACATTCCCCGGTTCAGGAACCTCGGCGGAAAATCCAACACGGATAAGTTTATTCGCGGTTACGGATACCAGGGTGGCGGCAGCCGTGGCAACTGGCAGGATACCATCAAAGAACTCTCCCATGGCAGGCAACTGAAAGAGGCCATTCTGAAACCGGGCGGCTGGAGGATGGGCATCTCTGGCTTCGGAGAGGTGCTGCCTTATGAAGACAACCGCATGTACCTGGATTATGACAAACTGGATCAATGGGGCCTGCCCACCGTCACCTTTGATGCCGAATTCAAGGAAAACGAATGGAATATGCGGGAAGACATGAAAGAACAGGCTGTGGACATGCTGGAAAAAGCAGGGTTCAAGGATGTTACGCCCTATGACAACCCGGGTGCCCTTGGCCTCGGGATACACGAAATGGGAACAGCACGGATGGGCCGGGATCCCAAAACCTCCGTACTAAATGGATACAATCAGGTACATGCGGTCAAGAATGTCTATGTAACCGACGGGTCCTTTATGACCTCTTCATCCTGTGTAAACCCGTCCCTGACCTACATGGCTTTTACAGCCAGGGCTGCTGAGCACGCCGTACAAGAACTCAAAAAAGGAAACATCTAATGGACAGAAGAATCGCATTGAAAAACATGGGGCTGGCCCTCGGATATACCGTAGCTACCCCAACCCTCATAAACCTGATGCAGAGTTGCAAACAGGATACGGCACCCCTGTGGACCCCGGTGTTTTTCAGCCCGGAGGAAGGGTCGGTCCTCATGCATCTGGCGGATCTCATACTACCAAAAACAGATACCCCCTCAGCTACTGAAGTGGACGTCCACAAATTTATTGATAAGTATTTGGACGAGGTGTCCCCGGAAGGGGAGCAGTCCTTTATGAAAATGGGAATGGACAGGTTTATCGAAAAGGCCCTGGCCGACAACGGTAAGGAAACGGCTTCGGATTTGGGGGCAGAAGACCTGGAACCGCTCCTCGCCGCTTCCCTCGAAAAAAAGGAAGCAGAAGAGGAGCGTGCCATTTTCGAAACCCTGATGAGCTACAACGAAGCGATTGCCAACGGAGAACCGGCTGAACTGGATGAGGACGTGGCCCGGTATGCCTTCGCCACACAGCTCCGGGATGGGGTCATCTCAGCCTATAAAACCTCTGAATACGTAGGGGAAGAGGTTCTGGCCTACCTGCAAATACCGGGAGGTTACATCGGCTGCGGCGACCTGGATGAGCTCTCCGGGGGTAAGGCTTGGTCCTTATAGAAAATCGCTTTGAAACGACGCAGTTTTATCAGAAATACAGGGCTTGCCACCGGATTCGCAACGATGGCAGGCCCTTTTGTTTACGGAAGCTCACATCCCTCTCCTAAAGCACCGTTCCGGATGAACTTTGCCCCTCACCTGGGCATGTTCCGCCAACTCGCCGGGGAAGGGCCCCTGGATCAACTGGCATTTATGGCGGCTCAGGGTTTTCGGGCCTTTGAAGATAATGACATTAAAAAGCGGCCCGTTGCCCTACAGGAAAAAATAGGCAGGATGCTGGTCGATCAGGGGATGCAAATGGGGGTTTTTGTGGCCCATACCATCGCCTGGTCCAAACCCAACCTGACCTCTGGTGATCGGGCCCTGCGAGAAGAATTCCTGATGAAATAAAGGCATCCGTGGAGGTCGCCAGGAGGGTGGGCGCCACCTGGATGACAGTAGTACCCGGACATAAGGACCTCCGTCAGTCCATGGGATATCAGACTGCCCACGTAGTGGAAACCCTGAAAAGGGCAACTGACATCCTGGAACCTCACAACCTTGTCATGGTACTGGAGCCTCTGAATTTCAGGGATCATCCCGGGTTATTTCTTTCCGGATCGCCCCAGGCCTATGAAATCTGTAAGGCTGTAAATTCCCCTTCCTGTAAAATCCTGTTTGACATTTACCATCAGCAGATACAGGAAGGCAACCTCATCCCGAACATCGAATCCTGCTGGGATGAGATCGCCTATTTCCAAATCGGAGACAATCCCGGCCGCAATGAGCCGGGTACGGGGGAGATCAATTACGCAAACGTGTTTAAATTCATTCATTCCCGCGGTTACAGGGGGATACTGGGCATGGAACACGGGAATTCTTCCCCGGGAAAAGAAGGGGAAACAGCAGTTATTGAAGCCTATCGGAGGGTCGATCCCTGATCTGTTATTGAAAAATCCGGCCGGGATGCCGAACTATGCCATTTCCATCTCTGAAAGCGGGTAGTTTGTCGCCCTGATTGGATAGGGACCAAATCAATCCAACTTATGTTTGCACTCTGGTCTGTGGGCTACCGGCATCCAACCCCCGCCACCTCTCCTTGAATACTCAGCACTCTGGTTTAAGAAGGATTCCAAGGCCGAACTTTCGTCCCAAATACAGACAGCATGAAAAGGCACCGAAACCTGACTTTTATTAGAATTTGTGAAGTCCAAAATGGGGGTTCCGGACGTATGTATATATAGAAGTTTACACCCCATGGATTACTACCTGATTGTTTTGGCTGCTTATCTGCTGGTCTTTCTGGCCGGACGCAACATTTTGAGACCTTTCCTGGACAACTAAACGTGTCCTTCCAATCCGTTAAGGGCGATTACCAAACTCCTGATAAGGGATCCGTGATCATTGCTACGGTATGCGCTACCTCAAACATTCTGCCCTTTTAACCTGGCCTGGGCCGGGCTAAATACCCATAAACCGGGATTTACCTGTATTAAAAAGAAGGTCTGTCAACAAATAAACCAAAAAGCATGTTCAAGAAACATACCATTTGGTTTATTGGCTTGAGGCAGATAAAATCAGGAGGTACGGCCCGGGACGTGTCAATATCCGTTGAAAGCAGCTTAAGGACCAGGTAGTTCCCCCGAAACCTGGCATCCATCTTTCCGGAACGCTTGGCTCCGTAAGTGCCATTGTTCAACAATGTCCTAAACGGCCTGTTATCAAATAACAAAACCTCGTTGGGCCGTACGTTTGCCTGACTATTTTATGCCCGAACTTACAGGCTTAAATTCGATGGGAGTGGCAGCGCCCTGAAACTCCCCTCAAGGTGAATGGAATTTCCACTTCCGTCATCCAGGACCATATTTATATTTCCGGAAACCTCTTTAGGACCGCTGGCGATGATAGAAATACTCCCGGATTCCGTAAAATAAAGAGAGGGCGAGCCCCCTCTCAGGTCCGCATAACCAAAGACCGATCCATAGCCATTCATAAAGCCCCTGCTCTCCGGATCCACCCGATACGTGTCTGTCCCAATAGTTCCGTCCGAATCAGAAAGGGGAATTAAAAACCCGATGCCGGGCCCCTCCGCGGTCATCGAATTCGCAAAATGAAGTTTGAAGATCCGGGTGGCTATCAGGCGTTCCTCCTGACTGGTGTACTCAAAATATACAGGACCTTTGATAGCGTCGTGCTCCCCATTACGAATGGCATCCAGAAAATACCGCCCAGAAGACAATTCCTGTTTGATGGAGGTGGATTCAGGACTGATATAGGAAATAGTCGCTATTAGCACAATTCCCGCCAGAAATGGCCACCCCCACCGAAATACTGGAGAGGATTTGAAATTCATGGCATTGATTTTTGGGACAGGCCGGGCTCCTCAATTTCCAGAGGGCTTCGCTCCGTCAATTCATCCTTTTCCTGAACCGCAATTGCAGCCTGCGCAGTTGCTACTGTCTCGTTCTTTATGTCTCTGTGGTTTTTAAATGAACCAGTGGCAACCGCCAGAAAAACCGCAGCGATAAAAGCGAGGAAAAAGAAGCAGCAACGTCTCATGTTTAATAAGGTCCGGCAGGTCAGGGCCTGCAAAAACGAGTGGAAATCTATGGGCTTTTCGCATACGGACGGTGTCCTAATGTGTGGAGTGTGTTTAATTTTGTATAATCCGCAGCACAGCTTCCCATGTCCGTTCAAGCCTTGTTTTCAATGGGCGCATAGCTCAGTATGTCTTCTTTCTTTAATTAAAGTAAGGAGAGGATTGATCTTAAATTTTTTAACTTGGTATATCAGAAGTAAGGAGTCATATGATTGAGGCTGTACTGGTAGATGATGAGGAAAAGGCCCTAAAGAGCCTGCAGTGGGAACTGACCAATTTCTCCAAGGAAATCGAGGTGATCGCGACCTTTACGGACCCCTTTGAGGCCCTGGAATATCTCAGGAAAAACACTCCGGACTGCCTTTTCCTTGACATAGAGATGCCCACAATGGACGGTTTCCAGTTTATTCAAAAACTGCAGAACAGGGACGTTGCGGTTATAATCACGACCGCCTACAACCAATATGCCATACAGGCCCTGAAAAACGAAGCTATTGATTATCTCCTCAAGCCCATAGATGCCGATGATCTCCAGGAAACAATAGCGAAAATCCACAAGCACAATGCTCAGCACCTTACGGCAGAGCGCCTGGAAGAATTCTTTCTGGAGCAAAACGCCAAATCGAATAATAAAAAGATCACCCTGAGCACGGACGGAAAACTTTTGTTTCTGAATAATGACGACATTCTGTATGCGGAATCGGACGGGAACTACAGTACCCTTTTCCTTTCGGACGGACGTAAGATCGTCATGACCAAAAAACTGAAGGAAGTGGATCAGCTTCTGCCGTCAGATATATTTTTCCGCATTCACAACTCTTATATTATCAACCTGGAAAAGGTGAAGGAATACCTGAAAACCGATGGATACGTAATCCTGGAGCCGAACCATAAAATACCGGTCTCCAGGAAGAAAAAGTCGGAATTCCTCGATCTTTTCTAATCCTTCTGACACATGCTAAGGTCGTTCCTGGTCGCCACTTTAATCTTTTTCAACCTGTTCCTGATTGAAAAAACCTCAGCACAGGAAGCCCCAAATGAATTTGGCAAACTTTCCGACAGCATTCTTTCTGCTGAAAATGCTAATTACAGGACTTTCGACCAACTTTTGCATCCCTATAACCAGGACGAATTATTGCTCCGTAGGCTCATAGATAAAAGTGAAAAAACCGATAATTCAATTGGGGTTTCTTACGGATATAATCAACTGGGAAAGCTCCAGTCAAGCCGCTTTAAGTATCTCAGTGCGCTGGAATATCACAGAAACGCCTTTGAAGTGGCGAAAGAGAATGGACAAACTGAATTGCAAATGACCTCGATGAATCTGATGGGAAACACTTCCAGAAAAATAGATTCAATTCAGAATGCTCTGGATTACCATCAAGAGGTTTTACGAATGATCAGAGAAGCCGATACGCTTACAGAAACTTACCAAAGGGAGGCTGGTAAGGCTTACCACGGGCTTGGAAAAATTTATCACGCCCTGGGTCAATACAAACTGGCTATCGACAACTATGATTCAGCGATCAAAAAATTTCAAGAAACAGATTACGCTGAAGGACTGGGATATAGTTATAATGCCAAAGGAGAAAGCCTTGAAGCAATGGGGAAGCTGGAAGAATCCCTCTCTGCTTATGAAAAATCGGTCAGGACCAACGAACGCACAGGTTCAGAAAGGCTTTTAATTTTAAATACCCTCGGGATTGCTCATGCCCTGGCCCATCAAAACCGCGCCGAAGAAGCAAAGCGGCTGATCACATCATCCGTCCTAGAAAAAAAGGACCAAATGGATCTTGAGCTCCGCACCTTGCTTCATCTACAATACGGATGGGTACTCTTAAACCTGAAAGATCAGGACCAGGCGCAAAAATACCTGACGGAAGGGCTCAAATTAGCTGAGCAATTGAATATTACCAATTATATCTACGACGGCAATATCTGGCTCCACGATTCATGGCTGGAACTGGGAGATTACGAAAAAGCCCTAAACTATTACAAGGTCGCCCAGTCGACTAGAAGTATCATAAGAAACACGAGGAACCTGCAATTCTTAAATGATGCTATCAACGAAGCAGAAAATGAAAAAAGGGATTTGCAAATGCAAATGCTCGCCAGCGAGAATGAAATCATTAACCTGAAGCTCCGCAGAAACCGGGCAACCCTGCTGATTGGCGCACTAATGGTCCTGATCTTTGCTCTGATCCTGTACACTGCCCACCGGCAATACAAGATAAACATAGAAAAAAGGGTCATGGCCCTGGAGCAGAGCAGGTTGCGAAGCCAGATGAACCCGCATTTCCTCTTCAATTCCCTGAATTCGATCAAGCACTATATTATAAATAACGAACCAAAAAATGCTGTTCACTATCTAAATAAGTTTTCCAAACTCATCCGGAGGATCCTGGAATCGTCATCCATGAAAGAAAACTCCCTGAAAGAGGAACTGGAAACCTTAAAACTGTATATGAATATCGAGAACATCCGTTTTGACGAGCAGATCGATTTCGAGGTGGACATTGCCCCCGATATAAACCCACAAACCGTTAAGATCCCCTCCCTTATCCTGCAGCCCTTTTTAGAAAATGCCCTGTGGCACGGACTCTCTTCCAAGGAAGGAAAAAAGAAAATACGCCTCGAGGTGCGACAGAATAAGAAAGGCTATATCAATATTGCCATTCGCGACAATGGTATTGGACGGGAAGCCTCGGAGAAACTCCGGGAAGCCAAGGTGTTAAAACGAAAATCCATGGGGATATCGATTACCAGAGAACGCCTGGCTAATTTCTCACGTATCTACAGGAACTCTTTCGACCTTTTTATCGAAGATCTTTACAAGGGGGATGGCAGCGTTGCCGGTACGAAGGTCACCTTAAAAATACCTACGATCTGAGGTGCTCTGATGCGACGTCTTCAAGTTCCTCATACCACTGTATTCCGAACTTCCGTATCAACGCCTCCTTTGTGAATTGGTAAACCGGAACCTTAAGCTTCTGACCCAGCCGGCATGCCGCGTCACAGATGTGCCACTGATGGTAATTGACCGCCGTTATCTGAGTGTATTCCCGTACCCGAACCGGATACAGATGACAGGAGACCGGTTTTCTCCAGGAAACTGCCCCTGCCTTGTGAGCTTTTTCAATACCGCATTGGGCCACACCATCTTCATAGACCACATAGGCGCATTCCCGACCCTCTACAAGCGGGGTTTCCCAATCCCCGTCAGATCCCTTTACATGGGTTCCCTGGGTTTCGATGGCGCGGACACCCTCCGGCCTCAGATAGTGCCTGACCTTCGGAAAAAGGGCATCGAGCATCCGGGTTTCCTCCTCCTCAAGGGGTGCCCCCGCACTGCCCTCTATACAACAGGCCCCTTTACAGGCCTTGAGGTCACAGACAAAGGCTTCCTCCAGTATTTCTTCAGACACCAGGGTCCTGCCTATTTGAAACATGTGGTTCGCATCTTGTATACCGGACCCAAAGATATTGAATCCCCTTAAAAGACTTTCTTTATACTCCCCTTAAGTCTTTTGCAATATCGCGGGAGGACGTACCTTTGCCGCACTTCAAACCAGGGCCTATGGAACTGAATTTAAGGGAGATTACCTCCGCGACCATGATTCTTTTCGCAGTAATCGATATTGTCGGCAGCGTCCCGATCGTAATTGACCTCAGGCAAAAAGCCGGTCATATTCAATCTGAAAAAGCCTCCATAGTGGCTGCTTTCATAATGGTGGCTTTCCTGTTTATCGGGGAAGAGATCTTAAACCTGATAGGAATCGACGTGAATTCGTTTGCCGTCGCGGGGTCTTTTGTCCTTTTTTTCCTGGCCATCGAGATGATCCTTGGGGTGACCCTTTACAAGGACGAGGCTCCGGAATCTGCCTCGGTGGTACCGTTGGCCTTCCCCTTAATCGCAGGAGCGGGAACACTTACCACCCTGTTGTCAATCCGGGCGGAATACCAGGTGATCAATATTATTATTGCCATCATCCTGAATATTATCTTTGTGTACATTGTCCTGAAGTCCTCCTCCCGGATTGCCAAAGTGTTGGGGCAAAGGGGGCTCAGTATCATTCGCAAGGTTTTCGGGGTAATCCTGCTGGCGATTGCCGTCAAACTTTTTGCCACGAACGTAAACGGGTTGTTTTAAGCCACATTAAGTCATCCGAACATGAACAAGGTCCTACTTATCATCCTCATCGTCCTGGCCCTGGGCCTGATCGCCTATAATGTCACCATAGTGGATTTCACCGAGCCGCTGCAGGGAGACAGCTTCATCGCACTGATCGGCATCGCCGCAGCCCTTTGTGCCATTGTTTTGCTACTGATCTACAATACCTCGCGAAAAATTCAGAAGAAAATAGACGAAGACCGTTAAGCGGATTGGTTATAAATCGCTTCCGGAGCTCTGTATAGTGGGGTTGTCCAGGCTGAGTACTTTTTGCAGCATCGGGTCGGCAGGAGCGAGGATTTCCGCCTTCAGGTCCGGCGAAAATAGCTGTTCGGCAATTGCCGCCTTGATATAGAGCTTCAACAGGTCCTCGTATTCGTAAAAATCCAGCCCATGCCTGTACCGCGTGAAAAATTCATTGAACTTTTCGAAAAGGATATCGTCTGTCGTAAACTCCCTGAGAAATTTCTCCGGGGTTGAGAATTCGGCGTAGCGGGTACGATCCTCCTCGAGGTGTTCGAAGGCAAAGGAAGAGAAATACCCGCCGGCATCCATGGCAGCGATGACTTCTTCTTCATTGGTGCCAATCGGCACAAAAACATCCGGGATAATCCCTCCGCCCCCGTATACCACCTTCCCTTTTGGGGTAGTAAATTTCAGGGAGTCCGCCACCTTGATGTTGGACGCGGATTCAAGCTCCCCGTTATCATATCGTTCCAGATACCGGTGGTAATACTCCTCCGAGCCCTTGCCATAATCCCGCTGAATGGACCGCCCGGTAGGGGTGTAATACCTGGATACCGTCAGACGGACTGCAGAGCCGTCACCCAGATCCATCTCCCGCTGCACCAGGCCTTTTCCGAAGGATCGCCTACCTACAATGGTCCCAATATCATTGTCCTGCAGGGCGCCCGCGATGATTTCCGAGGCGGAGGCAGATCGTTCGTTTATGAGGACATAAACGGGTTTGTTTTCAAAACCGCCCCGGGAAGTGGCAAAGGTCTTTTCGATCTGCCCCTGTTTGTTTTTCGTGAAGAGGATAAGTTTTCCCTTGGGCAGAAAGACATCGGCAATCTGTTCCGCGATGTTGAGATAACCCCCGGGATTATCCCGCAGGTCCAACACCAGTTTTTCAGCTCCTTTGGACCTCAGCTCAACTAGCGATTCGCGAAATTCCTCATAGGTGGATTCCGCAAAGCGGTTCATCCGGATATATCCCATATCCGGCTGAAGCATATAATAGGCATCTATGCTGCGTAACGGAACCCTATCCCGCTGTAAGCGAACCCGGAAGGTGCGGTCTTC
>JARRQA010000155.1:0-9617 GCA_037382325.1 Robiginitalea sp.
ATTGCGGGTGCCACAGGGACCGGGAAGACCAAATCTCTTCAGGTACTGGCCGAAAACCTTTCTGAAAAAGGGATACCCGTACTGCTGATGGACCTGAAAGGCGACCTGAGCGGTTTGGCACAGCCCAGTCCGGGACATCCCAAAATAGATGAACGGCACGCACAGATAGGGCTCCCCTTCGAGCCGAAGCGCTTCCCTGTGGAAATCCTGACGCTTTCAGAGCAGGATGGCGTCCGGCTGCGGGCCACGGTCTCGGAATTCGGGCCGGTATTGCTTTCCCGCATCCTGGACCTTTCTGATGTTCAGGCCGGCATTGTGGCGGTAATCTTCAAATACTGTGACGATCAAAAACTCCCCCTGCTGGATCTGAAGGATTTCAAAAAGGTCCTTCAATACGCTACCGGGGAGGGTAAAAAAGAATTCTCCAGGGAATACGGGCGGATCAGTACTTCCTCCACCGGCACCATCCTTCGCAAGGTCATCGAGCTTGAACAACAGGGGGCCGACCTTTTCTTTGGGGAAAAATCCTTCGATGTAAACGACCTGACCCGCATTGACTCCGACGGACGCGGCTTTATCAATATCATCCGGCTGACTGACATTCAGGATCGGCCGAAGCTCTTCTCTACCTTTATGCTGAGCCTGCTGGCAGAGATCTACAACACCTTCCCTGAATTGGGGGACCCGGAACAACCGGAACTGGTCCTGTTTATTGACGAGGCCCACCTGATTTTCAAAGAGGCCTCCCGGGCCCTGCTGGATCAGATCGAAAGCATCGTGAAGCTGATCCGCTCCAAAGGGGTGGGGGTCTATTTTGTCACCCAGAACCCTACGGATGTACCCAACGAGGTCCTGGCCCAACTGGGCCTTAAAGTGCAGCATGCCCTCAGGGCCTTTACCGCCCGGGACCGAAAGGCCATAAAACTGACCGCGGAGAACTATCCGGAATCCGAATTCTACGACACCAAAGAAGTCCTTACATCCCTGGGGATCGGAGAGGCCCTGGTAAGTGCCCTGGATGAAAAAGGACGGCCTTCCCCGCTGGCAGCAACGCTCATGCGCGCCCCAATGAGCCGGATGGATATCCTGACCGGTACAGAACTTCAGGAGGTTATCGAGGGCTCTGCCCTGACAGCCTCCTATAACAAGGCGGTAGACCGGGAAAGCGCTTATGAAATCCTGAATGACAAAATTAAAAAGGCAGAGGCCGCCGCAGAACAGGAATCCAGGCCCGCAGAACCCAAACAAAGCAGGAGTCGCCGTTCCACGGCACAGGACCCCCTGGTCAAAGTACTGACGAGCGCGACCTTTATCCGGGGGGTTATGGGAATCCTCAAAAAAGTAATTCGGTGAACTCTGGAAACCAATTCCTTCGCATCTCAACCCTATGAAAAAATACCTTTTGTTTTTCAGTGCAGTACTGTTCCTCACCTATTGCAAACCGGATCGGGAAGACCCCTTTCTGATCGGAAAGGAGCGGGTGGGAAAGCTTCTTAAAACCCATCAGGTCTCGCAACTGGACAGTATCTACCGTCAGGATTCCCTGGTCCGGGACACGGCCCGCCTGGCCATGGGGATCAATGGCAAGATTGAGGTTTATGAGCCAGGCGGGAAGCACCTGCTCACCCTGACTCCTTCCATAGACAGCCTGCAGCGGATCGACAATATCCGAATCCGGGATCCGCGCTACAAGACCGAGGCCGGGATCGGGCTGGAATCGACCTTCGGTGCTATTGAAAAAGCCTATGAAATACGGAAAGTAGTTAGTTCCCTGAACAACGTCCTGGTTCTGGTGAAAGATCATCCGGTGTATTTCACCATCTCCAGGGAGGAACTCCCCGCAGCCCTGCGGTATACGAATACACCTATAGAAGCAGTTCAAATCCCGGACAAGGCCCGTATCAAATACATGATGGTCGGTTGGGAATAGGGCTTTCCGGGTAGTTTTTACTTTTTGGTAACGCAGAGGTTAAGGGAGTTTTATAATTTTCCCTGCCGGGTTCTTAACGGTCCAAAAGAGGTGAACCCTTAGATAGTAACCTATGAAAACAGAAGACCTCATTGCCGAATTAAAGGACATTTACCAGGAGATCCTCGAACTGGAACCCCTGGCTGAAGACCTTTCCCAAACGGTACATCCCGATTTCAGGCCGAGTGCCAGAAATCTGATTCGCTACCTCGCGCTAAGGAATCACGACCTCCGCCAGCTCCACGACCCGCTTTCAGACCTGGGACTTTCTTCCCTCCGCTCCGCTGAGGGGTACGTCCTGACGAATCTGCACCGGGTCCTGCAGCTGCTGCACCTGCTGGTCGGTGAGCCCTGGCCGGAACGAAAGACCCCGAGCATCCTGGGGTTCGAGCACAGTAAATCGCTTATCCGCAATCACAGCAACCTCCTGTTCAACCGCCCGCCGGATTTCAACACCCATGAAATCATGGTGACCATGCCGGAAGAAGCCGCCGAAGATGCCGAATTGATTGCGAAAATGGCTGAAAACGGGATGACCATTGCACGCATCAATCTGTCTCATGGAGACGAGGTACTTTGGTTGGGTATGGTTGAAAACATCCGGGAAGCCTCCAGGAAAACCGGAAAGGACCTGAGGATCTACATGGATCTGGCAGGCCCGAAAATCCGGATTAGCTTTCCCGTCATCCAGGACGAGTCGGGCCGTAAAATAAAATCCCTTCCTATGAAAGAAGGGATCCGTTTGGAACTGGGTAAGGCCCCTGTGGATCCCAGTCGCTTTGAAAAAGCATTGTACCAGTCAGATGAAGGCACCCCTATTCCGGTCCGGCTAAGCATCCCTGAGATCATCGACTCACTTAAGGCAGGAGACAAGGTTTTCTTTGACGATGGCATGGTAAGGGCAGAGGTCACGGAAGCCGATACCCAAAAAGCGGTGGTGAAGGTCGTCAAGACTTTTAAATCCAAATTAAAGATGGATAAGGGCCTGTACGAACGCCTGGAGGAACTTGGGGATGAAAAGCCCGGGGTTGTTTTTAAGATTGAAAACCAAAAGGCCTTTAACCGCCTCTCCCATATAATTCTAGAGGGAATGAAACACAACCGGATTGGCGTGATGATCGCCCGGGGGGACCTGGCGGTGGAAATCGGTTTTGACCGGATATCCGAGGTACAGAACGAAATCTTATGGTTGTGCGAGGCAGCCCACGTTCCCGTGATCTGGGCCACTCAGGTCCTGGACAACCTGGCCAAAAAGGGCATTGCCACCCGCGCTGAGATAAGTGATGCGGCCCTCTCCGTTCGATCCGAATGCGTCATGTTAAACAAGGGGCCCTACATCCTCGATGCGATCTCGGAACTCAGGACTATCCTGAACCGGATGGAATCCCATTCGTCTAAAAACAAGAATGCCCTCAGGCCCCTGCGAATCGCCCGAAAAAACCTCAAGCGCATTAAATCGCTCTGGGAGCCTGCAGGGTCCTAACAGGTTATAGTTTACCCGGCCGGAAGTGGCAACCAAATAGTATCTTCGCGCCAGAAACCAAAAAATACCATGACCCGACTGAGCGCCTACCTCAAGACCCTGCTGGCCAAATTCTATGGTAAATGGTTCAATCTGGTAGCCCTCTTCAGTCCGGATACGGCGGCAAGACTCGCCATGAAAACCTTTGCCAAGGTACGGAAAGGGCGGGTTAAACCTGAACAACAGCCCTTTTTAGACGAGGCAAGACACAGCGTGGAGACGGTGGATGGCAATGAGATCCAAACCTACCAGTGGAGGGGAAACGGGCCCCGGGTGCTTTTGGTACACGGTTGGGAGAGCAATACCTTCCGGTGGCATAAACTCATAAAGGTCCTGAGGGAAGAAGGGTATCACGTCATTGCGTTTGACGCGCCGGCCCACGGATATTCAACCGGAAAAATAATGCATGTGCCCATGTATACGGAATGTGTGGAACACATGGTACAGGCCTTTGACCCCAAATACATTATCGGGCATTCTATGGGAGGGATGACCGCCCTCTACCACGCTCACAGACACCCCAATGAATCCGTTGAAAAAATCGTCACCATAGGTTCCCCGGCTGAGTTTGAGGAAATCACACATTCCTACCAAAACCTGCTGGGGTTCAACGACCGCGTGCTGAAGGCCTTCGACAAGCTGGTCTTTGAAGAGTTCGGATTCCACATCCACGAATTCGCAACCCCCCGGTTTGTAAAAGGGAACCCTAAAAAGGGGCTTATTTTGCACGACCGCCTGGACCGGGTTGCCCCATTTCACGCTTCCCAAAAAGTCCACAATGCCTGGGAAGACAGTGTGTTGATCCCCACCGAGGGCCTTGGCCATTCAATGCATCAGGAGGATGTTAACCGTCAAATTGTCGATTTCCTGAAAAGCTGATACAAACCACTCCGGAAAAGGGGTTATAGGGATCCTATTTTGTATTTTTACAGGAATTAAAAACAACAAAACGCATGCAGACTATTACTCCCTTCCACGTTGCCATCCCTGTTCACAACCTGGAGGAATGCCGCACGTTTTACCGGGAAGTCCTCGGGTGCGAGGAAGGCCGCAGCAGCGACCAGTGGGTAGACTTTAACTTCTTTGGCCACCAGGTGGTAATTCACTACAAGCCGAAATCAGAGGAGGCGCTACATACGAACCCCGTAGACGGGAAAAATGTCCCGGTGCCCCATTATGGGGTGGTATTGC
Source organism: Robiginitalea sp. (assembly GCA_037382325.1). Taxonomy (GTDB): domain Bacteria; phylum Bacteroidota; class Bacteroidia; order Flavobacteriales; family Flavobacteriaceae; genus Robiginitalea. The sequence continues at coordinate 4,683 of JARRQA010000155.1, forward strand.
CCTGGGAGATTTTCCAGTCCTTCTCAAGGGAACTCGCAGCGAAGGGGATCGACTTTGTCATAGAGCCTTATATCCGGTTTAAAGGGGAGGCCGGGGAACAGGCGACCATGTTTTTCCTGGATCCTGCAGGAAATGCGCTGGAATTCAAAGCCTTCCGGAACATGGAGCAGCTCTTCGCCAAATAGGTTATTTCTCCTTTTTAATAAATCGGTGGTAGATCCATAAACCAAGGCCGTAGACTACTGCAAAGATCAGGGCTTCCGTCCCTTCTTTAACCAGGGCTTCTCTGGCGGTGCTTCGTTCCAGGATGAGGGATATCACAAAATAGATAATACCGCCCATAATGGCCTGAGATAGTAATTTGTTCCGGGTCATGAATTTGAGATTTTTTAAAATTTGGCGTTATTGAGACCAGGAAGTCGGCACCCGGTCCCACCGGTGTTTTTTCAGGGTTTCCCACAATGCAGTCGGTAATCCCTTGCCGTCACTGGTCCCCGTATTGGCCCGTACGTGTTCCGCCTTCCGCATACCGGGTATAACCGTGCTTACGGTGGGATTTTCCAGGATAAAACGCAGGGCCATCTCCGCCATGGTCATACCCTCCGGCACCAGGGGACGCAGCTGGTCTGCACGGTCTGCACTTGCCTTGAGGTTTTCCGGCACAAAATAGGTCCCCCTCCAGTCGCCTTCGGGGAAGACCGTATCCCGGGTAATATTCCCGGTAAGGGTCCCCTCGTCAAAGGGTACCCTGGCGATCACGGCTATCCCGTGCGCCTCGCAAAAGGGGAAAAGCACATCTTCCGGGGCCTGGTCAAAGATGTTGTAGATTACCTGTACCGCATCCAGCATCCCTGTTTTAAGGGCGTCCACTCCAATTTCAGGCTCCCATCGGTTCATGCTGATGCCCATGGCAGCCACCTTGCCTTCCTTTTTCAGGTCCTCCACAGTCCGTTGCCATTCCTCCCTGGAGGCCCATACGTCATCCCAGGTATGGAATTGCATCAGGTCGATCCGCTCCACTCCCAGGTTCCTGAGTGTTTTTTCGGTGTATTCCCGGATGTGATCTGACGGATAGGAGTCCTCAAAGGCATAGTTAGATTTGGCCGGCCATTGGAAATTCTTGGGCGGGATCTTGCTGGCGGCGTATAATCTGTGATCCGGATGCCGGCGCAGCAATTCTCCCAGTAGTCTTTCGCTATGCCCTTCTCCATATCCCCAGGCAGTATCGAAGAAGGTGACGCCCTGTTCCACGGCCAGGTCCAGAGAGCGTTCGGATTGCCGGTCGTCGGAGCCCGTCCAGCCGCCCATGCCCCACATGCCATAACCGTTTTCGCTGACGTTCCATCCCGTATTCCCAAAGTTTCGGTATTTCATCTTTTATAGTTTTAAATTACGGTTCCTGCCGAAATGTGCGGCCCGGTGATAAGACTACCCCAGTTGCAACCCGCTGCGCCGCACCCAAAAATAGGCAAATACAAGGTTTGGCACCCAGCAAAGCCAGGCGACGATCTTGTAGGCGATCAGGAATTCCCCGAAAATCAGGATGAGCAGGGGCATCCAGACCCGGAGCATTACGGCCGCAAAACAAGCGGCATAACTGTAAATCATATAGCCTTCATGCTTGGTAAGATCTGCCGCCCGAACCGCCAGGTAGGCCCTCATGGTAAAGTAGATCCAGCTGATCCCGAGGAGCAAAAACCCCATGCCGGCCGCCCATCCTCCGGTAGCAAAAAATGCCAGATATACCCCGCAGGCCGCGCTGATAAGGGCAGAAACCACGTAAACCCGGCCCAGCCGGCGGTGCCATTTCAAATACCGCCTTCGCAACTCCCTGCTGAACTGGGTCCACCCCGTGAGAAGAGAAATCCCGCCAAAGGTAATATGACCGTAAAATGCGGTGTTCCAGAGTGGGCTCTGGAGGACTTCCGAACTTTTTGTCCCAAGTAGCCCGAGGTCCCGGGGACCGAGCAGGTAGAACAAAGGGTAGAACCCTATGATGATGGCCAGCATGCCGAAGGTCACCCAGGCGAATTTGTTGGTCCTTGGTTTCATTTTCAAAATTTAACCGCTTAGCGGTACCTCCAACTCTCCAGATCGGCCCCGGGGGGTGCAGATTTGGCAATACGGGCCATGATTTTAGGCACGTACATACTATTGTAACGGAGCCTGCTGAGATGATTCGGTAATTCCGGGTCCCCGTTCCAGCAATGCTCGGCCCGGTCCCCGTAGAGGACCTCCCCCTCGTAATAGGGGTCGGAGGTCTGCTCCAGGAAATCCTCCATCAGGTACACGGCATTGTTCAGGTAATAATTGTCCATATCCCCACAGTAGATATGGATCTTTCCCCTGAGTTTCGGCCCCAGTTTTTCCCAGTCCCGTTCCAGGATGTAACGAAGGTCATAGTTTTCTCTCCAATAGGCAGCCACCTGTGGATCGATCTCCCCGGTTTCCTTGTCCCAGATCCGTTGCGGGTAGCCATCCGGGCCCTGGGGCGAATAGGTCGCCTCCCATATGTCCCACTGCTGCCCGGACCGGCTTTTGTCCCCCAGGACCAGTTCCAGCTGGTTGTATTCCCGCACCGTGGTCTGTAAATTGCCCAGGTAATCCCGGTGGGCCGGTACCTCCAGAGGCTTATGGGTACTGGGATACCAGTAGGCATTCTCGTCTTCGTAGATATCTGTCAGGCAATAAGCCCTGAAATCGATAGGGTCCGGACAGGCGGCAAAGCAGCCGTTGTATTCTTCCGGGTATTTCACCTGTACGGCCAGGGCTTCCCAGCCCCCGGTAGACCCGCCGTACAGAAAACGGGCCCAGCCCTCCCCGATCCCGCGGAATTGCTCCTCGATGTACGGGATAAGCTCGTGGGTAATCGCATCCCCGTAAGGCCCCTGGCTGGCTGAATTCACCGCGTACGAATCGTCGTAATAGGGTGTGGGATGCTGGATCTCGATGATCAAAAACCTGGGAAACTCGGGAGAAGTCCACCGTTTGTAAAAATCATAGGCCTCCTGCTGCTGTATGATGTTGTACCCTTCCACCCCGAAGCGTTCCGAGTATTCCGGTTCGAGGTCCTCCTCCGGCGGTTCGGTCCGAAATCCTCCAAAATCAGAAGGGAAATGCCCGTGGAATACCATCAGGGGATATCGGGCCTCCGGATGCTTGTCGAAATCCTTCGGGAGGAGGACATGGGCCCCGAGGTACATGTCCCGCCCCCAGAACTCGGAAAGGCGTTCTGAGCGGATTTTTATATGTTTGATCCAGGGAGTATCCTCCGGCGTGGGGATAGGCGGTATTTGCTGGTCCATTACGAGTTCCAGCCCCGTTATGCCATCTTCCCCCACTGTAACCTCCCCCGGCTCACTGTACAGATTGCCGGGCGAACGGTTCCACTGCTGCCCTTCCCCATTGTCCACGGGACCTCCGTCAGACTCTTGTAGGGGAAGCCGTCGGCCTCCTGGTCAAAGGTAATCACCTCGCCGGGCTGCATCCCCTCCACGTTCATCCCAAAGATGAGCTGGGTGTTCAATCCGGTATTGATCTGGAAGCGCGGTTCCGCGGAAGGATCATCTGATAGCATGAGCAGCAGGCGTCCGTCCATGGGTTTCCCTTCCATGGATTCCGGAAAGGAAACCCCGACAGCGACCTCCGGGGAGGACTCCGTCTCAGGATTACAGGAAAGCAGCAGGGCTGAGGCAAGGGCAACGGATAACAGGAATCGCATGGGAATAAATTTTTAAAAAAGGTAGGGTTTTTTAGTCGGGACGGCAACAGGCAGACCCGAATAAAATACCTTCTATCCGTCGGAAAGCCGTGGTTTTCAGCGAAATTCTATACTAAAATGCCAGGAGGTTCGTTATGGGTATGTTAGCAACCACCCAAAGACTTACCGCTATGAAACATATCAAGCGATGGCACTACGCTATGATCCTTTTAGGACTGATTATCCTTTGTCACAGCTGCAGGAATGATGAAGGGGATTCCGAGTTCGAAACCCTTACCCCCACCGAAACGGAACAACCACAATAAAGATCAGGCATTGCGGTGCCGCTCCCTTGCCAGAAGCGTATTTTTCAGTAGCATGGCAATGGTCATAGGCCCTACCCCTCCGGGCACCGGGGTGATAAAAGAAGCCTTTTTGCTCACCTGGTCAAAGTCCACATCCCCACAGATATAATATCCTCTTTCCCGGCTTTCATCCGGAACCCGGGTAATCCCCACGTCGATTACCACGACCCCTTCTTTTACCATATCGGCTTTCAGGAATTTTGGTATCCCCAGGGCCGAAACGATAATATCGGCTTGCCGCGTAAGGGCAGGCAGGTCTTTGGTTCGGCTGTGGGTCAGGGTGACTGTGGCATTCCCGGCTTCGCCCTTCTGGCTGAGCAGGATGCTGATAGGCCGTCCCACGATATGACTCCGGCCGATCACCACAGCGTGCTTGCCTGAGGTCTCCACCCCATAACGTTTCAACAGCTCGATGATCCCAAAAGGCGTGGCGGAGATAAAGGTCTCCATATCCAGGGCCATCTTCCCGAAGTTGGCCGGATGGAAGCCATCCACGTCTTTATCGGGGTGAACGGCCATGAGGATTTTTTCCTCATCGATGTGTTTGGGCAGTGGCAGTTGAACGATATACCCGTCAATCTCGGAGTCCGCATTCAGTTCGTGCACCAGTTTCAGCAACTCCTCCTCCGTGGTTTCTTCCGGCAGCTGCTTCAGGGTGGATTCGAACCCGATCCGCTTACAGGCCCGCACCTTGCTCCCCACATAGGTAAGGCTGGCCCCGTCGTTGCCGACCAAAACAGCCGCCAGGTGGGGTACCTTTTCTCCCCGCTCCTTCATTTGGGCCACCTCGGCCGCGATTTCGTCTTTGATTTGGTTGGAGATTTTCTTTCCGTCAAGGAGGGTCATTGTATTGAGGGTTTTTGGGTTGAG
>JARRQA010000156.1:0-5346 GCA_037382325.1 Robiginitalea sp.
GCGACCGTGGGGTGGTAGCTGCCTGCAGTTATGAGACCCGGGGGTACGGGGTGCATTCGGGCATGCCCATGCGCATGGCCCGGGAACTCTGTCCGGAGGCAGTGGTGATCCGGGGCAATGCCGGTACCTACAGCCGGCATTCGGATGAGGTGACTGAAATTATCAAGGAGCAGGTTCCTCTTTTTGAGAAGGCCAGTATAGATGAGTTTTACGCCGATCTCTCCGGGATGGACCGCTTCTTCGGCTCTTATCGCTATGCCACGGAACTCCGCCAGCGCATCATCCGGGAAACCGGGTTGCCTATTTCTTTTGGGCTGTCGGTCAACAAAGTGGTTTCCAAGGTAGCCACGGGGGAGGCGAAACCCAATGACCAGCTCATGGTGGACTCGGGCTATGAAAAGCCTTTCCTGGCCCCCCTTTCCATCAAAAAAATCCCCATGGTGGGGGAGAAGACCTATCAGACGCTCCGCAACCTCGGCCTGAGGCAGGTCAGGACCCTGCAGGAGATGCCCCTGGATGTTGTACAACGGGTGCTCGGAGCGAACGGCACCGTGATCTGGAAGCGCGCCAATGGCATTGACAACCGGGCAGTGGTGCCTTTTTGTGAGCGCAAATCCATTTCCACCGAGCGCACCTTTGACCGGGATACGATCGATGTACGCCGGCTTCGGGGCATCCTGATCGCCATGACCGAAAACCTCGCCTTCCAGTTGCGCCGGGGCGGTAAGCTGACGGCCTGTATTGCGGTAAAGGTCCGGTATTCAGATTTCAATACCTGTTCCAAACAGCTGCGGATCCCCTATACCAGTGCAGACCACAAGCTGATCCCAAAAGTGCTGGATCTTTTTGAAAGGCTTTACCAGCGGCGTTTGCTGGTACGGCTTATCGGGGTGCGTTTCAGCCACCTGGTGCCGGGCAATCACCAGATCGACCTTTTTGACGACCAGGAAGAAACCCTCAACCTGTATGCGGCCATGGACCGCCTCCGGGAACGGTACGGGGACAAGAGCGTCATACGGGCTTCGGGTATGGGGGCCCGCACCATTGGCCGGATGCACAATCCCTTTAACGGGCAGCCGCCTCCGGTGCTTGCTCACAGGAAGCAGTAGGCAGTCACAGTTGGCAGCCGGGCCTGCATTCAAGGTTTAAAGTCCAAGGTTGAAGCAGGAGTTTACTGCCAACTGCAACTGCCAACTGTTATAAAGTTCGCAGTTTGCAGTATCAGCAGGCAGCCTGGTTTTGGACCTTAAACAATAAAAGGAAGAAGTTCCTATGAATCGCAAATGACCCAATATTGAAAGCATACCGATGTACCTGAATTGCCATACCTACTACAGCCTTCGCTACGGGACCTTTTCCGAGGAGGAACTGCTCCGTCTTGCCCGGGACAACGGGGTGACCCGCCTGGCGCTTACAGATATCAACAACACTTCTGCCGGGCTGAACTTTGTGCGGAGGGCCCCCGAATTTCAGGTCAGGCCCCTGCTGGGAATTGATTTCCGAAACGGAATATCCCCCTGTTTTGTCGGGATTGCCCGTGACAACAAAGGGTATTTTGAACTGAACCGCTACCTCTCCCGTCACCTGCATGATAAAACCCCGCTTCCGGGCCGGGCCCCGGCCTTTTCCCGTGCCTATGTGGTCTACCCTTTCGAAAAGGTTTTGCTGGATGAAATGACGGACTTTGCCCCCCATGAGTTTATAGGGGTTTCGATTCGTGACCTGCGCCGGCTGCCCTTTACCCGTGTGGCTGAGTACCGGGACCGTTTGGTGGTCCTCCAGCCGGTGACCTTCCGCAGCAAACGGGATTTCAATGCCCATCGCCTGCTCAGGGCCATTGACAACAATGTCCTGCTAAGCAGGCTGCCTGAATCCGAACAGGCTTGCCCGGAAGACCAGATGTACCCGGTCGAGAACCTGGCAGCGGCCTTTTCCGGGCAGGAATTTATCCTGGAAAATACGGACCGACTCATGCAACAGTGCCAAATCCGGTTTGATTTTTCAGAGAACCGAAGGCCTCAGAACCTGCAGACCTATACCGGCCGGCGGGAGGAAGATGAAGAACTGCTCGAGCGGCTCTGCAAGGAAGGGATGCCCTATCGCTACAGGGACCCGGGCCCTGAAGTCTATACCCGCCTGGAGAAGGAGCTCCACCTGATCAAACAAAAGGGGTTTGTCTCGTATTTCCTCATCAACTGGGATATCGTACGCGAGGCCCGCCGCAGGGGGTTTTTCTATGTGGGCCGGGGCAGCGGGGCAAACAGCATCGTGGCTTACCTGCTTCGGATTACCGATGTGGACCCCATAGAGCTCGACCTGTATTTCGAACGGTTTATCAACCTGTTCCGGGCCAACCCCCCGGATTTTGACATCGATTTTTCCTGGAAGGACCGGGAGGCTGTTACCAAATACATTTTCGGGCGTTTTGAACATGTTTCCCTGCTCGGGACCTATGTTACCTTCAAGCAACGGGGGATCATCCGGGAACTGGGCAAGGTCTTTGGGCTGCCCAAAACAGAGATCGACCAGTTGTGCGAAGGCCGGTACACTCCTTCCCGCCTCGATGAGGTAGCCCGCCTGGTGCTCCGTTACGGGGAGCTCATCAGAGGGATGCCCAATTACCTGAGCGTGCATGCCGGGGGCATCCTGATCAGCGAGAAACCGATCCACTGGTTTTCGGCCACCCATCTGCCTCCCAAGGGCTTTGCGACCACCCAGTTTGACATGGTGATCGCTGAGGATGTAGGGCTTTACAAGTTTGACATTCTGGGCCAGCGAGGCCTTGCCAAGATCGAAGAGGCCCTGCAAATTGTCCGGGAAAACCAGCCGGAGGCGTTTAAAAGGATCGACATTCACAACATCTCCCGGATCAAGGAAGATCCCAAAATCAACCAGATGGTCAAATCCGCCCAGTGCATGGGGTGTTTCTATGTGGAATCCCCGGCCATGCGCATGCTTTTGCGCAAACTGGAAGTGGACAGTTACCTGGGGCTGGTGGCAGCCAGTTCGATCATCCGTCCCGGGGTGGCCAAAAGCGGGATGATGCGGGAGTATATCCTGCGCCATCGCAATCCCGAGCGCGTCAAAGAGGCCCATCCGGTATTGCTGGAGATCATGCCGGACACCTACGGGGTGATGGTCTATCAGGAAGACGTGATCAAGGTGGCCCACTATTTTGCCGGTCTCAGCCTGGGGGAGGCCGATGTGCTCCGCAGGGGAATGAGCGGGAAGTTCCGCTCCAGGGATGAATTTGAACGGGTCCGGGCGTCTTTTATAGCCAACTGCCGTAAAAAGGGGTATTCTGAATCCCTGATTTCCGAAATCTGGCATCAGGTAGCCAGCTTTGCAGGGTATGCTTTTGCCAAGGGACATTCCGCCTCTTATGCGGTGGAGAGCTATCAGAGCTTGTTCCTGAGGGCATACCACCCCCTTGAATATATGGTCGCTGTACTGAACAACGGGGGAGGGTTTTACAGGACTGAACACTATGTGCATGAAGCCCGGATGCTCGGGGCGACCATCCACGTGCCCTGTATCAACCGTTCCGGGGTAGTCAACCGAATTGAGGGGGAGAACATCTACCTGGGCTTTATGTACCTGAAAGACATGGAATCCCGTGTTATGGAACGGATTCTAAGGCAGCGCGAAGCGGAGGGGCCTTTTGCCAGCCTGGAAGATTTCCTGGACCGCGTCCCTATCTCCATCGAGCAGCTCAGCATCCTGATCCGTATCGATGCCTTCCGGAGTACAGGGGCGGAAAAACACCAGTTGCTCTGGCAGGCCCATATGCTGCTTTCTAAAGGGAACCCCATTGAACATCCCCGCCTCTTCCCGCCACAGCACTCCAACTATGAGATTCCGCAGTTGCACAGTACCCGCCTGGAAGAGGCCTTTACCGAATTGGAATTACTGGGGTTTTGCCTCTGCAGCCCCTTTGAACTGCTCGCCACCCCGCCGGCCAATTCCTGTAGCAGCAGGCACCTGTCCGATTTCCTCGGGCGCAATATCGATATCTACGGCTACCTGGTAACGGTTAAAAACACCAAAACCCACAAGGGGAAACGCATGCATTTTGCCACGTTTATCGACCAGGAGGGAGAGGTCTTTGACACGGTGCTCTTCCCTCCGGTGGCGGCCAGGTATTCCTTCAGGGGAAAGGGGATTTACCGTCTTTATGGGAAGGTGGTGAGTGAATTTGGTTTTTTGAGTGTTGAGGTGGTAAAGATGGAAAAACAGGATTATGTGCCTGACCCCAGGTATGCGGAAATGAAGACAGCTTCCAGGTTGTTGAAGGGGCGTCAGGGAAGCAGGCGCACCCCATCTCCCAGTCCTGCTTCCAGCGGCTCTGCTTCCCGCCCGAAACGACTTCGGTAGGCAGCCATAAGACGGGAAATCACCCCGGAAATGCCTTGCTCCCGTACCAGGTTCAGGGTGCAGCCCCCAAAGCCACCTCCCATCATCCTGGAACCGGCCACATCCGGGAGGGACCTGGCTGTATCCACCAGGAAATCGAGTTCAGGACAGCTCACCTGGTAGAGGTGCCGCAATCCCTCATGGGTTTCATACAAGAGCTTCCCCAGCCTTTGGACATCGGAATTCAGGAGGGCTTCCACCGCTTCCAGGACCCGCGCATTCTCTTCGATCACGTACTGGCAACGGCATGCAACGGGCTCGGTCATTTTATGGCGGACGGCTTCGAGTTGTTCGGGGCTGGTATCCCTTAAAGAACGGATTTGCGGGAATTTCCTGCGCAGGACTGAGACCCCCTGCCGGCATTCTTCCCGCCGCTGGTTATAGGCACTCTCGGAAAGGGAATGAGTCACGCCACTGTTTATCAGTAAAAGCCGGTAACCATCCAGCCGGGCCGGAATGTATTGGTATTCCAACGTCCGGCAGTCCAGAAAGATGAACTGGCCTTTTTTCCCCATCATACTGGCGAATTGATCCATAATGCCACACTGGGTGCCGGAGTATTTGATTTCAGCCTGCTGGGCGATTCGGATGAGCTCCATGCGATCGATGTTCAGGGAAAAAAGGGTGTTCAGGCCATAGGCCAGACCACATTCAAGGGCAGCTGAAGAGCTGAGTCCGGCCCCGGCAGGAAGCCGCGAGGTCAACACCCCATCGAAACCTTTTAGCCGGTCTGCAAAACCGGAAAGCTCACTGAGCACACCATAGATGTACCGCTCCCAGCCAGCGGGAGGTGCCGTGAGGTTTCCGAGGTCTGCCTCCATGGATTTTCCCATACTTTCACTGAATAGATGAATCTGACTGCGGGTCCCGTTTTTTTGCAGCTGGAAACTGAGATCCAGTTCGATGGCGGCAGGCAAAACCAGGCCTTCATTG
>JARRQA010000157.1:0-6935 GCA_037382325.1 Robiginitalea sp.
GCTGAAGACAATGAAGGGCCGGCCCCTCCGGCAGGTCCGAGGTCTCGAGCAGTTCGCGGGAGGATTTGGGACCTTTTTCAAGGGCTTTGAGAATGGTTTCTTTAAGGAGTTCCTGCTGGCCGGCATCCATTTTTGGATTCCCCAGGCAGACATCACAGGAACCGCAGGGAGAGCTGTGGGGTTCCCCAAAATACTCGAGCAATTGGACCTGCCTGCATACCGTATGATTTTGAAGGTAACCGGCCATCCTTTGAACCTTACTTCGTTTCACCTTCAAACGGGCTTCCTGTTGTTTGGCAAATGCATAGATGGTTTTTTCATCTTCTCTGGGCAGCAGGAACCGCAGCTCCAGATCACCGCTGGAAGTTTCCATCCGGATGATCTCATCTTTCCGAAGTTGCTCGAGTTGACTTATCAGACGTGATTCCGGGATTTGCAGCTTCTTTGCCATGGAACGCAGGTTTACCGGCGTTTCGAAATCGAACAGTCCCCCGTAGGTCCTGAGCAGGGTCTGCACGGTGGCCTGCAGTTTTGGATAGGTCCTTAGATACTCCCAAAGTACCGGTTTCGAACAGGTGAATTGCAGCCGGGATTTTTGCCAGAACAGTTTGGAGAGCGTAAGCACCCCCTGCCGATCGAGGATTTCCAGGGAATTGTAGGTGAGGGCCCGGGGTAATGCGTAGGTATCGCAGAAATCTGAGAAATCAAAGGGGAGGGGATCCTCATACAACTCCCCATACGGGACCCCGAAATACCTATTAAGTTTTTCATAGGTATTCAGGAGCTTCCTGACCGTGGGCAGGCTGCCCAGGTATCGATCCCTGGCCTGCTCAATATCATCGGGCCCCAGCAGGAGGGCTGCGAGGGCTGGCTCCCCGTCCCTGCCGGCGCGGCCGGCTTCCTGAAAGTAATGTTCCAGGGTCTCGGGTACCTCGAAGTGTACCACCAGGCGTACATCTGCCTTATCGATCCCCATGCCAAAAGCATTGGTGGCCGTCATTACCCGCAGTTGGCCACTCTGCCACTGACGGAGCCGGGATTGTTTATCTTCTGAAGACATGCCCCCGTGAAAGGCTGCCGCGGAAATACCGTGTTTATTCAGATAGGTTGCCAGAAGGGTTGTGGCCCGACGGGTCTGAACATATACGATGGCACTTCCCGGGTGCTGCTGTAACAAACGGATCAGCCGGTAGTTTTTGTCTTCTGTTTGGAGGACGGAGTAGGTGATGTTTGTGCGCTGGATTGAATCCCTGAATATTTTAGGGTCCTTCAGAAGCAGTAATTCCTCAACGTCTTCCATTACCTCCGGGGTGGCTGTGGCGGTGAGTGCCATCACGGGAGTTGCCGGGAGCAGTTCTCTCAGGACGGCACAATTCAGGTATGCGGGTCGAAAATCAAATCCCCACTGGGAAATACAGTGGGCTTCATCAACAGCTATTAGATTGATATTTAATTTTTTAATACGATCCAATACAAGTTCCTGTTGAAGTCTTTCAGGAGACAGATAGAGAAAGTTGTAATTGCCGAATTCGATATTGTCCAGCTTGCGGATCAGGTCTGCCGGGGTTAGTTTTCCTGAAAGGCTCATAGCCCTGAGCCCTCTCGCATTGAGGTCCGTTACCTGGTCCTCCATCAGGGCCAGCAAGGGCGATACTACAATACAAAGCCCCTGTTGAAGTACCCCGGGGATTTGATAACAAAGGGATTTGCCTGGACCCGTGGAAGCCCGAATGACCCCAGTGCTGTTTCAGAACTGTTCTGGCCGTCTCATTCATGCAATTCCATTACTTTTTGCAACAATTGTCCTATACGGGCTTCCACGGGTCCATAATCGAGGGCATCCACTTTATAACCACAGCCGATGTAGGTTCGTTCCAGGCATTCGTGTATTTCACAGGCTTGTTCAAAACTCTCCAGCCGTTCATCATCCCGTGTATAAATCTCCTTCCAGGGAGGGAGAAGGAAAACATGGTCATACCTGTAATTCAGGCAGGGTTCGGAGAATTCCCTGTCGTAAGCCTGTTTGAAATACTCCATATACGCCAGTACATCGGGGATGCCACGATCGTAAAATACAAAGGGATCCTGAAAACTGCCTGCATCCCGGAATTGGTCAATGCGCCCCTGAAGGATGCGTCGGTTGAAGGATAGCGGGTCCCTGACAAAGGCCAGGGGGTTTACAAGATGCCTGTCCGGATCCGCTTCCCTTTTAGCCGCTTCGGTCATTTCCCGGATAATCTCGTGAAAGCAGGTATGTCCCCGTTTTTCAAGTTCCCGGACCAGAACCGTCTTCCCCGTTCCGGGACCTCCAGTGATTACGATACGTCTGGTCATGCTGTAAACGTCGTTCAAACAAAAGTACGGATTCCCCCGGCCACCTTCAAGCGGTATCTTTGGTGTATATTTGCACAAAAAACATGCAACAGCAAGAATCAGAAGAATTTTACAGCCGGCTGCGGGAAGAACTTCTGAAGAGCTCTGAGTGGCCCGGCACCTACCTCTATAAATTCATCATCCCCTCTGATACCGATAAAATAGATCAAATAGGGGCTATCTTTGACAATACGGGGGCAGTGATCGAGTCCAAGAAATCCAAAACCGGGAAGTACACCAGCCTTTCGATTACCGTACATCTCGAGAGCCCGGACCACGTAATCGAGAAGTACATAGAGGTGGGAAAAGTTGAAGGGGTGATTTCCCTTTGATATGGTTATCTCGCCAATTTTTGGTACTTTGCGTGCCGGGGATTGTCCCCTATACTAATCTTTTTTTAAACAGCACTCTTCTCTTTTGAATACAGTAGAAAACCTTCAATACAATACCGAGCGCCCTCAGCTTCATATTCCCGAGTACGGGCGGCATTTTCAGAAAATGGTAGATTATGCCGTGAGCATCGAGGACCGGGAGGAACGAAACCGGCTGGCACAGGCCATTATCAGCCACATGGGGAACATGCAGCCGCATTTGCGGGATGTCCCTGATTTTCAGCACAAACTATGGGACCAGCTCTTCATCATGTCCGATTTTAAGCTGGAGGTGGATTCTCCTTTCCCGATCCCCAGCAAGGAAAAGTTGCAGGAGCGGCCACAGCCCCTCGAATACCCCCAGAACCATCCGAAATATCGCTTCTACGGCAACAACATCAAACGGATGATCGACGAGGCCGTGAAGTGGGATAAAGGGGATAAGCGTGCAGGCCTGGAATTCGCCATTGCCAACCACATGAAAAAGTGTTACCTGAACTGGAACAAGGACACGGTAGATGACAAAGTGATCTTCAACCATCTCTACGAACTGAGCAACGGACAAATCGATCTGGCAGCGAACGGGGAAAATCTGACGGATAGCGGCCAGTTTCTAAAGCACCGTTCTACGCGGTCAAACCGGGGCTCTTCCGGTAAAAAAGGGCAGCGCTCCAACCGCGGTAAAAAGCGTCACTAAATCCATGGGAACATTTAAAATTGAGGGAGGGCATCAACTCCACGGGGAAATCACCCCCCAGGGAGCCAAAAACGAGGCCCTTCAGATTCTCTGTGCCGTATTGCTGACTTCCGAGCCCGTAACCATCAGCAATATCCCGGACATTCTGGATGTGAATAAACTGATCGGGATTCTGGAAGATCTGGGGGTCAAGATTCAGAAAAAAGGCAAGGGCTCTTATTCCTTCCGGGCAGATGACATCAACCTGGCGTATTTACAATCCGAATCCTTTAAAACCGACGGCAGGGGACTGAGAGGGTCCATCATGCTTGTTGGACCCATGCTCGGTCGCTTTGGGAAAGGCTACATCCCCAAACCCGGTGGTGACAAAATAGGCAGGCGCCGGCTCGACACCCATTTTGAAGGTTTTATGAAGCTCGGGGCCAAGTTCCGGTACAACCGGGAAGAACATTTCTACGGGGTGGAGGCCAAAAAGCTCAAAGGGGCCCACATGCTCCTTGATGAAGCCTCGGTTACCGGGACCGCGAATATTATCATGGCGGCAGTGCTGGCAGAGGGAACCACGACCATCTACAATGCCGCCTGTGAGCCCTATTTGCAGCAATTGTGCAAGATGCTCAACAGAATGGGGGCCCGGATCTCGGGCATCGGATCCAACCTGCTGACCATTGAAGGGGTCTCTTCTCTTAAGGGAACCGATCACCGGATGTTGCCGGACATGATCGAAATCGGCAGCTGGATCGGTCTGGCAGCGATGACCCGAAGCGAACTGACGATTAAAAATGTCAGCTGGGAAAACCTGGGGCTCATCCCCTCGGTTTTTGAAAAGTTGGGGATTCGGGTAAAACGAAAAGGGGATGACATCTACATTCCTGCCCACTCGAAGGGATATGAGATACAGAACTTTATCGACGGGTCTATCCTAACGATCGCCGATGCGCCCTGGCCGGGGCTTACCCCTGACCTTCTCAGCATTATCCTGGTGGTAGCCACCCAGGCACGGGGAGAAGTCCTTATCCACCAGAAAATGTTCGAAAGCCGGCTCTTCTTTGTGGATAAACTATTGGATATGGGGGCGAAAATCATTCTGTGCGATCCCCACCGGGCCACGGTAATTGGCCATGACTTTAAATCGACCTTAAAAGCTACCACCATGACCTCTCCGGATATCCGTGCCGGGGTATCCCTGTTGATCGCCGCCCTATCCGCCAAGGGGACTTCCACGATTCACAATATTGAACAGATTGACCGGGGCTATGAGGCTATAGATGAACGGCTCAGGGCGATCGGGGCCCATATTACCAGGGTCTGATTACCCTCTTTCTTCCAGGTGCCCATCGGGATAATGCGCAAACCGACCCTTCTCCCTGGGATGGACATGGTCCGGATGCGGCCAGGGCCACCCGCCAAACTGCGTGAGTCGGTACTCTTCCATCGCCTTGTTGATCTCCTCTGGTCGGTTCATTACAAAGGGGCCGTATTTGGCCACGGGTTCGTCGATGGGTTTTCCCTGTAACCAGAGGAATCTGGCGGTTTTAGCGCCATTTTTGACCGGGACACGGCCAGCTCCCAGGGCGGCTCCGTATCCTTTCAAAAGGTTGTGTGCCCCAACCTCCAGGGCGTCTCCTTCAAACAAAAAGATAGTGCGCTTGCTCCCCGGCGCTGCTTCCGGAATATCGAATTCCGATCCGGGTGCCATTTCCACCAATGCCACGACCACATCATTTGCCGGATCTGCCGCCCAGGAATCCGGGGGAGGGGAGAGGGCCTTTTTTCCCGACAGGTTTCCGGCCACCAGTTTTATTTTTACACCTTCCTTTTCGATTACAGGGATTTCCTCGTCCCAAAGCATTTTGAAATAGGGGTCCGCCAGTTTTTTATCCCTTGGCAGGTTGAGCCAGATCTGGAAGAGTTCCAGGGTATTTGGTCCTTCCCGCTTCATAAGGGGGAACATTTAAGAGTGCTGTACTCCCCGGCCCGCGGTCATCCATTGAACATCCCCCTGACCGAACCTGGCGGAAGCCCCGAGGGAATCAGAGTGGTCGCAAAAGCCCTGAGTTACGATGGTAATGGTTTCAAAACCCCGGTGGGGGTGGGAGGGGAAGCCGGGGATGGTAGTGCCGTGGTACATACGCCACCCGTTTTTTCCCTCAAAGTCATTGCCAAGGGGGCGCCCCGCCAGGGGCGCATCCGGTCCCATTTCTTCATTCCCGGCCGGATATCGGTCCAGGTGGTGTACACAAAATAAAAAGGGGTCTTCGGTCTCCCATGGAAAACCGAGACGAAAGGTTTTTAAGACGGCATCGCTCATTTTAAATCGTATTTCAATGTTCAGCTGTGTTGACCTCGATCCAGTTGCTTTCAGGATCCTTTAAGTAGATCTGCCGCACCCCATCTGCCCTGAGGGTTACGGATCCGGGTTCCCCGGGCCAGTCCCAATAGGGTATACGGGTTTTTTCAAGATGGGCGATAAAGGCATCCATATCGCTGACCGACAGACAGAGGTGTTCGCTCTTGCGATCCTCGACAGGGACCGTGTCCTTGCCAATCAAATGCAACTGTGTATTCCCGCGAATGCGGAACCAACGAAACCCTGTCGGTTCGGAAGGATGCGGGATTTCCTCCATCATGAAAACCCTGGCGTAGTAATCCCCGACCTTCTGAAGGTCCTGCACCTCGAGGGCGAAGTGATCATACGTAAAGCTAAAGTCCTGTGCCCGCAGTATTGGGGCGGCCAGCAAACAGAGGAGTAAGAGTTTTGAAGTTTTCATGCGAAAGGGGTTTCGCCCGGACCGGGCTTTATTCAAAGTCAACTTTTCGATGAGAACCATCGCAAAAAGGCTTGTTGGAAGACGAGCCGCACCTGCAAAAAGCGGTGTTTCCTTCCCGGTTTTCCACTTTGTCACCGGAACTTTTCAGGCTGATTTTTCCTTTTACGATAAGCGGGCCTTTTGGGAGGACCTCTACCTCTAACGCTTCTGATTCGAATTTCATAGGAATATTTTAGTTTGACAAGCTATTTGTTTGTAGAGCCCTGAATGGGGGGCGGACCTTCCGGAATGATGGGTTCATACACCGTATTTCCCTTTCGCTCCTCGTATTCTTTCTTTACTTTTTCCACAAGGTCGGGATTCTCAAAAAGATCTGCCATCGTCATTCCCAGGGCTTTGGCAGCATGCAGCATTCCCTTGTGCCCGATGCTCATTCCCCCGCAGGCAACAACTGCCCAGGAGTGCCATGGGGTATCTTTGGGGGCCACCGTGACCCCGAGGTTGATATTGGGCACGTTCCAGCTTACATCCCCGACGTCTGTGGAGCCACCGCCTGGATGTTCCCTGGTTTCCTCAAGGGGGCGGATCTCACTGTCCATGCCCACCTGGGGTTTGCCGGTAGCCTCCTGAATTTTTTTCGCGAAGGTCTCCTCCGTATCGGTGTAGGAAATCGGCCCCAGGAGTTCGAGGTTTTCCTGCATGATTTCACCCCCGGCCCGGTTG
>JARRQA010000158.1:0-8241 GCA_037382325.1 Robiginitalea sp.
GCTTGGAACCGCGCTTCCCGAGGCCTATGCCTACCTGTCCGGGGTAGCCCTAGTGATCGGGATCCGCCTGCTGGCGGTGCGTTATGGTATTGCGCTTCCGAATATTTACAAAAAAAGGGCCGGCTGACCCTGAATTATTCGATGACTTCTGCTTTCAGGATGTAGATATTCTTCATGGGCCAGTCCCCGTCGTCCACGGGAACCTGGTTGATAGCATCCACCACATCCATCCCTTCGATCACCCGGCCAAAGGCGGTGTAATCCCCGTCCAGGTGATAAGAGCCCGGGTCGGTAACCACTATGAAGAACTCGTAGGGAGACGCCAGCATATGCGGGTTGTTGATTTCACTGGAGGGCATCGAGATAGTACCCCTGTGGTGTTTGTACCCCTTTCGGGTATCCGGGGGGAGCAGGTAGCGTCCGATCTCCTTTCGCTTTTCGGCTGTTTTCATATTATCCGCATTTCCGCCCTGAATGATAAAATCTGCCACCACCCGGTGGAACATGGTACTGTCAAAATACCCCTTCCGGGTCAGGTATATGAAATTGGCCTTGTGGTAGGGTACGTTGTCGTAGAGCTGTACGGTAAAACTCCCTTTGCTCGTGGTAATCTTAACCTTATTGGCCTTGAGTCCTTTCTGGTAGTCGTAGAAGAAATCGATGGCGTTTTCTTCCGTCAGTACAAAGGGCTCACTTTCCGCCTCTTGTGCTTCCAGGGAGTCTGCCGTCTGCTTCAGGGTGTCCTCCTTAACTTCAGATACAGAAGGTTCCGCTTCTTTTTCTTTATTTTGCTGTCTGCAGCCGGCCAGGATCGCAGTGAGAAGTAACAGGCAGGCAACGGATCTGAATGACACCATGAAATTTGAGGATTTATCCAATAAGATCCCAAAAATAAAAAAACTTCCCCTACCGGGGGAAAAGGCACATTTTGAGATGGCTCCGGAACTGCGTATCGCAGAATTAAAGGCCCTTTCAAAAAAACCTTCGGATTACCGGAGGGCAGGGGTTATGGCCCTGTTCTATCCGGGGCCCGATCAGGTGGCCCGTTTGCTTTTTATTCTGCGTAACGCCTATCCCGGTGTGCATTCTTCCCAGGTGGGGTTTCCCGGCGGGCAGGAGGAACAAGAGGACCGGGACCTGCTGCAAACCGCCCTCAGGGAAACCGAGGAGGAAGTAGGGGTCCCCGCAGACCGGATACGTCCCATTCGCCCCCTTAGCCGGATCTATGTCCCGCCGAGTAATTTTGAGGTCAGCCCTTTTATGGGGATATGTGAGCATACCCCTACATTCCGGAAACAGGACAGCGAGGTTGCCGAACTCATCGAGGTACCCCTTGCAGAGGTACTCTGTGATTCCTGCCTGGTTACCCGCCGCCTGACGACCTCTTACGCTACCGATATCGAGGTCCCGGCATTCCGCCTGCAAGGTCATATTGTATGGGGTGCAACGGCCATGATGCTCAATGAGCTCAAAACCCTGCTGAAACCTGTCTTCTGATCCTAATTTTGTACTTTAGCCCCCATGGGAATTTTTAAGAAAAATCCATTTGGCCACTACCTGATTCTCAAGAAATGGCTGATCCGGTTCATGGGGCTTCTTACACACCAGCGATACAAGGGCTTCAACAAACTGGAGATCGAAGGATCTGAGATCATCCGCAACCTCCCGGAAACGGGTGTCCTTTTTGTCAGCAACCACCAGACTTATTTCGCAGATGTGGTCGCAATGCTCCACGTGTTTAATGCCAGCCTTTCCGGAAGGGAGGATTCCATCAAAAATGTCGGCTACCTCTGGCATCCCAAATTGAATATTTACTACGTGGCGGCCAAGGAGACCATGAGCAAGAGCCTGCTGACCAAGATCCTCGCCTATGCGGGTTCGATCAGTATAGAACGGACCTGGCGGGCAGGGGGGAAGGCAGTTAAGAGGCAGGTGAAGATGAGCGATATAAGCAACATCGGAAAAGCCCTGGAGGACGGTTGGGTCATCACCTTCCCGCAGGGGACCACAACTCCCTGGAAACCCCTGAGAAAGGGCACCGCCTTTATCATAAAGAATTATAAGCCGGTCGTGGTTCCGGTGGTCATCGATGGCTTCAGGAGGTCTTTTGACAAGAAGGGCCTGTTTATTAAAAAGAAAGGGATCCTTCAAAACATGGTGATCAAAGAACCCCTGGAAATCGATTACGAAAATGAAACCGTTGAAGAGATTATTGAAAAGCTGGAATACGCTATCGAACAGCACCCTTCATTCCTGAAGGTTATCCCGGAGAAAGAACTGCAGGCCTATGAGGAATCCCACCGCGAGCGCAGGTGGAGGCCCAACCGGGATTAAGCTTCCATGCGTTTGAGCTCCCAGTAGTTCTTTTTGAGTTTGCGCGTCAGCAGCCCGTAGAGCAGAAAATAAATCAACCCCATAAAGGCTGTAAACAGGATCCCCAGTATAGCCACCACCCCGATTACGATCAACTTTAATTTTCGAGGGTCCATTTGCTCCGCTTCCCCATGCAGGTTGAGGGTTACCAGCAGGTTGTCATCCATGGCCATACCGATGATGAAGAGGGTGAAGATCAGCAGGACCATCCCCAGGCAGAAGATCACGTAGTGTTTGACGGTTTTACGGGTCCGGAAGATGCGCTGCATCAGTTTGCCGGCATCGTCCAGGGCGGAGATTTCCCGATACCTTTTATAGAACTGGTAGATAAAATAGATGGCCACGGAATACTGTACCACAGTGATTGCCATCATCCATCCCTCGATCCCGAGGCGCCGGGCAAATTCAAAATTTCCCTGGTCCCGTACGCTGGGGATCAGGTAGAGCAGGTGCGGCAGGGTGAATTCAATGATGCTGATATAGAATATCCAGCGCACCAGGGAAGAGGATTTCTTCCAGATCATTTTGTAGATCTCTTCATAGGAAAGTCTCGGGAGGTGTTCTTCCCGCTTCTGCCAGTCCTTTTTCAATAACTCCAGTTCATCCATCATGGCCTAGGGGTTGATTATGGTTCTGAGCTTGGTTTTAATCCGGTTCATTTTTACGCGGGCATTCACTTCCGTGATACCCAGGGTCTTGGCAATTTCACTATAGTTCTTGTCTTCCAGATAGAGGAATACGAGCGCCTTGTCGATGTCTCCCAGTTGCCGGATGGCACTGTACATCAGTTTGAGTTGTTGTTCTTCGGTAGGGTCGTACTGCTCGGCACTAATTTTATAGATTACCGAATCGTAATCACGGGTTTGCGGGCGTCTCTTGGATTTCCGGTAGAGGGTGATGGCCGTATTGAGGGCCACCCGGTACATCCAGGTACTGAACTTGGAATCCCCCCGAAATTTGGGATAGGCCTTCCAGAGCTGTATGGTGATTTCCTGGAACAGGTCGTTATGGGAATCCCGGTCGTCCGTGTAGAGGCTGCAAACCTTGTGAACAATATTCTGATTGTTCTCCAGTTCCGTTACGAATTGGTGCTCGAGCTCCTTATTCACTGATGGTTAGTGGTTCTTGACGGATTAGTAGCCGCGGCCGGGCTTTTGTTACAAAAAAGTTTTTCGCAATTGCCGGTCAGGCTTTCATTAAAGGCATGCTGAAAATGTTCCTTATTCCCGATAGTCCAGGGCGGGCGGGCGATCCCCGAGCAGGGGGATGTATTCAAAGTCAGGCCCCCTGCGCTCCAGGAATTCCGCTTTGGCCTCCTCCACAGCTTCCGGGTTGGAATAGAGGTCTATGGCCGTGGCTGCAAGGGTCTTTGCAGCTACCATCATTCCCTTCAACCCGATAGAGGTACCACCCGCCGCAACGGCCTGCCAACTGTGAGCCGGTGTACCGGGTACCCAGGTGGCGATCCGGATCCCCGCTGTGGGCACTGTAAAGCTGACATCCCCCACATCGGTGGAACCGTAAGCGCGACTTTCGGTTTTAAAGGGTTGTACGTCCCGGGCGATATCCGCCTGCAGGGATTCCTGACCAAGGGTTTCGGAAATTTGGGTCGCAAAAGCCATTTCCTCAGGGGTATAGGACACCCCTCCAACAGATTTGAGGTTCTCATTGACGATTCGCTGTAACCGGACATTGGGGAGGAGCTCATGGACCCCGCCCACCATTTCGTAGTCCATAGTGGTACCGGTTCCCAAAGCGGCCCCTTCTGCGGCCTTAACGATCCTGTCGAAGATATCGATGACCACATCACGGGAATTGTGCCGGGCGTAATAGTATACCTCGGCAAAATCAGGTACTACGTTGGGCGCTTTGCCCCCGTCTGTGATCACGTAGTGGATCCGGGCGCGTTCAGGGATATGTTCCCGCATCAGGTTGACCATGGCGTCCATGGCTTCCACCCCGTCCAGGGCAGACCGTCCCTTTTCAGGGGCGCCGGCGGCATGGGCAGAAACTCCGTGAAAGCGGAATTTCGCAGATTTGTTAGCCAGGGAAGCACTGGCACTGGCATCGTTCCGGTCTCCGGGGTGCCAGTGGAGCGCCACATCCAGATCGTCGAAGAGGCCGGCTCTGACCATATACACCTTGCCCGAACCACCTTCCTCGGCGGGGCAGCCGTAAAAACGAATGGTCCCCTTGTGTCCGCCGGACTCCAGCCAATCCTTGGCTGCGATGGCGGCTGCAGCTGACGCCGTCCCGAACAGATGGTGACCGCAGGCATGCCCGGCCACGCCGCCTGCCGATTCCTTCTGCGGAATGGCCTTCTGGGACAATCCCGGCAGGGCATCGAATTCCCCAAGCACTCCGATAATGGGCGCACCACTGCCGTATTCGGCTATAAAGGCCGTCGGGATCCCGGCTACACCTTTCTGAATACGGAACCCCTCATCCGCAAGGGTTTTCTGCAACAGGGCAGCGCTCTGCACCTCCTGATATCCCATTTCAGCCCAATCCCAGATCTGAAGGGCGATTTTTTCATACTGTTCGGATTTGGAATCTATTTTCCTAAGGGCGTCTTCCTGCGCGTGAAGTCCCAGGAACAAAAGACAGAGGATAATGGAGAAAAGGTGTTTCATGGTATCGTCTTTAGGTGTCCCTAAAGATACGATAACGGCTGTATCTTCCAAGCAGGTGACACCTGCTTTATCCTCGTGGGGGAAGGCCGGGTTCAATGGTTTCTGGGGTGGAAGGCATTCACCACTTCTGACAGGTGCTGCCGGTCCACATGCATGTAGACTTCGGTGGTAGTGATGCTTTCATGGCCCAGCATTTGCTGGATTGCGCGGATATCCGCCCCGTTCTGGAGCAGATGGGTGGCAAAGGAATGCCTGAAGGACTGACATTTTTTTGGATCCCTGCCAGTGCTGCCTGCCGTTTAACGATGGTAAAAATCATGGCCCGGCTGAGGCGCCTGCCATACCGGTTCAGGAAAAGTACCTCCTCATGGCCTTTCCCCGGACTCCAGTGCACGCGGATTTCATCCCGGTAGAGACAAATGTATTTCTGGGTTACAGGGCCCACGGGTACAAAACGCTCCTTGTTTCCCTTTCCGCGGACCTTGAGGAAACCCTCTTCGAAAAAAAGGTCGCTCAACCTTAGGCTCAGGAGTTCGGAAACCCGCAGGCCGCATCCGTAAAGCGTCTCCAGAATTGCCCGGTTTCGCTCTCCCTCGGGAGTGGAACGGTCCACGCTGGAAATCAGGGCAATCATTTCCTCCGGGCTGAGGGTGTCCGGTAATTTCCGCCCCAGTTTTGGGGCCTCTATGAGTTCCATGGGGTTGTCCTCGCGGTACTGCTCCAGGACCAGGTAGTCGAAGAATCCTCTCAGACCGGAGATCACCCGAGCCTGAGATCTGGGTTGGAGGGTTTCGGCCATCCGGTGCACAAACTGCTCCAGGCTCGCCCGATCTATTTGCAGCGGGCTCACCACAGGGTCGGATTCGCTTATAAAATCAGCAAGTTTCCGGATGTCCCTCCGGTAGCTGTCTACGGAATTTGAAGCCAGCCCCCGTTCCAGTTTCAGGTAGTTGACATAATCGGCAAGGGCCTGATTCCAGTTCATGGGTTAAAGATAGGCCTTTCGGGGACTTATGGCCAATAGGTGCTGGCCGCGTCACACAACCTGCCAGTTCCGCCTCGGTGCAGACCCGGGGGCTGTTATTGGCTTGAGCGCCGGTAATGACGGTGGATTTTTACTATCCGCCGCTCTTAGGCTTCCGCATTGACGGGCCGATATGGTCTACCTTGTTCTTCGGATTTATGGTCAACCTGTTGCTCAGACAAACTTTTTCAGATAAAAAGCGTAGGGAGTCTGCTTTACTTTTTTTGTTTTTACAACTATACAAAGGCTTGCTGCCGACCCTGGCGGGTAAAAGGAACAATCTTTGTAATTTTGGAAAAGGCGCAGCCCTCTTAACTACCAGACCATGAAACTCATCATTATAAACGGGCCCAATCTGAACCTTTTGGGAAAAAGGGAACCCGAACTGTACGGAAACCAGACCTTCGATGATTTCTTCAGCAAGCTGCAGTTCCAGTTCAGGGAGGTACAACTGGATTATTTTCAGTCCAATATTGAAGGGGAACTGATCGATAAAATCCAGGAAGTGGGCTTTGGTTATGATGGGATTATCCTCAATGCCGCAGCCTACACCCATACCTCTGTAGGCATCGGGGATGCGGTTAAGGCCGTACAGGCCCCCGTGGTTGAGGTCCACATCTCCAATATCGCAGACCGGGAACCCTTCCGGCATGAATCCTTTATATCTGCCGGGGCCCGGGGGGTCATCTTCGGTTTTGGCCTGAAGGGGTACGAACTGGCCGTTCGGAGTTTCCTCTGAGGCGTTCTGACAGGAAGTTTAAAGCATTCCGCAAAGCCCGGGGATTCCGGAAATCGAATTCAAAAGCTGAATGGTCAAAGCAGCGTGCCTGAATTGCCATCACTTTATTCATCGGGACACACCAAGGATCGTAAGTCCCCGTTAGCAGCAGGAAAGATCCCAAAGCGGCAAAGTGTTATGCCTGCTGATATTTAAGAAACCTGCTATCGACATAAAAGGTCGCAAAGGGCAGGAGGGAGGCTAGAAGGAGGTAGAAATACTCCCGGTTGCTCCAGTTTCGTTCTCTCCAAAGCATGGTGGCCATTACCACATAAGCTATAAACAGGACGCCATGTACGTAACCGATATAGATGTTCGGTTCCCGGATGCCTGCCCAGTACTTAAGCGGCATGCTAAGGGCGAACAACAGCAGGTAGGAGACCCCTTCTGTCTGGGCCAGGATACGAAACGCTTTTAACACGGGAATCAGGTTTAGGTTAGAGGTGGATTACTTCATCATAGGCATCCGCAACGGCTTCCATTACGGCTTCGCTCATCGTCGGGTGCGGGTGAACAGCTTTCAGGATCTCATGCCCGGTCGTCTCCAGTTTCCGTCCCACGACGGCTTCGGCAATCATATCCGTTACGCCGGCGCCGATCATATGGCAACCGAGCCACTCCCCGTACTTGGCGTCGAAGATGACTTTTACGAAACCTTCCGGGGTGCCGGCAGCTTTCGCCTTCCCGCTGGCGGAAAAGGGGAATTTACCGACTTTGATGTCGTATCCCTTTTCCCGGGCCTGCTTTTCCGTAAGCCCCACAGAGGCCACTTCGGGGGAACAGTAGGTACATCCGGGAATGTTCCCGTAATCCAGTGGCTCCACATGCATCCCTGAAATTTTTTCCACGCAGAGGATCCCCTCAGCTGAAGCCACATGTGCCAGGGCCGGGCCGGCGGTAACGTCCCCGATGGCATAATAGCCCGGGATGTTGGTCTGGTAGTAATCGTTTACCATGATCTTGTCCCGGTCTGTGGCAATTCCGACTTCCTCCAGGCCGATATTTTCGATATTCGTCTTGATCCCAACGGCGGAGAGTACGATGTCTGCTTCTAAAACTTTTTCTCCTTTGTCTGTCTTCACGGTGGCCTTAACGCCCTCCCCGCTGGTATCCACACTGGTTACCTCAGCGGAGGTCATCACCTTGATTCCCGATTTCTTGAAGCTGCGTTCCAGTTGCTTGGAGACTTCCTCGTCCTCTACAGGAACGATGTTGGATAGGTATTCCACCACGGTCACCTCGGTGCCCATGGCGTTGTAGAAATAAGCAAATTCAACCCCGATGGCACCGCTGCCTACCACGATCATTTTTTTGGGTTGTTTTTCCAGGGTCATCGCCTTCCGGTATCCAATGATCTTTTTTCCATCCTGAGGCAGGCTTGGCAATTCCCGGCTTCTCGCCCCTGTGGCGATAATTATATGGGACGCTTCGTA
>JARRQA010000159.1:0-7794 GCA_037382325.1 Robiginitalea sp.
GACATCCCGAGGGCTTCTATGGCAGAAGCCAAGGTGTTGGCCGTATACATGCCGCCACAGGCCCCTGCTCCCGGGCAGGCGTGCTGTATTACCTGTTTGTATTCCGTTTCCCCTATGTTGCCGGCTACTTTCTGGCCCCAGGCTTCGAAAGCGGAAACCACGTCCAGCTTCTGATTGTTCCAGCAACCAGAGGCAATTGTTCCGCCATAAACCATAACAGAGGGGCGGTTCAACCGGATCATGGCCATCAGGGCCCCTGGCATATTTTTGTCGCATCCCACCACTGTTACAAGGCCATCGTAATTCATGGCCTGTACGACGGTCTCCACAGAGTCGGCGATGATGTCTCGTGAAGGAAGCGAATACCGCATGCCATAGGTCCCCATAGAAATCCCATCACTAACTCCTATAGTATTGAAGATCAAACCCACCAGGTCCGATTCCATTGTACCCTTTTTTACGGAGAGCGCCAAATCATTCAGGTGCATATTGCAGGGATTGCCCTCATACCCTGTACTGGCAATTCCCACCAGGGGTTTGTGCATGTCTTCTTCCGTAAGCCCAATGGCATAGAGCATTGCCTGGGCTGCCGGCTGGGTTGGGTCCTGGGTTATGTTTTTGCTGTATTTATTAAGCTCCATTGACTTGCTCAATCCTTAGAAATTCTTTGACTT
Organism: Robiginitalea sp.; assembly: GCA_037382325.1. GTDB lineage: Bacteria > Bacteroidota > Bacteroidia > Flavobacteriales > Flavobacteriaceae > Robiginitalea. Next base: position 675 of record JARRQA010000159.1, read on the forward strand.
CCAAAGATAAAGTTTTGAAATGCCTCTGGTTCCCGGGAGGCCGTTCCTTTAGAGGCTCATTTGCACTTTATGATGCTTATCTTTCTGAAATTCAAAACTATACATTGTTAAAAATACCATATTCAACACCTCGGTGCTCCCGGTCGCACGGACAGCCTCACGGGTGGATTTCGCAGGGGTTCCTTCGGTTGGTAGGAGTACGATGTAAGAAATATGCCGGTAGTTATTGCTCCCTCAGGCTCGCCGGAATCGGATATGATCCCCAAACCTCTTTTGTCCCATAAGGTCCAGGGAGGGTGTATCCAATTGCAGGATTCTCGGGTACCCCCCTGTGGTCTGCCCATCCCGCATCAGGATTATAAGGGTTCCGGCCGGAGTAAGTTGTACCGTACCCGGCAGGGTTGCTGAAGTGATTACATTCGTCGAGATCCCCTCTATGGAGGGGGATATCTGACAGGCCATCCGGTCGAATTCCTTGGAAAGGGAGTAGTCCTTTTCGAATATCTGATGGATCTGCTGCTCCGTCAGCAATTCAAAATCCGGTCCGGGGAAGACCTTGAGGACCTGTTCCTTTAAGTAGCCGCGGGACGACACCTTCAGTAATTTGGGTGAGAATTCATCACATGGCTCATACGGGAGCTGGGCCCCCTTTGTCACGGAACTCTTTGAGGTTACCGGAAAATACTGGGACCTGCTTCCCAGTTTTTCTTCCGTGAGAAACCCGCCTTTTACGGAAAGATACGTCCTGAATCCTTCAAGGACATGGCCGCATGTCAGAACAGCGCCGGCAGGAACGGGATAGACGCGGTTTATTTCCAGAGGCTCCCCTTCCAGTCTGGCATCCAGAGGGGCACCGCTGAGGACCATAAAGGTCTGTTCTGTGAATTCGACTTCGGGCCCCTGCATCGTAATCTCCAGGGCAGCAGCACCTGGATCGTTTTCCAGGAGGGCATTGGCACGTTTGAAGGCGATCTGGTCCATGGCTCCGGAAACCGGAACTCCGAAATGCCGGTAATGAAACCTGCCGCGATCCTGTATGCTGGTAAAAAATCCGGGTTTAAGCACCTTTAGCATTGCCGTTTCCTTTTTTGTAATTGTAAATACCAACCTCCCCCTCTAATTTATGCAATTCGTATTCTCCCTTGCTGACCGACCGAAAACGGATCTGATCTCCCGGGGAAATCAGGCAGGGAGGTTTTTTTCCGGCATCGAATAACGGGACCGGACAATTCCCGATGATATGCCAGCCCCCCGGGGATTCCTGGGGATAGACCCCGGTTTGCTCCCCGGCAAGGCCAACGGATCCTTTCGGAACCTTGATGCGTGGTTGCTTGCGGCGGGGAATCCTCAGAGCCTCCGGAATCCCCCCCAAATAGAGGAACCCGGGCAGAAATCCGATCCCATAAACCCTGTAGTCTCGGCCTGTATGCAACTCTACCAGGGTTTCTGGAGTCATCTCTAAATTCCGGGCCGTTTCCTGCAGGTCCAGGCTGAATGGCTCCTCGTAGCAGACCGGCAGCTCCCATTGCCGGGTTTTTAAGGTCCTGCCCTTCGGACATGCGCTATACCATGTGGGAAGATTTTTTACAACGGATTCCATTGCTGCCTTTCCCTTGTGATGTATCAGGGTAAGGGAGTGGTAAATAGGGATGAATTCCCAGGCTTCTTCCGTAAGATGGTTTTTGCGCAGGTATTCCTGAAAGGACAGAATATCCATCAGGATTTTCAGGCTCACCTTTTTAGGCCATTCCAGCAGGAGGGCATCGGGCCCGTAGGTTTTGATTTCAAAAGGAGGCGTGTTCATTTTTGGATACGTATTGAGTCCCTCTGCAGGGCTTTTGTAAGAAACATTACTATTTCGGCTGCATTTGGGGTATCGCCGTGAAGGCAATATGTATTGGCTTGCAGGGAAAAATAAGACCCGTCAACACAGTGCACCTTTCCTGAAAGGACCATCTCCCTGACCTGATGCCCCACTGCTTCGGGACTCGTCAGAACAGCCCCGGCTTTTTTACGGGAAACAAGGCTCCCATCCGATTCATAGGCGCGGTCTGCAAAAGCTTCTTCCCACACCTCGAACCCCTGTTTCCTCGCCAGGCTGGCGAACCGGGAACGACATGGGGCATAAATCAGGAGATGCCTCCCGAACGTTTCCAGGACTTCCAGGTACTGAAAGGCAAGGGAGCCGCCCGTTGCCAGATCGTTGTAAAGGGCTCCATGGGCCTTAATGTGGTGAAGCGGAATTTCGTGAGCGGACAGGATTGCAGCCAGGGCGGCGATCTGTTGTTCGATACACTCCTGAAAAACGTCCCGGTCCAGTTCCATATGTACGCGTCCAAAATGATCCCGATCCGGATAAGAAGGATGTGCTCCCACCTTTACACCGTGTTTTTGAGCTAAGGTGGCGGTTTGAAGCATAGAATCTGCATCCCCTGTATGACCGCCACAGGCGATATTGCAGGAAGAAATATACGGAAAGAGGGAATCCTCATTTCCAACCCCCTCTCCCACATCGCAATTAAGATCGATCCAATGCACTTTCACATTCAGCTACTGAAGATTTTAAAGATACTCCAAATCCCCAAACCGGTTACCAGTACCAGCACCAGGGAAGTTATGGTGTTCTGCAAACGGGTATTCCTGTTTCCCTTCATCAGGTCCGGCTGATTGACCGCCCACCAGAGAAAAACGGCAATCACGGGAAGCAGGATTCCATTGGCCAGCTGGGCAAAAAAGATAATTTCCAATGGCCGGAAATCCAAGCTCAGGGTGCCTACGCCGATCACCAGGACGAGTATCCAGACGGTACGGAAGCGCCAGTCCTTTCGATCCGGGCGCCAGCCAAAACACTGACGGGCAACAAATGCAGCGGCCAGGGGGGCGGTGATAGCGGAGGTAATCCCGGCTGCAAAAAGGCCTATTCCCAGGCCGTACCCCGCCAGACGACCGTACAGGGGTTCCAACCCCCGTGCCAGATCCATAACCCCCTTTAGTGTTTGGGTATCACTTCCCGAAGCGGTAATTACAATGGCCATGGAAACCAGGCCGCCAACCACCACGGATATTCCGATATCAGCGTGCATTTGCCCCAGGGCCTTAGTGGATCCCCATTTTTCACTCACCAGGGATGTGTACAGGAAAAGGTTATACGGAACCACTGTGGTGCCAATCAGCGCAACCACTGTAAGCAGGTTGTCCGGGTTCAGATCAGGCATAAACAGACCCCTTAGGATTTCAACAGGGTCGGGTTTGGTGAGCACGGCTGTCAGAATGAAGGACAGGCTCATTAACAGAACCAGGCCCGTAAAGACCCGCTCCAGGATCTGGTAACTCCCGAACCACAATAGCAGAAAAGCCAGGATTCCTGTTATCCATGGATAAAATGCCATTCCCCAGCCTCCGGCAAGAGCTTCCAGGCCTAGGACAGCCCCGGAAATATTTCCCGCCTCGTATGCCATATTACCCATCACAATTGCCGACAGGATGACCCCGATAAGAAGCACCTTTAGAACCGGTTGCTGCACGGCTTCCCGGATGAGTCCGGGAATGCCTTCACGGGTGGTAAGTCCAAGCCTGCCTGCCATTTCCTGAAGTACCAGGGTGGCCAGTACGGATAAAAGCAACGCCCATAATAGCCCGAGTTTCCAGTCTACCCCTGCTCTTATGCAGGTGGTTACCGTACCCGGTCCTATAAAAGCCGCAGCAATGAGCATGCCCGGCCCTGCCTTTTTAAACATGTTTAAAGGTCTGCTTGTGCATAAAGATAGCCATTCTGTTTTCTTCTGAGAGGTCTTTTCGGAAAGCCGATATAATGCTTTTCCTCTTAAAATCCAGCTGGAAATCCCTCTTAAAATGCCATACGTCGAAATCTATATAATATTTCCGCCACCCTTCGGTTATTATTTTCCAACGCCTATCGAAATTGATTTTATGACCTGTCTGGAGTGCGAAAAAGAACTCAGCTATATGGACCATCGCAGGTCCATGGAATTGTTTCAAGCAGAATTATGCCCGTATCATCGGAAACGATTGGAGCGCCTTCTTGTGAAAAGCAAGCTGCCTGCTGAAGCCGTGGTCCTCTATTACGGCTTGAGGCAACAAGGCATCAGGCCTATGCTGGCATGGTGGGACGGCAAAAAAACAGTAGACCTCGCGATTTCCCGGGTGCGACTCAACATAGCTATAGAACGCGGGTATGAATCCCTTTCATATCGTCAGGCAATGCATTTTCTGGAAACAAACCTGCAGGCTTTTGAGGACGGGTTTACGAGCATCCGGATCCCACGTCAACTGATTCGGAATGGGCTGTCAGAGACGGTGGACGGAATACTGCGGATCATGGAAGGTCTGAGGGAGAAGTCCCGCGTAGTGTAAACAAAACATCAAAGCCATGCAGCCAAAGGAATACCATTATACGGAGCAATCTTATCGCATGAGCAGGTGGATATTGCTTCTGCTCGCCATGGCCGTTGTAATGATCAGCCTTAATATGAAACCCTTGATATCCAAGATCCTTTTCGGTTTGCCCATTGTTTTATCCGGTATCCTAGGGTTCGCAGGCACCTATTTGATTTTAAAAAACCCTTACGGGCCCTCGGATCCTGTCAGGAAGGTGGTTCGTGAAAACTTCGACCTCGGATGCCGATACCCATTTCAATACCTGGGAGACCTGGTAAGCGATATCGCCAGGAAAGAAGAGGTGCCTGAATCTTCTATTGTGATCACTGGCGGGTCCACCGAAGGCCTTAAGGCAACCGGACTGGTATATGGATTGGAGGGAGGGGAAATTGTTGCGGCGGATCCGACATTCCAGGCGCTGCTTCGCTACGGGGAATACTTCGGAGCCTATGTGCACCGTGTCCCTCTTGACGATTCCCTCACCCACGACCTGGAGGCTATGGAACGCCGGATCACAGGAAAGACAAGATTGGTGTTTATCTGTAACCCGAATAACCCTTCCGGCACCCTCCTGGAACCTGGAAAGCTCAGAGATTTTTGTGCTTCTGTCGCAGGCAGGTGTGTTGTTTTCAGCGACGAGGCCTATTACGACTACATCACAGAACCGGACTATCCTTCAATGGTGGAATTGGTGAGGGATAATTACAATGTCATCGTATCCAAAACCTTTTCCAAGGTCTACGGGCTGGCGGGTATGCGAATCGGGTATCTGATCGCCCGGCCGGATATTGCCCAAAGGTTGCGACAGTCCCTTATGGCCAACACCAATACCCTCGCCATCCTGGCGGCCCGGCAGGCCCTCAAAGACACCGATTTCTACAAGTTCAGCCTCGCACAAAATGAAAAATGCAAACAGTGGATCTACGGGGAACTGGACCAACTGGGTCTCCCATATATCCGGTCCCACACAAATTTTGTGTTTTTTAAAAGTGGGGTCCCCATCCGGGAACTGAATCAGAAAATGGCTGCGGAACAAGTACAGATCGGACGTCCTTTTCCGCCCCTTCTCGACTGGGCCAGGATAAGCACGGGTACCTTCGAAGAAGTACAGGCCTTCACTCGGGCGCTGAAAAAGGTCCTCGCCTGATCCACACTCAAATTCTGAAACCTCAATTCTCAACCGACCAACATGAAGAAAGTTTTCTATGCCCTGTTAGGGCTGGCGGCGGTTCTGGCCGTCGTCCTGCTTTTTAACACCCTCTCGCTGACTTCCCGGCAGGTAACCCCGGAAGACCTCCAGAAACCCGCTATACCGGATACTGTATTTCAGCATCTTTCGGAGGCCATTCAGTACCGCACCATATCCTTTAGCGAGGAAGCCGAACCCGATTCGGCGGCTTTTCATGGTTTCCATCAATTTTTGGAGACGACCTTCCCGCTGGTTCACGAAAATCTTAAACTCGAAAAAGTGAACCAGTACAGCCTTTTGTATACCTGGGAAGGCGCTGATCCCAGTAAAAAACCTGTGATCCTCATGTCCCACCAGGATGTGGTTCCGGTGGATCAGCCTACCCTTGAGGACTGGGAGGCCGGTCCTTTTGAGGGAAAAATCACCGATACGCATATCATCGGCAGGGGCACAATGGATGACAAGGGTTCGCTCATGGCTGTCATGGAAAGCGTGGAGATGCTCCTAAGGGAAGGTTTCAAACCAACAGCTACGGTCTATCTTGCCTTCGGACATGATGAAGAGGTCGGGGGGGCAAAGGGAGCGGCCAGGTTAGCCGCTTTCTTAAAGGAAAAAGGGGTTCATGCGGCCATGACACTGGATGAAGGCGGTTTTATCGCCGAAAATATGATCCCGGGAATTGAAAGCCCGGTGGCAATGGTCAACCTCGCTGAAAAGGGGTTTGCCTCTTTCCGGCTCATCGTCGAGACCCGTGGCGGCCACAGCTCCCAGCCACCAAAGGACAATACCATTGGCATGCTGGCACAGGCCATCGTCGATTTGGAAAACAACCAGCTCCCCTACAAACTTGTAGACCCCATAAACTACCAGTTTGAATATATGGGAGCAGAACTCCCTTTTTTCAAAAAGCTCGCCTTTGCCAACCCCTGGTTGTTTAAAAAACCAATCCTGGAGGCACTCAATGCCCATACCACCACGGCTCCTACCATTATCGAAGGTGGGGTCAAAAACAATGTCATTCCAACGGTGGCCGAGGCCACGATTAACTTTCGGATCCTTCCGGGAGAGACCATCGAATCCGTTCAGGCGCATATCCAAAGTACGATCGGGGATAAAATCAGGGTAGAACCCGTCGGATTTCTGACCAACCCCTCCCCTGTTTCAGGCATCGACTCGGAGGCCTTTAAAACCCTTGAAAAAACCATCCGTTCCGTGTTCCCGAAAACCATTGTTGTACCTGGTCTGGTGGGCGGTGGTACGGATGCCCGGTATTTCTATGAGGTTTCGGACGATGTGTACCGCTTTTACCCAATTCGGATCGGTCCGGACAGTATGACCCGATTCCACGGGATAGACGAAAAGATCAGTAAGGAAAACTATCTGGAAATCATTGAATTCACATACCAGCTGATTCGGAAGGTAAATTCCTAAGGGAATAGAATACTGCAAGGTTTGACCCTCTGGTTACCTTAAAGGGTGTTCATGATGGGTAACAAGGGTTTTCGCCATTCGGCACTTATTCAAACGGAAATA
>JARRQA010000160.1:0-9291 GCA_037382325.1 Robiginitalea sp.
CAGGGAGAGCGCAATTTTGCTGGCCAGGGAGGGGCATGTCATGGCGGTGAAATGGCACAACTGGAAACTGTGGTATTATTTTAAAACCGAACTGGACCCGGAAGGAGATAACCTTATCCGCTTGTTTGACCTGAATGTGGATCCCCGGGAAGAAATGGATGTAAAGGATTTCTACCCCTGGGTAATTCCCATCATGGACGGGATTGTGGCAGCATTTGAAGCCTCCCTGGTCACTTATCCGCGCGTCCCGCGTTATGCGGCAGATCCCTACGTCCCTCCAAAACCCGGATCGGGCCCACCTGTACAGACCTATACGCGGACAGACCGGGGAAAACTGGCGGAACGCTCAGAAGCCATGCCGGACCCTGATTTCTCGGGCGCCTGGTCCACAGAAGTACTTAAAACCTCCCCTCCCCGTCGAGGGGCAGCGTCAGAACCGGTCCCCGACCTGGGAAGTGGTTGGGGGGATAAGATTTCCATAGTGCAGACTTCTGAGCAACTGGAAATCGAAAGGGTGATTTTTGTGCCCCGGGAAATACAGCCCCCCCTCCGATACCGGTATGCGCTCGATGGGTCGAAATCCAGCAACCCGGTGACCATAGGTCGATCCTCGCCTGCCCCGGTATCTGAGGCCAGATGGGATGGGGATCGGCTTGTGATCACGACGCTGCATTCCTTCCTGCATCCAAAAGACGGTAAACAGATGACCGCAAAGGTTCAACGAACCCTGTGGCTGGAATATGCGAAAGGAACGCCATGGGAACCCTCACTGGTTGTGGAAACCACCCGTTACCCGGCTTTGGAGGGTATCCCGTCGACCAATCGCACGGTCTACGTAAAAGGTTACCGGTAATCTCCACGGAATAAGAAGAGCTGAGTCGGTAAACCAACACCTTCCCAAAAAGGGAGGCCCTCAAGACTTTATCTTCTTTCCTCCCTTGAGCTGAAGCTCGGTTTGCTTTAATTGTGAATTGAGTTTTTTCACCTCCACCTCCATGAATTTCCGGAATTTTTGGTTTACCGCTTCCAGGCGCTTATTGAAGATAGCATACACTTCCCGTTGCTGTTCGGTCGGTTTGAAGTCAACCCCGTTACCGGTTATATCACTGGCCAGCGCGCTCAGTCTGCCATAGAGTTTCATCGGAGCCCTGAAAGCGTCCTCACGGGCACCCGTGAGGTGAATATCATACAGGGTCCCCGCAATGGATTCTGAAAGAACACGCAGCTGTTCTGCCATCTGAAGGTCTTCCTCCTTCTCCAGTTTCGGTATGATTTCCAAGAGCTCCGCCCGAATGTCCTCCATTTCATTGATCATCAGCACCGCCGTATTGATCGCATCCCGGAGTTGAAGGGAAAAAGCCACTTGTTCTTTTATATCTTCCAGGGTACCTTCCGTCGATGGATCTTTTAAAACGCTGACCTCGCGTATAAATTCCCGGTCCCCGACGATTAGTTTTACCCTGTAGGTATCCGGCACCACCCGCGGTCCGTATTGTCCGCGCATCAGGTCGAGGTCCCAGGTTACCAGGGGGCGCCAGCCCTCCCCGTTCAGTTGTACCCAGGGCCTGCCCGGAGGGGTGGTCTGCAATTTTGGCTTGTAGGTCGGTTCGTAACGAAGATCCCACATCACCCGGTTAATACCCGACTTCCCTGTGCCCTTAAGGGTCCTGACAATCTCATTTTCCAAAGTCAGGATTTGGATTTCCACTTTCTGATCCGTGCTGTCCTTCAGGAAATAATGGATGTCTGCCCCATAGGCAGGATTTGTTCCGGAGTTCAGACTGGGTCCGTCCGTCTTGATGGCTTCCTGTTCCTGGAAGCGGTAGGCAGGGCGCATGCTGAACAGGTGGGCTTCCTCCCCTCTGGCATCTACGTCGAATTCGCGCAGGGGGGCGAGGTTATCTAGGATATAGTACCCCCTCCCGTAGGTCCCCACCACCAGGTCATCAAACCGCTCCTGAATTTCCATCCAGTATACAGGGGCCGGGGGCAGGTTGTTCCTGAGTCGCATCCAGCTTTCACCATCGTCCGTGGTCACATAAACCCCATTATCCACACCCAGATATAACATGCCCTGGCGTTTGGGATCCTCTTTGATCACGTGGGCAAAACTATGCATGGACTTCGGCACGGCACGGCTGATCAGTTTCCATGATTTCCCATAATCCTCTGTTTTGTAGACGTAGGGATCGAAATCTCCCATTTGATGAAGATCGACAGAGATGTAGACAGTCCCCGGGGTGAAGCGCGAGACTTCGATATTGGCTATGGTGCCCCACTCCGGAAGCCCGGCGATGTTCCCGGTGACGTTCTCCCAGGTCGTTCCGCCGTCCCGGGTCAGATGAACCTGGCCGTCGTTGCTCCCGGTCCAGATAAGCCCCGGTTCCAGAGGAGATTCCTCAATACTGAAGAGCACAGCTCCGTCGAAGGTCATGAGGTTGTCAATGGCAATACCCCCCGAATTCTGCTGGTGTGATTTATCGTTCAGGGTGAGGTCCGGGCTGATCACCTGCCAGCTCTGCCCGCCGTCATCGCTTTTATGTACAAACTGGCTTCCCACGTAAACCCTGTGCCGGGTATGGGGCGAAAAGGCCAGGGGGAAGTTCCAGTGCCATCTGTATTTAAGCTTTCCGGGTTCCCACCCATATCCGGCCTCCGGCCAGACCCGAACGTCCCTTGCATGGCCCGTCCTTGCGTTGTAGCGCTCGAGCCCGCCGTCATAACACCCGGACCATACGATATCATTGTCAAAGGGGTCCGGCTGGGCGAACCCGCTCTCACATCCGCCCACCCCTTTCCACAATCCCAATGGGATATAGCCCTGCCGGCTGTTGCTGGGTCCTTTGTAGGAATACCCATCCTGCCGGTTTCCATAGACGTTATACGGGATCTGGTCATCAACTGCCACATGGTACATCTGGGCGATGGGCAGCACCACGCGTTGAAAGCTTTTACCATGGTTCAGCGTTATGCTGGCGCATCCGTCATGTGCCACCATCATCCGGTCCGGATTGGTGGGGTCCAGCCAGATATCGTGGTTATCCCCTCCGGCCCGGTATCCCGATTCGAACGTCTTCCCCCCGTCCCTGGAAGTACTGAATTTAACGCTGGCAAAATAAATTTCATCCGGATCTCCCGGGGACACAGCCATCCGGGTATAATAGGGAGCACGTTCTGCAATATCGTGGTTCCGGGTCTGCAGGGTCCAGGTCTCCCCGAAATCCGCTGACCGGTAAAGTGCGGGGCTGTCGATCTCAAAGAGGGCATACACGATATCGGGCTCTGAAGGCGAGATCGCGACAGCTGTTTTCCCCACGGGGTTCTCCGCACCTCCCGGAAGCCCATTTGCGGAAAGGGCCTGCCAGGTCTGCCCCCCGTCCAGGGAGCGGTAAACACCTCCTCCGGGGCCACCGCTGCGGAGCCCCCACGTATTGATATGCACGGACCACATGCCCACCAGGAGCCGGTCCGGATTGCCTGGGTCCATGGCGAGTTCTGCGGCTCCGGTGTTTTCGTCCACGAAAAATATCCGTTTCCAGGTCTTTCCCCCATCCGTGGTTTTGTAGACCCCCCTGTCCTGCTGAGGTCCATAGGTATGTCCCAGGGCCGCGGCGTATACGATATCCGGGTTGGTGGGGTGTATGAGGATACGCCCTATCCGGCCTGTTTTTTCCAGGCCCATTTTCTTCCAGGTCTTGCCTGCATCGACTGATTTGTAGATCCCGTCCCCCATGGCATGGGCGGGACGGATCACAAAGGTTTCCCCGGTACCTGCCCAGACAATATCCGGTTTTGAAGGGGCTATGGCTACCGAGCCGATGGAAGATGCCTCCTGATCGTCAAAAACAGGGTCCCAGCTAACCCCGCCGTCCGTCGTTTTCCAGAGCCCCCCGGAAGCAGCTCCTATATAATTGACCATTGGATCCCCCGGGACTCCCGCTATCGCGATGGCGCGGTTACCTTCGGGGCCAATAAATCGGAATTCGAGCTTGTCAAAGACAGATGGGTCGGTTTGGGCGATCGATATTAAGTTTGTACTCAGGAACAGTAGAAGGCAAAGAGGGATACCCCCCCATGCGATGCTTCGTGGGATCATGTTGGTTGCTTTTTGTGAAGATACTGAAGATTTACAACAGGCGGAAGAGCACCTGTGGTTAGGGTCAATTCCAAATTACAACCTGACTCGTCCCCTAAAAAGTACAGCGAAATTTGGTGCCCGAAGTTTAGAATTTACTTCTCACTACCCACTGCTGACTTTTACTGAACCTACAGCCGATTATCCAAACCCGAGAGACCCCGGAAAACCTTAGAAATAGGAGCATGCCTCATTCCATCAACAACCGCATCAATTCCTCTGCGGCCACTTTCCCTTTTTCCCTTAAAAAATCCCTGGGGGTATTATCCCCCAGTTCAAAAACGATGGCAGGCATGCCGTGTGCCGCAAAGAAGTGATTCCTGGAAACCATGGTAGGGGTCAGCCGGTCCGAGGTGCTGATATTGGTTTTTTTCTGGGGAAGCCGTTCCGTGATCCCCTGAATCCAGTCGTAAACGATCTTTCCTTCACCTCCGGTAACTGTAGAATCCAGCGGATAGTAAATATCATCCCAGGTAGAGTGAAAATCAGCCCCGAAAACAAATTCATAGCCTTCCTCACTTTTTTGTTTCAGGAAATCCCGGACCGCCCGTGTTTCGGGTTGGTTAAACTCCTGCCAGTCGCGGTTTAAATCAATCCCCCCCAGGTTGTGGCGCCAATGCCCGTTGTCTACTCCATCCGGATTCATGAGCGGCACATCAAAAACAGTGTACCGCTTTCTGAAGGCTTTGGCCTGGTCCGATTCCCCGGAAAGGGTTTCTATAAAGGATTTCATCGCAAGAAATCCGGTAACCTCCGGAGGATGCTGACGGGAGATGATCATCAGGGCCTTTCTGGAATTGCCTTCGTTTATTTCCATCAGGTTCATGGCACGACCTTCCCTGCTTTTTCCGATCTCATAAGTTGAGATGAATGGTTTCCCGGAAAGCGAATCGACCCACTGCTTAACAGCCGTTGAGGTGTATAACTCCTGGGCGGTAATCCAGGTGGGCTGCTTATCGGCGACAATGGAAATCTCAATTTCCTCAGGGGCTGCCTTAATTCCGAAATCCCCCTCCCCCGGATTGATCAATTTAAATTGGGTACTGTCCAGGGGTTTAAAATACTTCCCGTCCCGGCTTATTTTTGGATAATACCGGCTCCTGCTTCCGTCACCCCGTCATGGGCCACCCCGTTTAAACGCGCCCCCTCAAACTGATTGCTGAAAAACACCGTGCTGTCCTGAAATACCCATCGCCCGCGCCATTGCTTTTGGACGGGCTTTGTCCGGGTGGAAACAATAGGGTTGGGTCCCTGTCCCTGATATCCGGAAGCAGATGAATCCGTTTTGCTTTCTTTACAGGAGAACAGGGTGGCGATCCCAAGGAGAAAAACAATCAGTCTTGATTTCATAAGGAGATATTTGTAAGGATGCCCTGAAAATAAGGAATCCCACAGGCAAGACCGCATCCTTAACCTTAAAATCAGGTTTCGGGTTTTACTGCAGGGGATTTTCGGGTCGGGATTTTCTATGGTATTCCACACTCGGCCCCTCCCGGGTAACCACTCGGGCTTATAAATGCCAGAGACAGGGATGTGACCTGGTCTACCCCTTTTAAAGGTTTCTATCCCGGGGCTGGTAAACCAATCACATCGCTGGATTGGCTTGGAAATGAGTCAATTCCGACTCCATATACATCAAGGCCATCGGACTGTATTTAGTATACTTAAAGTAATAAAAGAAGGGCATTTGGATTTATGAGATCCGGTGTTCCTTCAGACTTGTACTGAAAATGAATTTTAAAAAAAGTGATAATGAAAAAGGACAATAGAAAATTTAAGCGAAGAGTAACACAAAGTAATCCAGCCAACCCAACGGCAAACACCAATATCGACACCAATAAGTTCGATATCGACGAGAAGACCATCAAGGATCAACAGAATAAAAAATAACCCTGCGTGTGGTCAGAAATAAAATCCCCTCCTCCCGAGGGGATTTCTTTTTGAGAAAAAAGGTACCAACCTGAGGTTTGCAGGCGTGTGATAAGTTGCACTGTTGCCCCTGATATTGGCTGCAGGCCTGACGGGTAAGAAAATAACCCCTGGCTCAAGGCGCCTCTGGCTATTCCCAGTAAACATCCGTCATATAAAGGGCGGACAAGGTAGTGATTCAACAGGTCACCTTACCCCCGCTCCAGGCCAGTGCACTCTGAGTCCAAATAGATTTTTACATCGGCTAATTCTTTAATTTGACAGTAGTTTTCGCCATTTAAAATGATGGGGTATCTCAAGAGCTGTGGAGATTTTTCAAGGATAGCCAGCCAGTCACGGTCAGTCTCGACCTTAAGATTTCTCCCATAGGTTTTTATAAATTCCGGATGCGTCCTGTCAATCAGTTCATGAACACCAATACCAAGACCATCAGCGAGTTCCATCCACTGTGTCCCGGTAACCCTGGATGAAGTAACATCAATTGCCAACACCTTTTTGTCAGATGACTGAATATACCCCAGGGCCTGTTTGCCAATAGATGAGGCCGAATTGTAATAAAATTTTAGTTCTCTTGTGTTTGTGGCTAATACACCCATATTTACGGATACGTTTTATTTTGATTCGATATTTTAATAGAACAACTAATCCCTGTTCAGCGTTGGATGAGTTGTTTACATTCCTGAGATAGGATTCAACAGGGTTGGGAGTTATGCCCGTAAATGGATGCCAAGGACTGCGCAGGTCCTCAGGAACTACAGGGCGCTCATCCCGGTGCCCTTTTAACAAACGATGGAAGGCAACTGCGCCTCAGATATGGAATTTTCAATCTTAAATGTCGCCTTCCACGGGGCAAGGAGCTAGCCTTCCACAGCGTATTTTCGGGGCGGATGGCTTTCAGGAAACGTCCTTCCAGCCACCCCTGAAGGCAAAATCCTCCTGAGGTATTCTTTCCCGGTCCGCAACTTCCCTGTCCTGCAAATCTTCCGGCAACCAATCCAGGTGCCCTCCGTAATAGCCAAGGGCAATTGCGGTGGCCACGCGATACCCTTCGGGTACCGCAAAAACTTCCCCGGCCTTTTTTCGGTCTACCCCAGCCATATGATGCAAGGCAATCCCAAGATACTGGGCCTGGGTTGTCATATTCCCAAGGCTCAATCCGAGATCGTGCAGCGCATGGTAGTAATCACTCCCGTCCTCCTTTTTGTCCTTGTAAATACTCAGCATCAGGATTGGAGCCAGTTTCGCCCAATCCCTGTTGAATTCGATCAGGCAGTCCATGATCTTATCATATGCATCGGATCCTTTTTCAGCATAAATAAAGCGCCAGGGCTGCAAATTATAAGAGCTGGCGGCCCATCGGGCGGCTTCAAAAAGTTGTTTCAGCTCTCGGTCTTCGATCTTTTCATCCCTGAAGGTCCTGGGACTATATCTTTGCTTCAGCAGGGGATAAATTTCATAGGCCGGACTGGCCACGTTCCCCAACTGTATTTGTTCTTGTTTGTTCATGTCAGCTCTTTTTGTTTTTCGTTATTTAAGCTTACACAAATTTTTCAACCCATTTTACCTCATTTCGAAGTTTGTTTGACGCAAAACCTCCCGTATTGCTTCCAACCCGGGTCTTCTTTCCGAATTCATTTTTATATATGCGTTCAGTAACCAAAAAAGGATGACCAGTAACACCCGGAAAATAAATTATACAAAACCAAATATGGGATTTCATTCCGACCAGAATTCAGGAGTTCTTCCTTGAGGTTTTGTTGTGGTAGTACACCCCATTTTACCACCCGGGCTTTGTGGTATAATATTCCCCTGGATGCTATTTCTGCGATGTTAGGGCATAGTAAGTTAAATACAACCCGGATTTATTAAACGTCGCTCCCGACAACGGTTTTGGATGAATATAACGAGCGATTGATCGAAGTGATATGATTTTAGCAACGCCTACTGTATGGGGCGTGGCGATTTAATAATAGAAAATTTGCGTTTTACTTCTAAACCCACAACGTTTCCATTGATCAGAAACACCCTCCAAATCGCCATGACCGATACAGAATTTTGGGTGCTTTATTATTCGCATTCTTCAGCGTACAGTCTATTCTCTTATCGTTTGCAAAGTGACTTCAAGCTGCTTTTTAGAATAAAATTCTCGACTGTACCGTATTTATCTTCGACCTGCATAAACTGGGCAGGATAAATCGTAGCTGATTTAAGTATAGTCGCTGGCTTGACCCCACTTTCTTGCATGAGTTGTAGCTCTTAGTGCAAGCTTCTACCTGGCAGTACCGGACGTGTGGGCGAGGCATCGGTTCCTGCCAAAAAGGGTACTTCGTACCTTTCAAAGTCGCGAATAAGCTGTAAATTTCCAGTATAGGTCAATTTAAACTGATCTCTTAGTTCGGGTGAATTACTTTGCTTCAATTGTCTGGTGTACTGCTCTACCAGTGAATCCGGGTAGTAATCAAAGCCAAATACTTCCGGATCTATTGTTTCGTGGGGGTTGTTTATTCGCTTGTGGGACATATAGAAGACAGATGTGCAGGGGTAAACTCCTTTTTCCTTAAGAAGGGACATAATCTCCTTTACCTTGGTGGAATCGCGCTGTTGAGTAGCTAGAGCTTCTCCCTGCCAGTAGGCAAGAACAGAAGCCCATCCCCCTTGACTTTCCCTGACATTTTTTATCTCAGCCAATAAGGAATCATTGCCGGTGCTCATAGCAATATGAAAACCCTCAAGGTGTTCAATGCTTTTCTGGCCCAAGACTATGGCCTGTTTTAATGGCACTTCCATAGGCAAATGCCCTGCGAGTGTCAGACCAACCTCCTGGGCTTTATCAGAAATGGCTTCTAGCTGGGAGGCGGACAGTGCGCCGTACACTTTTATGAAATCATACCCTTTTGCTTGGGCCACCTCAATTACCTTTTCTCTCACACTATCTACTCCATCAAGAACAATTGAACCGGGCCAAGTCCTTCCCTTTGGGCCATCTACAAGGCGGCCAGCTACCAGCCCCACCCTTGGAGTCAGTCCAACAGCCTGATTGACGCTGTCTTTCCAGGCTCCTATCTCATCAATCACCGGGTTGAACATATCGCGGATACCCGTTACCCCATGGGCAATAAATAAGGGAAAGAAAGTTTGTTCAAATTGCCTCACATGTACATGCATATCCCACAAACCTGGAATGATGTACAGACCATTGCCGTCTATCAAGGAATCCGCCTTTAAGG
>JARRQA010000161.1:0-6828 GCA_037382325.1 Robiginitalea sp.
CGGACCTGCACTTAAAAAGCACTAAATAAGGGTTGCCCGACTTCATTGGTTCCCAGAATAATGCGATTTTTCGTATTTTAAAGGGTATGGGACTCCACACGGCAGGAAACTAAAATGAAACATCCATGGACATATCTCCTAATGATAGCAGGGCTGGTCGCTACTGCACAGATCACTGAACGGCCCGCTGATCCTGTGGGAGGCCCCTGTGAAGGGTGTGAGGCCATTTATGAATACGGGGATCGTGTCCTTTCCCCCGTGGACACCCTCCCGGATTTTAAGGAGACCGAACCCAAATTAAAACTAACGGGAACCGTCTATCTTCAGGATGGCCATACCCCGGCGGCTGATATCATTCTGTATATCTACCATACCCATCGAACTGGGATCTATGAAACCAGGGGAAATGAGACCGGATGGGGACGGGTTCATGGATATGTGCGGGGATGGATCAGGACCCAAAAAGATGGGAGGTATACCTTTTACACGTTTCGTCCGGCAGCCTACCCCAGCCGGAGCGAGCCGGAACATATTCACCTTACGGTAAAGGAACCGGGAAGGAATGCCTATTACCTGGATTCGTTCCATTTTGAGGATGACCCCTTACTGACGGAAGAAGAGCGGCGAGGAATGTCCAACCGGGGCGGGTCCGGTATCTCATACCCCGTGTGGGAGAATGATATCTGGACGGTACACCGGGATCTCATTCTGGGGAAGAATATCCCAAACTACCGGTAGGGTCAAACCCAGACCATCCTCTCATGAAACCGGTACCTGTCTATTGAACCCTGATGGCTTGAGGTGATTAGGAATCCATGACGAAATAGGGTAAGGTAGTCTGACCGCCCGGGGTTTGTTAGGAACGGATTCCGGTCTTCGGGATTTACGACAACAATAGAATTTTGGCATGGAAATTCCGTAACTTTATAGTTAAAATCCGCCTGCCTTGAAAAACCTTTTTATCTACTATCTGGCAATTCTCCTGCCGGTTGTGATCATCCTCTATCTCTACGGGACGGAGTGGATCGGCTTTACGGCCTTTCTCGTTTTGATCATCGCCTATTTGCTTCTTTATCGTACCTGGACGGATGGCTCCCGTCTGGTATCCAAGGGGATCATCCCAAGAGAAGACCGCTGGAAGATGATGCTGCCCGGAATGCACATGAAACATTTCCGGGAATTATATCTTAAATAGTTAATGGAACTGCCATACTTTCGGAATATGCGGAGATCAAAATCCCTTTACATCCTTCCTGTTCTGTTTTTCCTGATCCTGGTCGCAGCAGGTTGTGAAAAGAAATCAGAACCCGACTTACAAAAAGAAATCAATGCTGTTGAACACGGGCTTCTGCCGGCTGTTATTGCGGAGGGGCAGCCCACTACGTCCTATAGCCTTCAGGAGCGTATGAAACACTACGATGTTCCCGGGGTGAGTATTGCAGTGGTAAAGGACGGAAAACTCCACTGGGCTAAGGGCTATGGCCTGGCCAATACCCAAACCGGGCAGGAGGTAACCACGCAAACCCTCTTCCAGGCGGGCTCCATCAGCAAACCCCTGGCAGCCCTTGCCGTTTTGAAGCTCTGGGAAGAAGGTCGCATTGATCTGGACACCGATGTGAACACCTATCTCAGGGACTGGAAGGTGCCGGATACCCGTTATACGGCAAACGAGAAAGTCACCCTGAGAAGGCTGCTGACCCATACGGCCGGGATGACTGTCCACGGATTTCCGGGATACGGTATGGAGGAGCCCTTTCCCAGTATTATCCAGGTCCTGAATGGGGAGGGAAACACCTGGAAGATTATATGCGGGATCATATTCTCAGGCCTATGGGACTAAGTGAAAGTACTTACCAGCAACCTCTTGGATCCAAATACGCCCTGAATGCCAGTGCGGCCTATAATGCAAAGGGGGAAATGGTGGATGGCCTCTGGCATAATTATCCGGAACAGGCCGCTGCCGGGTTGTGGACCACCCCCTCCGATCTGGGCAGATATTGCCTTCAAATACAGCAAGGTTACAACGGTAAGGAAGAGGGTATCCTAAAACCCGAAACCATCCGGGCCATGCTCACCAAACACAAAGGCGACTGGGGCCTGGGGCCGGCCCTTAAGAAAGAGGGTGATTCCCTGCTTTTTGGCCATGGGGGAAAGAACCAAGGTTTTTCCAATAACATGCTGGCGTTCGCCGGAAGGGGAAATGCCATGGTGGTGATGACCAATGCCGACAGGGGTGTCGCATTGATGGGGGAAATCATGCGGTCGATTTCGGCTACCTATGGGTGGGGCATTAGCAACCAAAGAACAGTTATCCTGAAACCACAGCCGTTGGATTCCCTGATTCGCTTTAGCGGGAAATACCAACTGGATTTCCAGGTTCCCGATATCGGAGATTACAAAATAGAGGTAACCCTGGGGGACGGGACTTTGGAGGTTTTTGATCCCAATAACGGGGAACGCAATACCCTTAGCCCGTTGGGTACTGAACATTTTATCGATCTGGAAAGTTGGGCTGACGTGGAAGTAAATCTCGAAAATGGGCTCCCCGAGGTGGTCTTTAACGGACGCTATCGGTTTGTTAAACTCAAGTAGTAAAAAAAGGGGGCGCCCCCCCTCCCCATCTTTAAAGATACATTAGTGCCCTGCACTTTCAAATCGCACGAATCCCTGCGGAAGAATAACAGGGACGGGAAAGAAAAAACCCTGTAAATTTTTTACAGGGTTTCTCCATTATTTTACAAAGGGATCAAGGAGTTAGAAGTGGAAGCCCACCCCAATTCCTCCTGAAGAAGTCGTACCTCCTCCGAATTCTGCAATGATCCCGATAAAATCAGTGATCTTGTATTCAATACCCAGGTGAGCGTTCAGACTGAAATCATCATCCCCGTCCCCGGTGATGAATCCTGCATCTGCACCAACCCAGATATCCCATGGCTCGACAAGGCCAAAGAGGCTGTCCAGGTAGTAATCCGCCCGTCCGCCGAGGGCCAGGTTGTTATCCCCTGAGAACCAGATCCGGGCTTCAGGAGAAAGCGTCAGGCTTGGGGCCACCTGGAATTCAAAATTTCCGCCAATACTGGCGTTGTCACCAAATTTTAAAAAAGTGTTCAGGGCGCCCCCATAACTTTCCTGAGCATAGGATTGTCCTGAAAGTGCAAGAAAAAGTCCTGCAGCCAAAAGTAATCTAAACAAGTTTTTCATAAGTATAATGTTTGTTTGATTCCAAGAATTAACAATCTAATGTACAAAAATATCAGAATAGTTTGGCGATTTCTTTAAGATCTGTAGGGAAGGGGCTAGAGATTCTCCGTAGCAGGTAACACCCTGATCTCCTCAGTCGTCTTTTGCAAACTTTTCGACAACAATCCGTATCTTTCCAAATGATACTAACACCCTCAAAATGCATCGATCCTTATTTACCCTTACCGTTATTCTATGTGCCTTTACATCCCTGTTTGCTCAGGATTTTTCAGCTTTTCAGTACCGCAATGTAGGCCCCTACAGAGGGGGGCGCGTCACCGCCGTTGCGGGGATAGTCTCCGAGCCTGGCACCTTTTACTTTGGGGCCACCGGGGGCGGCGTCTGGAAAACCGAAGATTTCGGGACCCGCTGGGAGAACATCTCGGACGGATTTTTTAAAACCCCTTCCATCGGGGCTATTTCCGTAGCGCAGAACGACCCGAACATCATCTACGTAGGCACAGGCTCTGACGGCCTGAGAAGCAATGTGATTGAGGGGCGTGGCATGTATAAATCCATCGATGCCGGAAAGCACTGGGAGGAAATCGGTCTGACCGAAGTAGGTCAAATCGGTGGAGTTCGGATCCACCCCGGCGACTACAATACGGTATATGTGGCTGCCATCGGCAAGGCTTTCCAGTCAAATCCGGAGCGGGGACTCTACAAAACCACCGATGGGGGAAAAACATGGCAACAGGTCTTGTTTATTTCCGATCAGACCGGGGTTTCGGATGTGGAATTTCTACCCACCAACCCGAACGTACTTTTTGCCGCTGCCTGGAAGGCAGAACGAAAGCCCTGGACCATTATCAGCGGAGGGACTCCTCAGGAGGGAGGCATCTATAAAAGCCTGGACGGGGGATCCAGTTGGACCAAAATCCAAAACGGGCTTCCCGGGGAGCTTATCGGAAAGATTGACATTGAAGTTTGCCCTTCGGACTCCAGGATCGTCTACGCCCTGGTGGAGGCCCCGGGGAAAGAGGGCGGCCTGTACAAATCCACGGATCAGGGGGAGTCCTTCACCCAGGTTTCCTCCCACAACGGAATCCGTACCCGGCCCTTTTACTATACCAATATCAAAGTGGATCCAAAGAATCCGGATCGCCTTTATGCCATGGCCACGGGGTATTTTAAATCTGAAGACGGGGGAAAGACCTGGGAACGGATGCGCCCTCCCCATGGGGATAACCACGATATGTGGATCAACCCGGAGAACCCCTCCCTTTTCATACAGAGTAATGACGGAGGTGCCAACGTCACCCACAACGGGGGGGAGACATGGTCTACACAGTTTAACCAGCCTACCGCCGAGATTTACCAGGTGGAAGTGGACAACCAGTATCCCTACTGGCTCTACGGGGGGCAACAGGATAATTATTCCACGGTAGCCGTTCCCAGTATGCCGCCTTATGGCGTACAGGCATCCGGAATCGGCTATATCCAGAATACAGGAGGCTGTGAAACCGGTCCGGCCGTCCCGCATCCCACCAATCCGGATATCGTGTATTCAAACTGCAAAGGCCGCTTCACTGTCTATAACAAGCGAACCGGCACGGAACAATCCTATTATGTGGGCGCAGGGAATATGTACGGCCATAACCCGAAGGACCTGGAATTCCGGTTCCAGCGGGTTTCCCCCATTCACGTCTCCCCCCACAACCCGAAGGTGATTTACCATACCTCCCAGTATGTGCATAAAACCATGGATGAGGGAAAAACCTGGGAAATCATCTCCCCGGATCTCACCGCTTTCGAAGAGGACAAGCAGGTCATTTCCGGATCCCCGATTACCCGGGACATAACAGGAGAGGAATTTTACAGCACCATTTATGCGATCCGGGAATCCCCGGTGCAGGAAGGCGTGATTTGGGTGGGAGCCAATGACGGGCCTGTTCATGTGACCCGGGATGGGGGCCAAAGCTGGTCTGAGGTTACCCCAAAAAACCTTCCGCCCGGCGGCAGGGTGGACGCGGTGGAACCTTCTCCCCACGATTCAGCAAAGGCTTATGTAGCTGTCCTAAGGTACCAGCTTGGGGATTCAAAACCTTATATCTACAAAACCGAGAATTACGGCCGGAGCTGGAAACTCCTGACCGACGGTAAAAATGGGATTCCTGAGGATTTCCCCGCCAGAGTGGTAAGGGAAGACCCTGAGCGGGAAGGGCTGCTGTTTGCGGGGACCGAATACGGCATTTATGTCTCTATGGATGACGGGACTACATGGGAATCCTTCCAGCAAAACCTTCCGGTAACCCCCATTACCGATATGAAAATCCATCGGGGGGATCTGGTTCTTTCTACGATGGGAAGAGCTTTCTGGATCCTGGACAACATCACTACCCTGCGGCAAACGGATTTGGAACGGCTCGATGCCCCGACCATATTCCAACCGAAGACCACCGTACGTTACCGGACTCCTTCAGGGGCCTGGGGAAGCGACCGACCGGATTATCCCAGGCCGTCTGTGATTCTGGATTATTACCTCCCGGAGAAAGCCAAAACCCCTGTCAAGTTGGAGGTCAGGGATGCAAATGGCACCGTGCTGACCGCATTCTCAAGCGATTCAATCCCCCAGTCCGGAGATCGCGCCGTCCGTGATATGGGGACCAACTTCACAGAATTTTTGGTTACCGAATCCCTGAAGAATGAGGCCGGTTTGCACCGCTTCCGATGGGACATGACTCAGGCAGGCCCTTGGTATTCGTCTGCAAGAAGGCGTTACCGGAACGGGCCTATGGTGAAACCCGGTCGTTACAGGGCGGTACTTACTGTGGGGGACCGGCAGAGCAGCCAGGCCTTCGACCTGATCATGGACCCGCGGGTACTCGCCGCAGGGGTAACCGAAAGGGATGTGAATGCGCAGGTGGATTTCCAGTTGAAAATCCGGGATAAGATCACGGAAACGAACCGCCTTCGGGAGGAGATCGAAAAATCGATTGCGGATTTAAAAGGGAAGGAAGCCCTTTCCCAGACATCGGAAAGCCGTTTGGAAGCTTTGGAGGAAGCCCTGGCACAAATCGAAACCGAGGAGGGAATTTATATGCAACCCATGCTCGCCGATCAGTGGCGATACCTCTACTCCATGATGAACCAGGCCGACCAGTTGCCGGGAAAAGATGCACTGGAACGCTTTGAAGCCCTGAGCGCCGAATTGGCATCCATAAAATCCGGATTGCCGAAGTAAACCCGGACCACGCATATGAACCTGAACCAGGTAACCGTTCCTGCCCGGGATGTCTCCCGCTCCATAGCGTTTTATACCGGACTGGGTATGAAGCTCATCGTTGAGGCGCTACCGGACTATGCCCGATTTGAACTCCCGCAGGGAGAAGCTACCTTTTCGGTACATCGGGTAGATTCCCTGCCGGAAGGAGCAGGAATCTGGGTATATTTTGAGAGCGATCGTCTGGATGCCTGGGTTGATGAGTTGCAAAAAGCCGGGTTTCGCTTTGAGCAATTGCCTGAAGATAAACGTTGGCTCTGGCGGGAAGCCCGCCTTCCGGACCCGGATGGGAACTGCCTTATTTTGTATCATGCAGGGACTAATCGCAAGCAGCCTCCCTGGCGTGTTGAGTGATCTTTTAATAA
>JARRQA010000162.1:0-5122 GCA_037382325.1 Robiginitalea sp.
GTCCTGAACAAGGATCCAGGGAGGGAGGTACCGGTTATATCCGGGGTGACTGTACCGGAGTCCGACCCAGATTCGGCAGACAGCCTGCAGCTGAACCCGGAATTGCTTCGTTACGACAAGTTGTATGAATCGGTTACCCGCGCTGAAATGCTCAATCAGAAGGAAGGAGCCCCTACCTTCGGGTTCGGGCTGGACTACATACCCGTGGCGGAACGACCTGGCCTTGATTTCAGCGATAATGGCAAGGATATAGTAATGCCTATGGTATCCCTGAACATCCCCATTTTCAACAACCGGTACGACTCGCGTTCGAAACAAAATGAACTGCGTCAAAAGGAGTTGGAATCCCTCAAACAGGAACGACTCAATGTC
The DNA here is from genome assembly GCA_037382325.1 of Robiginitalea sp. Taxonomy (GTDB): domain Bacteria; phylum Bacteroidota; class Bacteroidia; order Flavobacteriales; family Flavobacteriaceae; genus Robiginitalea. The sequence continues at coordinate 373 of JARRQA010000162.1, forward strand.
CTGCAAACGGCCCTGGCCAGGGCAAAGGCTGGCCGGAACACCGCCCGGATCCGGTACCGGACTCAGACAAGCAACCTGAAACAGGCCCGGGACGCCGAGCAGATCCTGTTGAGGAATTACGAAACGGGCACCATCGATTTCAATGATGTGCTGGACATACAGGAACTTCAGTTGAAATTCCAGATGGACCAAATCGACGCAACCCGGATGTATTATGAACAAACGGCCCTGATTAAATATATCACAGAATAACCTTAGATCAGGCTCCGTGCTTGACAAACGGAATAAAAAACTTTAATTAATTCACTTAAATTCAAATACCTATGAAATGTAGCATTTTAAAATCCAGAGTTTCAAGAACCCTGGCCGGCTCTGTTGCTGTCTTTGCGTTGCTGGTCTCCTGCGGAGAAAAGAAAAAGGAAGCCCCCGCAGTTGAGGAGGCTTCTCCGGTTACAGGTACGACCCAAAGTCCATCCGATGTCACTGGGGTTACTTTTGACCAGGAGGAACTTAATATATTTTTTAAAGGCTACCTTACGCTTCAAGAAGCCCTTGTGGCTTCCGATCCTGCAAAGGCAGGGGAGATTGCCGGGGAAATGACACAAATACCCCTGGAAGGTATGCCAGAAGTTTCCGAGGAAATTTCCAGGCTCTCCGAAAGCGACCAACTTCGTGAGCAACGGGACATTTTCTTCGCGTTGAACAAGGCCATGGTACCCTACCTGGAGTCACACTTAAATTCAGGACGAGTATATCAGCAATTTTGTCCCATGGCATTTGAGAATACCGGGGCTTTTTGGTTCTCGGATTCTCAGGAAATACTGAATCCGTATTTCGGGGATGCCATGTTGCGCTGTGGAAAGGTCGAGAAAACCTATGGGGCGCTTTAAAAACATCTTCGGGATCTGGAGGGTAATTAGTTCATTTGGAGATCCTCTCAGGAAGGGCTCTTAAGATAAACGACGATCCGCTGAGTATAACTGTGAAAACCAATTTATGAGCATACAGCAATGAAACACACCTATCACATACACGGGATGACCTGCATGGGGTGCCGCTCCCACGTTGAAACCACTCTGGCAGGGGTGGAAGGTGTTTCGAGCGTCAGTGTGGATCTGGAACATGAAAAGGCCGTCATCGAAATGGACGAGCACCTTCCGCTGGAAGCCTTTCAGGAAGCTTTGAATGGGATCGGGGGCCACTACAGCATCCATATGCCCGGAGAGCCTCCGGAGCAGGCACATCAGGCTCCACAAACTCCAAAAGGGAAGAGGACGGGAACTTTTTATTGCCCGATGCAGTGTGAGGGAGACAAGACCTATTCAGAACCAGGGGATTGCCCCGTATGCGGGATGGATCTGGTGGAGGAGCAAAACACGATCACTGCTTCCTCCGGGATGTGGACCTGCCCCATGCATCCGGAAGTGGTAAGGGACCAACCGGGAAGCTGTCCCATTTGTGGGATGGACCTGGTCCCAAAAGAACCCGATCTGTCTGCGGAAGATAAAACCTACAGGGAACTGCTTGGCAAGTTCTGGATAGCCCTGGCATTCACCCTGCCCATCTTTGGGATAGCCATGAGTGATATGCTTGGACGGAACCCTCTGTATTCGGTACTGGAGCCGAAGTACTGGAACTGGATTCAGTTTGCCTTGTCCCTGCCGGTGGTGTTTTATGCGACCTGGATGTTTTTCCGCCGGGCGTACCGCAGCATCCGGACCTGGAACCTGAACATGTTTACCCTCATTGGCATTGGCTCTGGAGTGGCCTGGTCATTCAGTCTTTTCGGTCTGCTCTTCCCGGATTTTTTCCCTTCCCAGTTTAAAACGGAAGCGGGAACGGTCCACGTTTATTTCGAAGCAGCCACGGTTATCCTGACCCTGGTCCTTCTGGGGCAGGTCCTTGAAGCACGGGCCCATAGCAAGACGAGTTCTGCCGTGCGGGAATTGCTCAGGTTGGCACCGAACCGGGCCATCCGGGTAACAGACGGGCGGGAGGAGGAGGTATCCGTCGAACAGATACAACCCGGGGATATCCTCCGGGTAAAGCCCGGTGATAAGATCCCCGTGGACGGGGTGATCACCCAGGGTGCTGCCTCTATCGACGAGTCTATGATCACGGGCGAACCCATACCGGTCCACAAAAGCGACGGGGAACAGGTAAGCAGCGGGACGCTGAACGGGAACCAGTCTTTTTTGATGAAGGCTGAAAAAGTCGGATCGGACACCCTGTTGTCTCAGATCATCAAAATGGTAAACCAGGCCAGTCGGAGCCGGGCTCCCATACAGAAACTTGCCGATAAAGTATCCGCCTATTTTGTGCCCATCGTGGTCCTGATAGCGGTAATCACGTTTGTGGTATGGGCCCTGTGGGGTCCCCAACCGCCTTATGTTTATGCTCTGGTCAATGCCATTGCGGTGTTGATCATCGCCTGTCCCTGTGCGCTTGGGCTGGCCACCCCGATGTCTGTGATGGTTGGTGTGGGCAAAGGGGCTCAGAATGGCGTACTCATTAAAAACGCAGAGGCGCTCGAAAAAATGAACAAGGTGGATACACTGATCGTGGATAAGACCGGGACCCTCACGGAAGGAAAGCCCACCGTGGAACGGATAGGGGTGTTCACCCCGGGCCCGGCTGATTCCGAAAAACAAGTGCTGCAATACATCAGTTCCCTGAACCGCTTCAGTGAACATCCGCTGGCAGAGGCCACCATGGCATATGGCCGCGAGCAAAAGGTCGAATTGCTGGATGTAGACGGGTTTTCTGCCATTACCGGGAGCGGGGTGGAAGGAACTGTCAACGGAAAAAAAGCCTCCCTCGGGAATGAGGGGATGATGCAGCGGGCCGGAGCGGCATTGACCGAAGCCATGCTTCAGGAAGTGCAACCCTTTCAGAAGCAGGGCAAGACCATCTCCTATCTGGCACTTGGAAGCACCGTAACCGGCTATGTGGTCATTGGCGATAAGATCAAAGGGACCAGCGCGAGGGCGGTCCGCAGCCTGCAGGAAAAAGGGGTTGAGGTGATCATGCTGACGGGGGATAACCCGGATACGGCACGGGCGGTTTCAGAGGAACTCGGATTAACCGGTTTCCGGGCTGGCATGCTGCCCGAGGACAAGATGCATGAGGTTGAAAAACTGCAGGGAGAGGGCAGGATCGTCGCCATGGCCGGGGATGGTATTAACGACGCTCCGGCGCTGGCCCGGAGTAATGTGGGCATCGCTATGGGTACGGGTACCGATGTGGCGATTGAGAGTGCCTCGATTACCCTGGTCAAAGGGGATCTACAGGGAATCGTGAAAGCCCGCAACCTGAGCGAGGCAGTAATGCGGAATATTAAACAGAACCTCTTTTTTGCCATGATATACAACACCCTTGGCGTCCCTGTAGCGGCGGGGGTTCTCTATCCAGTATTTGGCCTGTTGCTTTCCCCCATGATTGCGGCCCTGGCCATGAGCTTTAGTTCGGTATCCGTCATAGGAAATGCACTGCGGTTGCGCACCCAAAAAATCGATGAGTGATGAATAACAGAAAAACAGCTTTGTGGATCCGTAAGGCACACCGGTACCTGGGAATCTTTTTGGGGCTGCAATTCCTGCTGTGGACCCTAAGCGGCCTGTATTTCAGCTGGACGGATTTGGATGAAATCCACGGGGACCATTTCAAAAGGGGCGAAATCCTGCAAACAGGTTTTACCGGTTTGCCGGGGACAGATCTGCTGGCACTGGACCAACCGGTACGTTCCCTGGAGCTTCTTGAAATAGGCGGGAATCCCTATTACTGGATTGATGAGGCAACGTTGTATAATGCCCGCACCGGGGAGAAGCGCAATGGCATATCCCCGGAAGAAGCCCTGCAGGTGGCCAGCCGGCATATGCGTCCGGACCTGGAGGTGACAGAGGTTAAAATGATCCGGGAGGTGGATGCCCATCACGAATACCGCGGAAAACCACTCCCTGCTTATGAGATCCGGTATGCAACTCCGGAAAACCTCAAGGCATATGTGGCTGTGGCTAATGGGGCCTTTCAAACCGTGAGGCACCGCAACTGGCGCTGGTTCGATTTTTTATGGATGACCCATACGATGGATTACAATACCCGGGATGATTTCAATACCACCCTTTTGAGGGCGTTTTCCCTTATGGGACTGGTTACCGTAATCAGCGGTTTTGTCCTGTGGTACATCAGTTCGCCTACCCTTCGTGCCTGGAGGCGAAAAAAATAATGAAGTGTCAATTTTATAGACCATGGAAAAACAAAGAAGGTTAAACACACAATGGATATACGTTTCAGGAGCTTTAGCAGCAGGATTGCTGGCGGGATATTTGATTTTCGGGGGATCCGGGCAGGCCGCTGAATATTCCGGAGTCCCGGAGGAGGCCGAACACGACCATGCGAACCAGCGGCAGATGTGGACCTGTTCAATGCACCCGCAAATTATGCAACCCGAACCCGGGGACTGCCCTATTTGCGGGATGGAACTCATCCCGGCGGGAACTGCCTCAGACGAACTGGGAACCGGACAAATACGGATGACTGAAAACGCCATGGCCCTGGCTAATATACGTACCACGCGGGTCGGTGAGGGCATGGAAGGTGAGGCAGGGGGTATTACCCTGTCCGGAAAGATCGCGGAAGACCAGGAGGCGAAAACCGTGCAGTCGAGTTACTTCGACGGACGCATTGAATCCCTGAAGATCCACTTTGAGGGCCAGAAAATCCAAAAGGGTCAGCAATTGGCAACCCTTTA
>JARRQA010000163.1:0-4563 GCA_037382325.1 Robiginitalea sp.
CTTTCTGCAATGCGGTTTCAGGCCCCTTATTCAGGCTGCTTTTCCATGTTGGCAAGGCGTTTTGCAGCCTCCATCCCGGCTTCCCCTGAAGGATCCAGGGCTACGGCTTTCTGGTAGGCCCGGGACGCCTTTTGCAGGTCCCCGAGTTTCTGATGTGTTTCTCCATACCGAATCCAGATCCAGGGGGAATCGGGAAAGAATTCAGAGATCATGGAGTAAATAAAAAGCGCTTCCTGTAACTGGTTGCTTTTTAAAAGTTTTGTTCCGGTTTTATCGAGCACCGATTCAAAATCAAAAAACTTATAGTTGGGATCCTTGATCATTCGTGCGGCTTCGGTCTTCACGGCTTCTACTTTTCCCGAAGTAAACAACTGCGTAAGGTGTTCCATGGGGTCGAGAATAAAGGTGGAATCCGAAAATTGGAGGGCTGCCTCCAGGGCCGGGTCCTGGTTAGAACGGTACTGGTCAAAAGTCATTCCCGTGGCCAGGTGAGGCGCCAGCCATGGGCCGTTTTCCCATTGGGGTTTGTCCTGCCACCAGGCGAAGGATATATAGGCATTAATCCCTGTATTTGGCAGGGAAACCGGACGGTTATCCCCATAAAAATTGATGTTTTCGGCTGTAGGTTCCCCTATAAAGACCGCATTGGTATAATTGCTGAGTTCATTCACCAGGTTCTGGCAGGCTGAGAAGGTCCTCCTCCCGATGATTACGATAAACTTCCCGGGTTTGTCAATCTTTTCTGTCCGGATAACGCCTTTGACAATCGGCTTGTTTTTATAGTTGTTCCCTCCCCCGTTGAGTCGCACATCCAGTATGAATTTTTCCACGGGATTATCAGCGATAAAATCAAATACCTTTGCGTAAAATGTCGGGATGTCCTCGTCCTTCTCATCCTGAATTTGGCTTTGGCGGACATAGACCGTTTTTTGTTCCGGTAAGTATTCAAAATGATAGATGCGATCCAGGTTTTTAAGATAAAGCGGGGTTTCAGACTGATCCCGTGAAGGGACCCACTCCTCCCCTGGAATCACCATGCCGTACTGTCGGTTCGGTCGCTCAGACGGTACTGCTTTTAACGTCTCATGGGTTAATTCACCCTCTTTCTCCAGAGTGAGTTCTATATCCATTTTAAGGGCAGGAATAACCCCCTGGGCATGCAGAAATTCAGGAAACAGCAGGTAATGGATTCCATAGGCCTTAACAAACATTTCATTTTCTGCGGGGACCACCGGTCGCATCAGCTTCAATACCTCTTCCACTGGAACCCCTTCTATGGCCACTAACCTGCTCCCGACCAAATTTTCGTAATCGCGATGAACTCCCTGCAGGTAAATTCCGTCGTCAAAGTGGTACAAAACCACGGGCAATTCGTGAAGGGGGACTTTGTTTTCCCAGTATCCCAGGACGGTGTGCCCATATCCGAAGGAAGCCACCAGCCGCGCCATGCCTACCATCACTTCATGGGATTCCATTTGTGGAATGGACCTTTGCAATTCTGCCACTGCGGTATCAAAAGCCTCCGGAGTGGTCTTTTTGAAAAGGAACGGGTATTCCTCGTGAATTGTTTTCTGCAGGAACGTTAAATCCGCCTGCCATTGGGCAGTGGTGAATTCCTGCGCTATGTTCAGTACCGGCGTTAAAAACAGGCATATCAACAGAATTCTGGAAAGTCGGTTCATCGCTTTTAGGTTTAAAGGATCGTATCCGGGTGTATTTTTTAGTCGCCACCTGTCCCCTATTGTTACAGGAATCTACTTTTTATCGGATCTTTCTGCGTTGATGATGATTCATTCTTATCAATCCCGGACAATATTTTTGGTATCTTGTTGAAAAGTCCCCTCCCTTGACAAATAGGTTTCTGCTGTTGTCTTTTACCCTGCTGCTCTCCGGTTACCCAGGCATTTCCCAGTCTTATATCGATCTCTTTTCTGCCTCCTATGGATACAGCTCCAATGCAGATTTCGAAGGCGGGCAGGGTCAGACGGATATTCAGCACGCCGATCTGTCCCTGCTCCTCCCGGTCCCTTTGAAAAAGGGTCCCGTCCTGATGACAGGGATGAACCTGTACCTGAACCGCCTGCAGGTGGCTCCCACGAGCCCTGAAAGCATCGCATTTTATTCCTTTGCCCCCAGAGTGGGCCTCCGGTTTGATTACGGGAACGGATGGACCGGAATGCACCTGGTCATCCCCCGCCTCTCCTCAGCCCTTAAAAATGCACGTGATGGATTTCAACTGGCGACTTTGCACCTGTTTGAAAGGACAAAGCCCGGGGAAACCGCCTTCAGCCTCGGGTTGTATTTGAGTGAGGAGTCCTATGGCTGGATGTTCGTTCCGATTCTGGGAGGGTACCTCGGCGGGCCGGAAGAGCCCTGGGAGGTTCGCCTGTACCTGCCGGCCCAGGGCGATGTAAACTTCAGGATTTCCCGATCCCTTCGGGGCGGATTGGTGTTTGATGGTCTGGGTTCCACTCATGATTTTGAGAATTCCCAGTTCGGGCCCGCCTATGTACAACGGATCTCGAATGACCTGCAGGGTTACCTGCAATTCAAGGTAGGAGCTTCTCTGTTGATGGCCGTGCGGGCAGGGTATTCCTTTTTTCGTTCTTACCGGGTTTACGATGCCCGGGACAAGGCGGGCCTTTCCGTTGCCAACATCTTTTTTAACGATACCCGTACGCCGCTCAACCGCTCTGTGACCGATGGCTTTATCGGCAGCCTGCGGCTGGTCTATCGGCTTCACCTGGCAAAATAGTCCAAACTATAAGGGAGTTGGAGGTGGTTTGACCCGGTCTTATACAAGGAGTCAGATCTTTCCCTGTTTTGGATTTGCAAACTGGTCTTTCTGGGTTTCAGGATCCCGGTCCAGGCAGACAAAATCTTTTTCTATAAGGATATGCAGGCTGGCAGTGCCAATTTCTAAGGATGTTTCAAATCCCACTTTTGGGGAATCGGGCCAGTCATGTATCCATGACTCGGGCATGCGAACGGTGATTCTTCCTCCGGAAAAGGAAGCGATTAAATCTTTTGTGCCCGGGTCGGCCTCGAGGCAATATTCAAATTGTTGTTCCGGGAACACGGTGGCGGCACAAAGGCGACCTTCTTCGGATAATTTTGAAACCTCGGATTTTCGGAGCCTCATACGCACGGAATTGTCTTCGATCCTGATCTTCATCACGTGTGAATTTATCGTTAAAGATACGACTTCATTCGTATCCATTTAAGAGAGGTCTTGTGGAATTCCCCTACCTTTGCCGGATGCAAAACAAAACCCAGCACCAAGGTGAATTTATCGCCCTGATGGCGGCTTTGATGTCTTCCGTGGCACTTGCCCTGGATGCCCTTTTGCCCGCCCTGGATTTGATCGGCAATGCGGTGGGGAACCAGGATCCTGCGAGGAACCAGTGGCTGGTAACCCTTTTTTTCCTGGGTGTTGGGAGCGGCCCCCTGCTCTTTGGACCACTTTCGGATAGTGTAGGCAGGAAACCCCTGGTATATGTCGGGTTCGGCCTTTTTATCCTTGCCAGCTTTATGTGTGTTGCCTCTGAGAGTCTCGGCCTGATGGTTCTTGGCAGATTCTTGCAGGGAGTGGCGCTTTCCGCTCCCCGGACGATAAGTATTGCCATGATACGGGATAAATTCAGCGGGGATTACATGGCACGGATCATGTCCTTTGTTACTGTGGTTTTCATCCTCGTCCCCGTGGTGGCCCCTACCCTGGGCAAGGGTATTCTGGATGCCTTTGGCTGGAAGGCTATTTTCTATTTTCAGGTGGGTTTCGGCCTTCTGGTTGCCCTCTGGTTCTGGCTGCGGCAACCTGAGACGCTCCCGGTGAGAAATCGTACCTCCTTCAGGGCGATTATTCTGGTGCGCGGGTTTCGCGAAGTACTTCAGTACCGACGCACGGTTATTTTTACCCTTATCTGGGGATTTATCACCGGCTCCTTTCTGGTATACCTCAGTACCTCACAGATGATCTTTGAACTCCAGTATGGGATGGCAGACCTCTTCCCCTATCTTTTCGCTGCTCTGGCTGTTACCATTGGGGCCGCCACCTTCCTGAACGGTTCCCTTGTGGTCCGCATGGGCATGCGCCGGCTCATTGGGGTATCCCTGGTTAGTTTCACCGCTATTTCTCTGGTCTATGTGCTGCTTTTCCAGGGGGAATCCAATCCCCCTGTCTGGATGCTGATGCTGTTCCTGTGCCTGCAGTTTTTTACTATTGGGTTCCTTTTTGGAAACCTGAGGGCCATGGCGATGGAACCTCTCGGTCATATTGCCGGCCTGGGAGCTGCCATCACCGGCTTTATGGCCTCGGCGATTTCAGTGGCGCTGAGCGCCTGGATCTGAAGTTTTGTAAAGGATACCGCCTACCCAATGTTTCTCGGGTTTCTCCTGTGTGGTCTGGTGTCCCTGTTCCTGCTGGGTTACAGCCAGTACCGGTACCGTGCGACGGGTACGGCCCATTGAATCTCCTTTAACGTTTTTCCCATCTTCTAAAGGAAGCGCCTCAATCCCTGACAGACATCTGCGGATAACTCCGCCTTAGGAAGACGGAGCCTT
>JARRQA010000163.1:4595-14532 GCA_037382325.1 Robiginitalea sp.
AGGTGATGTTGGATACTGCTGGAGGAAAAGTGAAACGGAATTCTCATTCCCTCTGGAATTCGATTCTTATATTTACCCAAAATTCATAACCTTCATGTGGGTCTGGGTCATTTTTATTCTTGCTATTATCATTTTCCTTGCCCTAGACCTGGGAATTTTCAACAAAGAAGACCATGTAATTCGCTCCAGGGAAGCGGCTACCTGGACTGCCGTTTGGGTCACCCTTGCCCTGAGTTTCAGCGGTGTTATTTACTGGTTGTTTTCAGAAGGACTGGTAAATAACCCCACAGGCCTTGAGCCAGGTAGTGCCGTGTTGAAGTATATTACGGGGTATCTTATCGAATTATCGCTGAGCATCGATAACGTCTTTGTCATTGCGGTGATCTTCTCCGCTTTTGCCATACCCCCGATCTATCAGCACAGGGTCCTTTTCTGGGGTATACTGGGGGCCATTGTCTTTCGTGCGCTGATGATCCTTTTCGGGGTGGCCCTGATCAACAAAATAGGCTGGATCATATATGTTTTCGGGATCTTTCTCCTCTACACTGCCTATAAGATGATCAAAGCCGGCGATCATGAGTTCAGGCCCAAGGAATCCTTTATTTTCAAGCAGATTACCAAAATTATCCCCATTACCACGGAACTTGAAGGGAACCATTTTGTCGTCAAGCGCATGGGGATTACCGCGGCCACTCCCCTGCTGCTGGCCCTGGTCATTATCGAGATTACCGATATCCTGTTCGCCCTGGACAGCATTCCTGCCATTCTGGCCATAACAGCGGACCCTTTTATTGTGTTCAGCTCCAATATACTGGCGATTCTCGGTTTACGGTCAATGTACTTCCTGGTTTCCCGTATGCTTACAAAATTCAGGTTTATCAATTACAGCCTGGTCGTGATTCTCGCCTTTGTAGGAATCAAAATGCTATTGTCCCACCACATCAAAGTTCCGGAATGGCTCTCACTTTCCGTTATCGTCCTTTCGCTGGCCGGGGGAATACTCGCCTCTGTTTATATCCCGGAAAAGGAAGAGGACATTGAGGAGGAAAATGCTGGCGAGTTTTAGCATCGGTCCCGGTACTTGCTCACCTTTGTTTCCAGGCGGTTAACTTCATAGAACAGGTTGGCAAGGTCTTTTTTCAGGTTTTCCAGGACACCCCCACCCCTTCTAAGCAGACCGGCAAAATAGCTGCATTTTGCTTCCAGGGCATTGAGTTCCTCCCTGAGATCTTCCCTTTGGCGGAAGGCCTCTTCTGTTTGCGGTTCTAACGAATACCTGTACAGGACGCTTGTCAGGTGCTTTCTGAGTCGATTTAACCTCAGGAGCTGTTCGCTGAAGGGCAGCCGGGTAGAGGACAATTCCCCAAGGGGATCAGTAGGCATCGAAAAAGTGGTTTTAACATGAAAATTCTCGCTCCTTTAAGATACGATTTTAAAGACACTTTCCACGGGCTAAAAATCAGAATATCAAGAGGTGACAATTTTATAACCTAATGGTAAAATAAACCTATGATGAATGTCATAAATCAGCACCCCTGAAATTTGGAAATTGGTAGAAGTCAGTGTATTTTAACAAAAAACCAAGTGCATGGATATCAACTTTCAATACGATGCAGTAAAGGCAAGCGACAGGTTGGAAATCATGGCCGCGCAAAAACTGAATAAACTGCTTGATAAGTACGACTTTATCATCCGGGCAGATGTATTTTTCAGAAAAGAAAATACCGCCAGCCCGGATAAAGGAAAGATTTGTAACATCCGCATCAGCGCCCCTGGTCCGAGACTTTTTGCGGAAGCGAGCCACGGCAGTTTTGAGGCTTCTATTGCTGAGGCTGTGGGAGATCTGGAGCGACAGCTGCGCAAGCGGAAACAAAAGATGAATAGTCGTTCCTGATCGGCGCAGGCCAAACAGTACCTAAAACCCCTGAAGCATTTGTCTTGTCAGGGGTTTTGTTTTATAGAGCGCTAAGGTCTATTCGGAAGATCACTACCCCTGGTTTTGGGAAGGATTTACTTTGGTGCGGACCAGGTGAATGGCATCGGCCACGGAACGCATTTCCTCCATCTCGGTGTCCTCCAGGCGGATGTCGTAACGGTCTTCCACATCCAGCACAATATCCACCAGATGGGATGAATTGATATTCAGATCATCGATAAAACGGCTCTCCGGCCGGATAGTTGCCTCATCCACATCCCCGGGTAAATAGGGTTTGACAATTTCCAGGAGTTCTTCGAAATACTTGGGTTGCGCCATTACTCTTACGGGTTAAAGCGCTTAAAGATAACACATGCGTTGACATCCCCGAAGCCAAGGCTCGCTTTTGCAAGTATGTTGAAGTTATAGGAAGTGTTTTTTGCAGGTACGCGATCCCGCCCTATCAAAGCTTCAATTTCCGGATGCAGGTCATTGGAATTCCGGTTGCCGATCAACCGGTTATTTCTGAACTGAAGCACCGCTGCCACGCATTCCATGCTTCCGGAGGCGGCCAGTCCGTGTCCGAGGACATCTTTGAAGGAATTGATATATGGAAAATCCGCTCCTTTTCTGCCCAGGGCTTCGCTCCAGTTGCGGATCTCGGCGGGGTCCCCTGCCGTAGCGGTAAGGTGCCCATTGATCACGTCGACAGATTCCGGCCTGACCCCGGCATCCAACAGGGCCCCGCGGATACATTTTCGCACAGCTGCGCTATTGGATGCGGTCATGCTGCCCCCGTTTCTTTGCCCGCCACAATTGACAGTTCCCCCCAGGACTTCTGCATAAATCGGTGCCTTGCGCTCCAGGGCACTGTCAAGGGTTTCAAGCAGCAAGGCCCCCGCCCCGCTTGAGGGAACAAAACCTGCGGCCGAGGCAGACATGGGGCGGCTTGCGGATTCAGGAGTGTCATTAAACTGTGAAGGGACTACCCGCATGGCATCAAACCCACCCCAGATATAAGGACCACTGTCGCTGCAGCTTCCTGCCAGCATGCGTACAGCCCTGCCGCTCTTAATCCGCTCATAGGCCAACAGGATTGCCTCGGTACCGGTACTGCATGCAGCGGAATTGGTACTGACCTGATTGCCGCAACCCAATTTGCCCCCCAGGAACGCGCTGATTCCGCTCGCCATGGTCTGGGGGACTGATGTACTTCCCAAACGGCGAACCTGACCGGCGTCCACCCGGAGGATGGATTCACGGAATTTATCGACCCCCAGGACGCTGGTGCCAAAAATTATACCGGTATCCCAGTCCGGGTCCGTCCCGTTTTCCAGTTCGAGGCCGGCGTCCTTCCAGGCCTGTATCCCTGCGAGGGTACCGTATATAAGGCCTGAACAGTTGAGGCTTTTCTGTTCCAGCTTTGTGAAGTACGTATTTAAAGTAGCTTCAGAGACCTCAGGAGCACCGGCCACCTGACAGCGAAAACCGAGTTCCTGAAGAAGCGGGACGCGGCGGATTCCCGAAACCCCCTCAAACATGGCTTGTTCAAAGGCATCCAGCCCTGTTGCATTCGGGGCACAAATTCCCATTCCGGTTATGACAACGCGTCGGGTCATTTCTCAGCCCTTTTAATCATCCCGGCCAGGGTGCCCCTGCATGCCAGTACCCCCGCCTCATTGTAAAGGCGGACCGCGGATTTTAGTTTGCCAAAACGATAGTAGATCCGCTGTCCTTTCACCCTGACCGTCTCCCCCGGATACACGGGTTGCAAAAATTCCATTTGGGCCTCCGAAAGCGCTATCCCGGCTATTTCACCTGAGGCTAAATCTCCTTCCTGAAGGTGAATCCCCATACAAACCAGCCCGATTTGTGCACAGCATTCCGTAAGCAGCACCCCGGGCGTTACAGGCGCCCCTTTAAAATGACCTTCGTAGAAAGGGCTGTCTGCCCTGAAATGGTAGTGGCCTTCCACCCTTTCAGAATCGAGCCGTGTAATCCCGTCTACGAATAAGAAAGGAGGGGCATACGGCAATCTTTCGATGATATGTGAAAAATCCGGTTGTGGCATCAGCAAAGACTTTCCCCTCCGTCAGCTTTGATCACATTCCCGGTTAGCCAGGAGGCCTCCTCCCGGCACAACAGGTAGACGACGTTGGCTACGTCTTCAGGCAGTGTCAGCCTTCCGGAGGGGTTCCGTTTTAAGGAAACGCTGATCAGCCGGTCGCTGTCGGGGATTCTTCTCAGGGAATCCGTATTGGTGACCCCGGCCTGTACACAGTTCGCCCGCAGGCCCCGGCCCGCAAACTCAACAGCGATTTGTCGAACGATGGCTTCCAGGGCGGCTTTCGCAGCCGCAACAGCCCCGTAACCCGGGATAACCCTTTTGCTTCCTTCGCTGGTGAAGGCAATGATGCGCGGTTCGGTCCCGAAAAGCCCTTCCCGATAAAGGGAACGTACCCAGGTATACAGGTTGAATGCCATGGCCTGTCCGGTAATCGCAAAATCATCTGCGGTAAGGGTTTCTCTGTTCGAACTGCCGGCCATGGGCTTCAGGTTTCCCCGGGCAATGCTGTGTACCAGAAATCCTATTTTTCCTTCTTCTCCCAATATTTCCCTGAGGGTGATGAGAATACTGTCCGCCTTGCGTATGGCATCCCTGTGGATCGCGTGGAATGGGGTTGGCATTGTTTCGAAAGCCCTGAAAGCCTCCAACACCTCCGGCAGGTCTTTTTTGAAGTCCCTGTGAATGGCGATAACCGGGATCCCTTCCGATAGCAGCTTTTGTACCGTTGCGAGCCCCAGTCCCCGGCTTCCTCCTATAACCAGTGCATAATTCATTCTTGTTTTCCAGTATTGTTTTAAAATTCCAACAAGACCCGCTGGGCCGTAAACCCGGGTCCGAAACTGAGCATCAACCCCAGGGCACCTTCCGGGATATCCTTTTCGAGAAAGCGCTGGAGCACGTGTAAGACCGTGACGCTGCTCATATTTCCGAAAAGCCGCAGGACCTCCCTGGTATCGGACAGGTCAGCGGCCTGCCCTTCAAAAAGGGATTCCACCGTCTGAACAATCTTCCGGCCTCCAGGATGGAAAATCAGGCAGTCCAGGTCTGCCACGTCCTTTCCATAGGTATTGAGAAAAGGGACCAGCATTGGCCTGAAATGGGCAGCAATGGCAATCCGGTGTTTTTCAGTTCAAACCCCATCAAATGGGTGGAATCGGGAAAATGATACATTCCTTCTCCCAGGATTCTGGGGCCCGTTTCATCGGTTTCAGAGCTGAGCAACACGCAGGAAACCCCGTCCCCGAAAATAGCAGCGCTTATGATGTTTGCCATGGAATGGTCCCATTGCTGAAAGGTGGCCGACGGGCTCTCCACGGCTATCAGGGCGGCCCGTTTCCCGGGGAAAGCCCTGAGAAACTGGTGTGCGTAGATCAGACCTGAAATCCCTGCGACGCAGCCCATTTCGGTTATGGGAAGCCGGTAGATATCGCCCCGTAGCCCCACCGCATTAATGAGGTAGGCATCCAGAGAGGGGATCATAATTCCCGTACAACTTACCGTGATCAGGTAATCCAGACTGTCAGGTGCCCAACCGGAGCTTTCCAGGGCGGAACGCAGGACGGATTCCCCCAGTCGTTTGGCCTCCCGGATATAGATTTGGTTTTTATCCTCAAAGCTCGTTTCTGTGAAAACCTCTTCCACATCCATGATGCCGTAGCGGTGGTCGACACCGGCCCCTTCAAAAATTTTGACAGCCTTCCGGATCAGGCGGTCCGGCTCCCCCTGCAGCCATCCGGGAACCACCGGCAGGATTTCCTCTGTGGAACGACTGTAAGGCGGCAGGGCTTTAAAGGCCCCTTTTATGCGGACATCTGTCATGTATACTATTTGAAATCCAGCACCCAGAGATAACGGAAGGCCCATCTCCACCGAAAGCTGCTCTTAGCCCCGAGATCCTGCCTAAAAGAGTTAAGATCTTCCCGGGTAAATCCACGCAAAATTGAAACAAGGCCGTCGTGGCGGGCCATCCTGGAAAGCCTAAAAATAAACCCAAAAACATGAAATAAATAATATGCGAGCGGGTTTCTGTGCAAATCGTTCACTACAATCGCACGGCAGCCCATATCCCGCCACGTCTTAAGCGTCTCCAGGATCTGGGCATCTGTGAAATGGTGCAGGAACAGGTTGCAAACGATGACCACCTCCCCCTTCGGCAGGGGCGGAAAGGAAAGGATGTCCCGGCACTCATAGCGGATTTCCCCTGATTTATCGTGTTGTTCCCCCCATTCCAGGCTCCTGGGGTTTCGGTCCCAACCGGTAAGGCTGACGGGTATGTCCTGTCGGTTGCAGTACCTGCCCAAATGCCTCAGGAACTCTCCATTGCCGCATCCCATATCCAGGATGTGCAAAGGGGTTTTCCGTTTCCGGCGCAGGAAGGGTTTAAGTCCATGCATGCTGACCCGGTGGCCCCCGAGCCAACGGTTGACCTTTTTGATATCTGCCAGCGCCTGGTTGATCTCCTCAGTCGGATGCGTGAGATCATCCATCCACTCCGGTGCATTACTTCTTTTTTGAAACGAGGGTAGGCTGTTCATAATCGGCCATGGGTTTTTCGTATGAGTTTCCGAAGCAGGAACGGGCTCCGGGTAGCCAGCTGAATGCCGAGTTCCATCCGTTTTGGGTTGGTAAGCAGCCCCTGTAGCCAGGCGCTTACCCTGAGGCGCGGGCCGAATTCCTTTTTCCATAGGTGGCGATAGGCGGTTTCCAGGGCTTTGCGATCGGAAAGGGCTCCGCTAAGGAACTGTTCGACCAGTCCTGCCTGTAAGCTACCGGTACGAATGGCCATGGCCATGCCGTTCCCGCTGAGCGGATGTATCAGTCGGGCAGCGTCCCCTGACATCAGGACGTGGTCCCTGCAGAGTTCTTTTTTACCGAAATAGACATTGGAAATGCTGAGGGCCTGTCCGAAAAGGGGTTCTGCGCCATCGAGCACTTCCTGCAAGGAGGGATGTTCTTCCAAAAGCTTTGTGGTACAGGTCTCAAGGCTGGGTGTGTCCCGAAAACGATCCCTGTGAATGAGGTAGCAAAAATTAACGGCCCCGGTTTCGGTGACCGAAAGTCCGCCATAGCCGCCTTTGAAAGCATAAAGCCCCACCTGGTCGGAAGGATAGGAAGCCCTGTAATGCATTTTAATGCCCAGCCACGGACCCGATGCCTTAAAAAAGGGGCGCTCCAGAGCTCTGTCGAGGGAACTTCTCTTCCCCCAGGCCCCGAGGACCTGGTTGGCCTTAAAAGTCTTGTCCCTTGAAAACACCAGAAACCGGCCCTGCTCAAAACGGACTTTTTCAACGGGGTCCCAGCGGAAGGTCACCCCGGCTTTAAGGGCCGCCTGGTACACCCTGTAATCGAGGGCATGCCGACTGATCCCAACACCTCCCGGATCAAGCCTGCTACGAACCTGCGAATTCCTGGAACTGCACAAGAGGAACTTCTCAATCCTCGGGGCATCCGCCAGGGGAATGCCCAAAGCAGATAAGTGAGGTACAACTTCAAGGGAAAGGTATTCCCCGCATACTTTGTGCCTGGGCAGGTGGTGTTTTTCAAGAACAAGGACATCCCTCCCACCCCTGGCGAGCTCTGTAGCTGCAGTCAGGCCAGCGAGGCCCGCTCCAATAATGATCACCTCTCTTTGCTCCACATGGGGAAGGTAACTATTTCTCGGGGACTCCCTCAAAAGCAGTCTCAATAGGCCAGAAGTTCCTCAAGGGCTGCTTTCAGGCGTTGCCTTGGCAGGTACCCGGCTTCCAGGTTCCTGGAAAAAGGAATGGGTGTTTCCAGGCTCCCCACCCTTTTGGGAGGGGCATCCAAATACTCAAAACAATGTTCGGAAATAAGGGCGGAAATATCTGACATCACCCCCCCGAAAAGGCTGTCTTCCTGAAGCAGCAGGACCTTCCCCGTCCTTCTTACGGATTCATAAATTTGTTCTGTGTCCAGGGGACAGAGGGATCTAAGGTCTAGCAGGTCTGCTTCTTCGAAACCCAATTCCTCAAGGGTTTCCAGGGCCCAGTGCACCCCGGCTCCGAAAGTAATAATACTGACTCTGGAACCCTCCCGGAGCCGGTGGGCTTTCCCCAGGGGAAGGGTATAATACTCCTTCGGCACTTCTCCGTAAACACTCCGGTAGAGCGCTTTGTGTTCAAAAAAGAGAACAGGGTTTGGATCGTTAATGGCAGTGGTCAGCAACCCTTTGGCATCTGCTGGGAATGCCGGGTACACCACTTTCAGACCCGGGACTTTCGTAAACCAGGCTTCATTGGTCTGGGAATGAAAGGGCCCCGCCCCTACCCCTGCTCCACAGGGCATCCGGATGACGACGTCTGCGGGTTGCCCCCACCTGTAATGGATTTTGGCCAGATAATTCACAATGGGGTTGAAGCCGCTGCTGACAAAATCCCCGAACTGCATTTCCACAACGGCCTTCATTCCGTTTATCGCCAGTCCCATGCCCGTGGAAACGATAGCAGATTCGCATATCGGAGTATTGCGAACCCTGTCCTTTCCAAATGCTTCCACAAAACCTTCCGTTACTTTGAAAACACCGCCGTATTCAGCAATATCCTGCCCCATCAACACTAAATCCGGATGTCGTTCCATGGATTGACCCAGGGCTTCTGAAACCGCATCTACAAGTCGAATATTTTTGGTTTCAGAACTACAGGTAACTTCCTTGTATTCAAATGGATGAAATACATCACCTAATTCATCAGTTAGATTAAATGAAACCGGAGATTCCTCGAAGGCTATCTTCAGGTTTTTATTGATTGTGCGGGCGATTTCTTTTTTGATGCGCACTTCTTCTTCCTCACTGAGGATATCGCTCTCCCGAAGGTGGAATGCGAAGTTTTCCAGGGGATCCCTTGCCGCCCAGTGATCCATCAGTTCATTGGGAACATACTTGGTGCCACTGGCTTCTTCGTGCCCCCGCATCCGGAAGGTTTTGAATTCCAGGAGGACAGGCCTCGGGTTTTTTCGCATCTCCTCGCTGAGCTTCTTTACCCGGGTATAGACCTCCAGGATGTTGTTTCCCTCCAGGATATGCGCTTCCATACCATATCCCACCCCCCTGTCTGCAAGATGTTCACAACGATACTGCTCGGATACAGGGGTCGAAAGCCCATATCCATTGTTTTCAATACAAAAGAGTACAGGGAGGTCCCAGACGGATGCGATATTCAGGGCTTCATGGAAATCCCCTTCACTGGTCCCGCCTTCCCCCGTGAATACGGCAGTGATTTTTGACTCCTTTCTAAGCCGGTGCGCCAGGGCAATTCCATTGGCTACCCCCAACTGGGGGCCCAGATGCGATATCATCCCGACAATCCGGTGTTGCTGGGAACCGAAATGGAAGCTCCTGTCCCGGCCTTTGGTGAAACCACTGGCTTTACCCTGCCATTGGGCGAAAAGTCGGTGAAGGGGGATGCCCCGCCCCGTGAAGACCCCGAGATTCCGGTGCATCGGCAGGATGTATTCATCCGGTTGCAGGGCCGTGGTGACTCCCACAGCGATGGCTTCCTGCCCCATCCCGCTAAACCATTTTGAAATTTTACCCTGCCGAAGCAAAATCAGCATTTTTTCCTCGATCAGACGGGAGAGCAGCATGTCCCTGTACAGCCTGAGCTGTATGTCTTCAGATACCTCGTACTCTTTGAAATCCATTGAAGTCATCAATATCGGTAGCGGTTCACAATCTACAAATCTACACAATCCCGGAGGAGGTGGGCAATAATTAGTAACTTTGGGGACCTATTTTAAGAGATGCCCATGAATACCATTCCCAGTATGGATCTGCGGGAGTTTACCTCCGGAGATCCTACCCGAAAGAGTGCGTTTGTAAAACACATCGGAAAGGCCTTTGAAGACATTGGTTTTGTTGCCCTGAGCGGCCATTTCCTGCCGGATTCACTTGTGGAAAAACTCTACGGGGAAGTTGAGAAATTTTTTGACCTGCCGGA
>JARRQA010000164.1:0-5020 GCA_037382325.1 Robiginitalea sp.
CCTGAGTACCTCTTTTTATTACCCGTTTTACGACCATGGGAGCGGCAAACTTTATTTTGCTGCCGATTTTGAGAAGGGCTATGGAGGTACAGATCTGTATTACGTATACACGAACCGCGGGCAGATCATGTCGGAACCGGTCAACCTGGGGCCGCAAATCAACACTCCCGGCAATGAGATTGCCCCGTTTATCTTTGACGGGAGCCTCTTTTTTTCCTCTGATGTCTTTTACGGACAGGGCGGGATGGACATCTATAAGTCTGAGGTGCTGGAAGGAGATTATTACAGCATCCCTGTAAACCTGGGCCCCGGCATCAACTCACCCCAGGATGATTTTGGGTTTATTATCCGGGAGAATCCCCAGGGGGGGTATCAGGGGTATTTTTCCTCAAACCGCCCCGGCGGTCAGGGAAGCGACGATATCTATGGCTTCAGGGTATCTGAAAAACCCGGGTTAATGACCCTGGTGGTCCGCGGGACCGTTCAGGACCCGGGCGGAATTGGTATCGAAAAGGCCTTTGTGCGCCTCTATGACCCGGAAGGGAAATTAATCAGGGAAACCTACAGCGGCGAAGACGGGATGTTTCGTATGGAGATTCCCTGGAGGGAGGACGTACGGGTGGTAGCCGGGCGTGAACGTTTCGAGACCGTGGACCTGGGGGGTACGGCCCTCAACCCGGAATTGGTTTCCGGCCAGCCCCTGAAGATTCAACTGACCCCGGTAGAGGCAGTGGTCCTGCAACAGGCAGACCGCACCCTGCTCAGGATGGAACGGTTTCATTTTGACAGCGGCAGTACCCTGATAACTCCTCAAATTGCTGCGGTTCTTGACCAGGCGGCAGAATCCCTCCTGAAATTCCCGGACCTTCGCATACAGATCGAAGCGCATACGGATAGCCGGGGAAGCGCACCGCGCAACCTGGACCTGTCCCAGAAACGTGCGGAGGCCATTCGCGATTACCTTATCTCCAAGGGGGTGGCCCCTGAAACCTTCCAGGAGGTAACAGGTTACGGGGAACAGCAGATCATCAACAATTGTACCGACGGGGTCTATTGTCTCGATATGCTACACAAACAGAATGAACGGTATCCGTTTGTGGTGGTCAATTACAATGATTTATAGGGGGAAGTATTATCGCTGAAGGACACAGTCGCTGCAGTCCTTGACTTCTCCATAATAGGTTTCCCGATATTTATGAAGGGTACGGACGGGCATCCCAAGCCATTTTTTGCGGATATAGGTCACCTTTGTATACAGGCGGCCCATCTCCGGGGTAAAGCGTTTTTCAACTCGTGTTTTTCGATCAATTCGAATAAACCTCATACAAGCATAAATTTTTGCAAAGCTTACAAAAAGCGGTACACAAGTCAAATCCTGGGTGTTAAACCTATGTTATACGGTCCTTAAAGACCTTTAAATCAGTACGATCCACAAGTAGTAAGCAGCAAAGAAGGAGAGGAAAACAATGCCGAGGTAGGTCAGCAACCGAAGGCCGGGGCCCGGGTGATACTTTTTCGGCAGGTCGTCACTACTGACATTTTTCAGATTCATATAGCCCACCAACGGGGCCAGCACAAAGGAGATAAAGGTTGCGAGGGCGACCAGGTCTCCCATGTTGGCACTAAAGGCCGTCAGGACCAAAAAGTTGACAACGGTCAGGACGAGTACGGCTGCGGCATAATGCCATTTCTTTACAAAACGCTTTTTGTCGGGTTGGAGGTATTCCAACACATCCACACTCACCCGGGCTATAGCGTCATGGGCGGTCATACAGGTGCTAAACATGGTTGCAAAGGCTGAAACCGCAATAAATAAATAGGCCCAGTCCCCGATATGGGTAGTAAAAAGCGATACTACCTGATCGGCAAAGGTCACTGCGTTTCCGCTTAGCTCCGTTTGTGTCCCGTACAGGGTACGATACCCGATCAGCAGGAAAAAGACTGCCAGCAGGGCGGTGGTGAGGTATCCGGAGTTGAATTCCTGCAGGGCTTCTTTCAGGCTGGGTCGTTCCCCCCGACTCTTGTATTTCTCCAGACTCCAGAGGCTGATCCAGCTACTGGCTTCCACAGCTGTGGGCATCCAGCCGATAAGGCTGATCAGAAAAAGGATCCCCACCGAGTCGAATATTGGGGGTGGTGTAAACCCGGGAACCGCTTCCACGGGAGGCTTGTAAAGGACCAGTGCCGTGGTGGCCAGCAATGCCACGAACAGGATGGATACCACAAATTTCAGGGAGGTTTCCAGAAGCTTGTAGCGCCCGATGATCAGGGCCGCCGAAATAAAGCCAAAAAGCCCCAGTGCAATCCAGCTTACCGAAATGGTGGATATTTTAAAGAGGTTGGCCAGCAGCCCAGCCGTAACCACATAAAGGGCTGCGAGAATCGTAAAGGTCGTAACCAGCGTAATCACGGCATAGACCCACATATAGACTTTCCCCCGACGGGAGTACCCCTCGATCAGGCTCCTGCCGGTTACATTCGTATAGCGAATCCCGAATTCGAAAAACGGGTATTTGAACAGGTTCGCCAGCAGGATGGGGATGATCATGGTCCATCCGTAGGTGGCCCCGGCCTTGGTGGAAAGGACAAGGTGGGAGGTGCCGATCGCCATACTGGCAAAGAGCAGACCCGGCCCCAGGTTTTTCAGTAACGTCTTGAATTGGTTCATGGCTGCAGCCGTCTAAAATACAAACTTTGGGAAGTTATTCAATCTCGATCCGATTTCCGTAAAAGCGCGGTTGGGTATTGAAAATCAGGTCCAGAAAAACCTTGACTCTGGCAAAGTATTCCCGAAGTTGTACTTTGAGTCCCCTGGACCCGGCTACATCCTTTGCACCGTACCCTATGGCATACAGGTCCTTTTTTGACGCGATAAACAGGGCCCTTTCCGCATGAAATTCCTGGGAGATGACTGTTACCGAATCCAGTCCAAAGACGATCCTGGCCCGTACCATGGAGTCCAGGGTCCGGAACCCGGCGTAATCTAGATAAATCTTTTTTTCGGGGATGCCGCCGGCCACAAGGTCCTTTTTGATGGTATTGGGCTCGTTGTAGTAAACACTTCCATTGTCCCCGCTGACCAGCACATAGGAGATCTTGCCGGCCTTAAAAAGTGCAATGGTAGCATCAATCCGGCTTTGGTAATAGGGGTTTATGCCACCGCCCACCTGGTGCCTTGCCGTCCCCAGGACAAGGCCCACCTTGTTGTAGGGGATGTTTTCCACTTCCCTGTAAATCCGATCCTCCGTGGAGAATTCAATAATAAAATAACAGCCTGTGAAGATCAGGAAGGAAAGAAAAAAGACAGCCAGTAATCGTTTCCGAGTCTTTCTGTGCATTCCGCTTCGGACGTTTGATCTAAAGGTACGTAATACGGGTTAATTCAAATATGGGAAAAGTAAAGACCCCGGGGTTGCCGGGGCCTTTGAATCTAATTGGAGTTTGGAGTACTTAAAATCCTTACCAGGAGTAATTGACACCGAACATTACCATGGAAGTGGTCATGTCATAGGAGACATTGGTGCCGGGAACCGCTCCGAATGGGTTGTCAGCAGAAACGAACCCTGGATTAAGGAATGGCCCGGAAGTGGCATTCCCTGAATCTCCGTAGTGGAATACGCCGTCAATCGTCCACTTATCATTGAGTTCGTACCCGAGTCCCACCTGGAAGGCATTCTTGATGATGGCCGTGGCAGGAATGCTGAAAAAGGCAAACTCATCCTGGATGGGGTTGGAACTGTAAGTGTATCCCAGTCGGATTGGGAGGCGGTTAACTCCCTTGTACTGGATTCCAGCCGAGAGGATATTGATGTTTTGCCAGCCAAAGCCAGCAACTGATCCCACTGGAGTCCAGCCCACCGCTTCAAAACCGTCGG
Organism: Robiginitalea sp.; assembly: GCA_037382325.1. Classification (GTDB taxonomy): domain Bacteria; phylum Bacteroidota; class Bacteroidia; order Flavobacteriales; family Flavobacteriaceae; genus Robiginitalea. Next base: position 3,876 of record JARRQA010000164.1, read on the forward strand.
TGTTTTCATAATACACGATACGGTAGTCCAGGGCAAGGTCAAAATTGCCCATTGAATAGCCTGCTCCGAAAGACAGGATGGCCGGATAGTCCAGGTTGAAACTATTGATGCCGGTAGTGCCATCAGGATACACATTATCGAATTCGAAATTCCCGAATGTCTGGGTAGTTTTATAGGAAGCCCCGGCTTTGAACCCCGTGCCGGAATCATAAAAGAGACCTATCTGAGCCCCGAAACCAAAAGCGGTTTTTGGGTTATCCGTACTTGGGTAGCCGGATTGGTTCGGGTTGGCCGTTGGGTTGGGGATTAAATCGAGCCTGCCCATGTTAAAGGTAGGCTGTATCCCTATGGAGAACTTATCTGAGAGCTCATATGCATATGCCGCCCCCACCTGGAAGAGGAGGTAGCTGGATTCCACGCGACCAAAACCGTTGGGCTGGGGGTTATTGATAGGATTGCCAATACTCTCCGGGAAGGTAACTCCGAAACCGCTGATGCCAAAGGCGGAAAAGCCAAAGTGGTGGCGCGTTTCAGACCCGACTTTGTAGGCAATAGCCGGCAGGGGGGAACTACCCCTGTCATCCTCAGTGATTCCATCAATAAAACTCCCGTCGGGTAATGTAATACTAGATCGCAATTCGGGGGAGGAGAAGAACAGGCCCAAATCAAATCGGAAGGTGTCTTCGTTAAAGGTTGTGATAGCGGCGGGGTTCCAGTGCAGAGCTCCTGAGATATCGAGAGGTTGTCCGGTGGCTGCTCCACCCATGGACATATTAACCGCTCCGACTCCCTGCATTATATGGCCCGCCTGCCCGAAGGCCCAGGGGACGCAGCAAAACAACAGTAAATACGTAACCAGATTTTTCATCTCAAAGTAATTTTAAAAGGATTAGAATAATTGCATGTGGTTTTTAGAAACCTGTTGAGATTGAGAAGGATTGTTAGGGCAAAGATAGGTCCGGATCTCCCCCTCTTTTATGATAATTATCATAGGCAAACCGGGCTTTTCAAAGCCTTTTGGAAAAGAAAAAACCGGGGTATTTCCCCGGTTTTGTCACTTTTATTAAAGAATGTTTTGCTGCGTCCCCTGGGCCTTCGGGCAGGCAGGCCATATAATGCAAGGAGTCGGAGCTGTTAATATGTCC
>JARRQA010000165.1:0-8891 GCA_037382325.1 Robiginitalea sp.
TCGTCGTTTACTACATTAATTTTACAATCTACATCGGCCACCTGCTCTTTCCCATATTTCTGTTCCTCTCCATCATTTTCTTTACCTCCAAGATGGCAAACAACACAGAGATTGTGGCCATCCTCTCCTCTGGCGTATCCTTTGGCCGCTTCCTGAGGCCCTACTGGGTAGGGGCTTCCATCATTGCAGTGATGATGTTCATCATGGGGATGTTCATCGTGCCCGCCGCCAGCAAGGGATACAATGAATTCAAATACAAATACCTCAAAAAAAGGGGGCAGGACCGGGTAACCAGCAACATTTTCAACCAGCTGGGAGAGCAGGATTACATCTATGTGAGTTCCTTTGACCCGGAACGGCAGATCGGTTACAACTTTACTTTCGAGCATTTCAGGGAAGACGGCACCCTGGATTTCAAGATCAGCGCGGCGAACATCCGGTGGGTACCGGCCGACAGCATTTATAGGATGACCTCCTATACCCGCCGTAACCTGCGTGGGGACACCGAGCTGGTCGAGACAAAAAGGCGCCTGGATACGGTCTTTTCCTTCCAGATCGACGATCTGACCCCCGTCTCCTACATTGCGGAAACGAAAAACCTCTTTGAACTGAATGAGTTTATCAGGGTACAGAAACGGAAGGGGGCTTCCAACGTAAATACCTATGTCATGGTGCTCTACAAACGCTGGGCCCTGCCGGTTACGGCCTTTATCCTCACCGTTATCGGGGTGGCTGTTTCCTCCATCAAACGCCGGGGCGGCATGGGGGTAAACCTCGCCTTCGGGATTGGGGTGGCCTTTATTTACATATTTATGGACAAGGTGTTTGGTACCCTGGCAGAACAATCCGGCTTCCCGCCCCTGCTGGCGGTTATCCTGCCCAATGTGTTCTTCGGAGTGCTGGGCTTTTTCCTTTTGCAGAAGGCAAAGCGGTAAAGCATTTCTGCCCGGATATTAATGGCAGGGCTGTAACCGGTTTTCGCAGATAGTTTATCTTTGCTTCCACCAAACATCCAAAACACATATGTCCATGGAATACCTGGATTTTGAAATGCCGATTAAGGAACTGGAAGAACAACTGGAAAAGTGCCAGCTGATCGGGGAGGAGAGCGACGTGGATGTCACCGAGACCTGCAAGCAGATCGAGAAAAAGCTCGCCGAAACCCGCAAGGAAATCTATAAAAACCTGACTGCCTGGCAACGGGTTCAGCTTTCCAGACACCCAAACCGACCCTATACCCTGGACTATATTCGCGCCATTTGCGGGGACACATTCCTCGAATTGCACGGGGACCGCAACGTGCGGGACGACAAAGCCATGATCGGGGGGCTCGGTAAGATTGGGGACCAGTCCTTTATGTTCATCGGGCAGCAGAAGGGGTACAATACCAAGACCCGCCAGTACCGGAATTTCGGAATGGCAAATCCCGAGGGATACCGGAAGGCCCTGCGACTGATGAAATCCGCTGAGAAATTTGGCTTGCCGTTGGTTGCTATCATCGATACGCCGGGAGCTTATCCGGGTATCGAAGCAGAGGAACGCGGGCAGGGGGAGGCCATTGCCCTCAAAATCCTGGAAATGACCCGGCTGAAGGTGCCCATCATCGTGGTCATCATTGGCGAAGGCGCTTCAGGCGGAGCCCTGGGAATCGGGGTGGGGGACAAGGTGCTCATGCTTGAGAATACCTGGTATTCGGTGATTTCCCCGGAATCCTGTTCTTCTATCCTTTGGAGAAGCTGGGAATACAAGGAACAGGCGGCAGAAGCCCTCAAGTTGACGGCCGCCGATATGAAAAAGCTCAAATTGATAGACGAAATCGTTCGGGAACCCGCAGGGGGTGCGCATGCGGACCGGGAAAAGACCTTCGAGATCGTCAGCAACAAGATTGCAAAGCACTATCGGGACCTTCAAAAGTTATCACCAGCAGATCTGGTGAAAAAACGGATGGAAAAATATACCTCCATGGGGGTCTATAAAGGGTAATCCTTTTGTAACGAAAGGGTTATGATTAGTCCGGAGCCGCGTGCTCCGGATTTTTTTGTTATCAACAAAAAATTGTAACTTATTAACATGCCAATTGTGAATGAACGGTGAATATCGAATCCCAACTCGCCGTGTTACCTAAACGTTAATTTTCTACTTTTGAACCTATGGAAAAATCGAGGGCAATAGTGGGCCGAAAAGTCGGCAATCCGGATATCATTCCTTTGGAAAAAGGGAAGATACCCCCACAAGCCGTTGATTTAGAGGAAGTTGTGCTCGGCGCAATGATGATAGACAAAAAGGGTGTCGACGAAGTAATCGATATTCTCCACCCGGATGTCTTCTACAAGGAAGCCCACCGTTACATTTACGAGGCCATCTTCAATTTGTTCGAATCCTCCGAACCGGTGGATTTATTAACCGTTTCGGCCCAACTCAAGCAGGTGGGCAAACTGGAGATGGTGGGAGGTGATTTTTACCTTATAAAACTCACTCAGAAAGTCGCTTCCTCGGCACATATTGAATTCCATGCGCGCATCATCCTTCAGAAATATATTCAGCGGAGCCTGATTAAGATTTCCAGTGAGATTATCGAGGAGGCCTATGACGAGGGTACGGATGTTTTTGATTTGCTGGACAACGCGGAGGCCAAACTTTACGAAGTCACCCAGGGCAACCTGAAGCGCTCTGCCGAAACGGCTCAGAACCTGGTGCTGCAGGCCAAAAAGAAAATCGAGGAGATCTCGAATCAGGAAGGACTCAGCGGGATCCCGTCCGGATTTGACAAGGTGGACCGGCTCACTTCCGGCTGGCAACCCAGCGACCTGGTCATCATTGCTGCCCGACCCGGGATGGGTAAAACGGCCTTGACGCTGTCGATGGCCCGGAACATTGCCGTGAACGCGAATATCCCGGTGGCCTTTTTCTCCCTGGCGATGTCTTCCGTTCAGTTGATTACCCGGCTGATTTCCTCAGAGACAGGCCTTTCTTCGGAAAAACTGCGGACCGGCAGACTTGAAAAACACGAATGGGAGCAGCTCAATGTCAAGGTCAAAACCCTGGAGAAGGCACCTCTTTTTATAGATGATACCCCTTCCCTTTCGATCTTCGACCTTCGCGCCAAGGCCCGGCGCCTGGCCTCCCAGCACAAAATCAAGCTCGTGGTAATCGACTACCTGCAACTGATGACCTCCGGAGTCAGCCAGAAAGGAGGCAACCGCGAGCAGGAGATTTCCACGATCTCCAGGAACCTGAAAGCGCTTGCCAAGGAACTGAACGTTCCGGTCATAGCGCTCTCCCAGCTTTCCAGGGCCGTGGAAACCCGCGGTGGCAGCAAACGCCCCATCCTTTCTGATCTTCGCGAATCCGGGGCTATCGAACAGGATGCCGATATCGTATCGTTTATCTACCGCCCGGAATACTACAAAATCGACGAGTGGGACGACGAGGAACGCACCCCAACCCAGGGTCAGGCAGAATTCATCGTGGCCAAGCACCGGAACGGCGGTTTAGATAATATTCGGTTAAAGTTCATTGCCCAACTGGGGAAATTTGATAATTTGGATGACTTTGATTCCCCGTTCGAATTTCAGTCCAAGATGAATGCGGAGGGGGAAAACCCGTTCCGTACGAAGGGACTACCCGATGCGGAACAGGCTTTTGGAAGTTCTATGAACGATGTGCCCGAGACGGATCCGGATGATGATGTACCCTTTTAAAACCAAACCTACCCCGCGTTTTTACAACCGTTTTTTTATTTGCCTTTTCCTGATGCTTTTTGCCTGGGGCATGCAGGTGCGTGCTTCCGTACTCCTGGTTCCCATGGATGCCGATGGACAGGAGAACCACCTAAAGGCCTATGGCATCACCTACTGGGTGCTTACCAAGCAACAGAAAGTACAATGGTTGCTCAATTACCGGGGCGGTTCCTTCCTTCTGCCTGACGGGGAACCCATACGCAATGAGTGCCGGATCCGCGGGGTCTCTTTTGAGGTACTCTCCGACGCCGAGGCGGAAGGAATCCTGGAAACCATCTCCAGTCCTTCCCAGAACATGGAGGCCGTAATCCTGGAGAAAGCACCCAAGATCGCGGTGTATTCCCCCAAGGACAACCAACCCTGGGACGATGCGGTGACCATGGTACTGACCTATGCCGAGATTCCCTACGTGACCGTTTATGATGAAGAAGTGCTGGACGATAAACTGGCCATCTATGACTGGTTGCACCTGCACCACGAGGACTTTACCGGGCAGTACGGGAAGTTTTATGGCGCCTATCGCGCAGCCCCCTGGTATATAGAGGGGAAACAACAGGCAGAGGCCCTGGCCCGGAAACTGGGCTATGACAAGGTTTCAGAAGAAAAGGGGGCTGTGGCCCGCAAGATCCGGAATTATGTGATTGGCGGGGGCTTTATGTTTGCCATGTGTTCGGCCACGGACAGTTTTGATATCGCCCTGGCGGCCGAAGGGGTGGACATTTGCGAGCCTATGTTTGACGGGGACCCCTCAGACCCGAATTACCAGCAACGACTCGATTTCAGCAGCACCTTTGCCTTTACCGATTTTGTACTGGAGCGGAATCCGCGCAGGTACGAGTTTTCCTCCATCGATATGACCAATAAACGGGATGACATCCCCCGGGATTCGGATTATTTTACGCTTATGGATTTTTCGGCCAAATGGGATCCGGTTCCTACCATGCTGTGTCAGAACCATACGGCCCTGGTCAAAGGTTTTATGGGGCAGACAACCGCTTTTACCCGTGACCAGGTCAAACCCACCGTTCTCGTGTTGGGTGAAAACAAGCTTAACGGGGAAGCCCGGTACATTCATGGGATCAAGGGCAGGGGATTTTTCACCTTCTACGGGGGGCATGACCCTGAGGATTACCAGCACCGGGTAGGGGATCCCAAGACAGAACTGGAGTTGCACCCGAATTCCCCGGGCTACCGGCTGATCCTCAATAATGTGCTGTTCCCGGGTCTGAAAACGGGCCTTTTGGAGCACATTCGGATGGGCATTGGCCATGGCATAGCTGAAGGCCGCCCGGTCCAGCATTTCCAGGTCGTTGTTGTAGTCGCCAAAAGCCAGGGTGGCCTGAGGAGGGATTCCCAAATGATCCTGCAGTAATTCCAGGGCGTGCCCTTTATGGGCCTTTGGATCGGAAAGATCCACCCAGTGGGCGCCGGAGACTTTTACCTGCAAGCGGTTCTCAAAAGGTTGGACCACCGGATAGATATGGGCTTCGGAGTTCTCGAAGTGATACACGGCAATTTTCATGATCTCTCCTCTAAAACCCTTGAGGAGGTCGATGTACTCAAATTCGGTATAATATTCAGTCAATTGTTCCTGAAAGGCCGGGGTAGGAGTAAGGAGGTAGGCGCGGTCCTTTCCGCAGAGAACGGTATGAGCCCCCTGTATTCCCTCCAGGGTTTCCAGGACTTCATCCCTCAAGGCCGGGTCAAGGGGGGTGGATAACAGTTCCTCTTCCCGGTGGCGGAGCAGGCCGCCGTTTTCCGCAATGATAAACACCTCCCCGAGAATGGGGGTCAGCTTCGCGGCGATGCTCTGGTACTGCCGGCCACTGGCCGCTGCAAACCGAATTCCCCGCTGGCTCAACGCCCGCTGAAGCTCAAAAAAACGGTCACTGACGCGGTGGCGGGAATCCAGAAGGGTTCCGTCCATATCGGTAACCACCAGTCTAACATCTTTTAAATCCATAGGCGCGGGTTCTGGGCAAAGGTAATTTTATCCGTACTTTTCTCCGGGTACTCAGCCCTTACTTAACTTAAATTTTATACACTATGTCCTGGTTTCAACGCGAAATACAACTAAAACCCTTTCCAAGGGGATTCCACCTCATTACCCGGGAAGTTGAAAGAGCGTTCCCTGAGGTTGCAGGGGTCCGGACCGGCCTGTTGCATATTTTTATCCGGCATACCTCCGCCAGCCTGACCCTGAATGAAAACGCGGACCCCTCGGTACGGGCAGATTTTGAGCGGCATATGAATGCCATGGTGCCGGAAGAGGCCCCTTATTATACCCATACCCTGGAAGGCCCTGATGACATGCCGGCACATATCAAGGCTTCCCTCATGGGCAATTCTTTATTGCTACCGGTAACCCGGGGAAGGCTCAACCTGGGCACCTGGCAGGGGGTTTACCTGTGTGAACACCGCAATCACGCTTCTGGCAGGCATCTGGTGCTTACCCTGCAGGGGCAATAAAAAACCCCGGTTCCGATAGACATCGGGACCGGGGTCCTCACGAGAAAACGTTCGAAGTTTATTTTACCTTTTCCACGATGGCCTTGAAGGCCTCCGGGTGGTTCATGGCGAGATCGGCCAGCACCTTGCGGTTCAGTTCGATGTCCTTGGCTTTTACCTTCCCCATGAATTCCGAGTAGGACATTCCATGCATGCGGGCCCCGGCATTGATACGGGCGATCCACAGCGAGCGGAAATTTCTTTTCTTGGTTCTGCGGTCCCTGTAGGCGTATGACATCGCCTTTTCAACCGCGTTTTTGGCTACGGTCCAGACGTTCTTACGTCTTCCATAGTACCCTTTGGCTTGCTTCATCACCTTTTTTCTGCGGGCTCTGGAAGCAACTGAATTTACTGATCTTGGCATTTTTCTTTTGTTTTTTGTAGCAGGCGTTCCGCTTATACGGAAACTTTAGGGCCTCACTCCATGGTTACACATTGTACCGAATTACACGCTGGGCTTATTTAAGCCGCAATTGCTCCTTGATGTTGTCCTCATCCGATTTGTGGACCAGGGTCGAATGCGTCAGCTTGAGCTTCCGCTTTTTCGACTTCTTGGTCAGGATGTGGCTCTTGAAGGCGTGCTTTCTCTTGATTTTTCCAGTCCCGGTCAGCTTGAAACGCTTCTTGGCACTGGATTTGGTCTTCATTTTAGGCATCTGTTCCTGGTTAAAATTTACGTCTGTATTCCCGTGTTTACTTCTTAGTCTTGGGCGCGATGAACATGGTCATCCGCTTTCCTTCCAGTTTGGGCATCTGCTCCACTTTACCGTAATCCTCCAGTTCCTGAGCCAGGCGGAGCAGTAAAATCTCACCCTTATCCTTGTACACGATGGACCTTCCCTTGAAAAATACGTAGGCCTTCAGTTTAGCCCCGTCCTTGAGGAATTTCTCTGCGTGTTTCTTTTTAAACTCGTAATCGTGGTCGTCCGTGTTGGGCCCGAACCGTATTTCCTTTACCACTACTTTGGAAGCCTTGGCTTTCATCGCCTTTTCGCGCTTCTTCTTCTCGTAGAGGAATTTTTTGTAATCGATGATCTTGCAGACCGGTGGATCTGCTTTGGGGGAAATTTCAACCAGGTCTAACCCGATCTCCTCCGCTTTTTTGCGGGCTTCCTGTATGGGATACACTCCCATTTCCACATTATCTCCCACAAGACGCACATTGGGTGCGGTAATCTTTTCATTAATATTGTGAGGGAATTTGTTCTCCCTCTTAGGTCTGGGCCTGAATCTTCTTCGTATTGCTATGGCTACTGGGTTTTAATTAAACTTATTTCAAAACGACTTTAAGGTACTATTTATTTCCTTCTGTATCAAGTCCGAAAGGGCTTCCACCGTCATAGCCCCCAGGTCTTCACCGCCATGTCTGCGCACAGAAACCGTACCTTCTTCCATTTCCTGGTCGCCCACAATGAGCATAAAAGGCAGTTTTTGCATCTCCGCTTCCCGGATTTTCTTGCCTACTGTCTCGCTGCGGGCGTCCACGAGGCCGCGAATTTCGCAATTTTCCAGGGAATTTAAAACTTTTTCAGCGTATTTTTCGTGCTTCTCGCTGACCGGCAGGACAATAGCCTGCTCCGGAATCAGCCAGAGAGGGAAATTCCCACCGGTATGCTCCAGCAGCAGGGCTACAAACCGTTCCATGCTCCCAAAAGGGGCGCGGTGGATCATCACCGGCCGGTGGAGCTCGTTGTCACTGCCCTTGTAGGTCAGGTCAAATCGCTCCGGGAGGTTGTAGTCCACCTGAATCGTACCCAGCTGCCATTGGCGTCCCAGAGCATCTTTTACCATGAAATCCAGTTTAGGCCCGTAAAAGGCCGCCTCTCCGGGCTCTATGACAAAATCCAGCTCTTTTTCCCGGGCTGCTCCGATGATAGCTGCCTCGGCACGTTCCCAGTTTTCGACCGATCCGATGTATTTTTCCGGGGTTTCCGGATCGCGGACAGAAACCTGCGCCTTGAAATTTTCAAATCCGAGGGAGCCGAGCACATACAGGGACAGGTCAATCACGTTTTTAAACTCGGAATCCAGTTGTTCGTGCGTGCAGAATATATGGGCGTCATCCTGGGTAAAGCCCCTGACCCTGGTAAGCCCGTGTAACTCCCCGCTTTGCTCATACCGGTAAACGGTGCCGAATTCCGCAAAACGCTTCGGCAGTTCCCGGTAACTGTAAGGCTTTGCCTTGTAAATTTCGCAGTGGTGCGGGCAGTTCATCGGCTTCAGCAGGAATTCCTCATCCTCCTTGGGGGTGTGTATGGGCTGGAAACTGTCTTCCCCGTACTTGGCGTAGTGTCCCGAGGTGACGTAGAGCTCCTTCTGCCCGATATGGGGGGATACGACCATTTCATACCCGGCTTTTTTCTGTGCCTTTTTAAGGAACTGTTCCAGACGCTCCCTGAGAGCAGCCCCCTTGGGAAGCCAGAGGGGCAGGCCCTGTCCTACCTTTTGGGAAAAGGTGAACAGTTCCAGTTCCTTGCCGAGTTTGCGGTGATCCCTTTTTTTGGCCTCTTCCAGGAGGTGGAGGTATTCGGTGAGTTCCTTTTGCTTTGGGAATGAAATCCCGTAGACCCGGGTAAGCTGTGGGCGGTTTTCGTCCCCCCTCCAGTAGGCCCCGGCCACATTGAGGATCTTGATGGCCTTTAT
>JARRQA010000166.1:0-4949 GCA_037382325.1 Robiginitalea sp.
GTCTGGCATAGTCCTCTTTCGAGAGTTGGGGTACCAGAACGGAGGGCAGGCGAGGGGAGTAGATACGTGCCTTTTCCATCCGCTTGAGAAAACGATCCCGGGTAATGCCCACGAGGGAACAGAATTCCAGGGTGTCCAGGGGTTTGACTTCCCGGGGAATGACCATGACATCATAGGCGGGCTGGTTGGCGACCAGGAGTTCTCCGTGGCGGTCATAGATGTACCCGCGTTCCGGATAATCATATACGGGTTGCACGGCCGGGTCTTCCAGTACCTGGTCCCGGGAAAAACTAAATAGCTGGAGATAGGACAACCTGCCTATAAAGGTGATCCCGATCAGGATGATAATGGATGATAATACAAGTTTTTTCATCTCAGTCTCCGGTGAAGGGTGGCGGACCTGGTCTCCAGGGCGCCAAAATACTTACGTTCTTCGTCTTGAGAACAATGCGGACAGCAGCACGGAAAAGATAAAACTGCTGATCCCGGTGAACACAATCCGCCTCAAAATTAACAGCAAATTCGACAAACTAAAAATTTCCAGGACAAAGAATGCCAGGTGGTGCACCCCAATTAATAACGCCAGAAAGCTCAATTGTTGTACACGGGTCGACCCTGAAATCCTGAAATTCTGAAATTCCAGGTTCACGCCAAAGACGAACCTCATTATGGGATATCTGAAAAATGCAGCGGTGATGGCTGCTGCGGAATGCAGGGCCATGGTATCTGAAAACAGATCAATGGCGAAACCCAGGGCAAACGAACTGGCGATCAGCACGGTCCGGTTTTCCTGTACCGGGTACCAGAACAGGAACAGGATATAAACCATCGGATTGATACTGCCGAGGATATTCAGGTGGTTGAAAACCAATACCTGAGCCAGGACAAGGCCGATGAACCGGATCGTACCCAAGATGTAACTGTCAGTCATCCGCCGTTTCGTTTTCGAGGCTCAGGATCTCCGGACGTTTGCGGTTCCGGATGATATAAACCTGTCCGAGGTTTGTCATGTCGTTGAAAAGGCGCACATCGATTTCATAGAGGCTTTGGGCCAGATTCAGATCGATGTTTACGATGGTGCCGATGGGGATATTCTCGGGAAAAATACTGGACATGGCCCCGGTTACAATGGTGTCCCCAACCTTCATCGGGTCGGGGGTAAGGCGCGGGATGTCCTCCAGTTGTACGATCCTGAAGTCCTCCTGGTCCCAGGTAAGGGAACCGAAGTAATCCGTGTGCAGTATTTTGGCGTTGATGTTGGACTTGCTGTTGAGCACGCTTTGCACAGACGCAAAATTCGAACTGCTCCGTTCCACGATCCCCAGGATGCCTCTGGAGGTAATCACGCCCATGTCCTGCAGGACACTGTCACTGCGGCCCCTGTTGATGGTGATATAGTTGTCCGGATTGGCATAACTGTTTTTGATCACCCGGCCCGAGAGTACCTCGTAATCCAAACTGCTGGTATCCATCTCAACTGAATCCGGCCTGGCCAGGTTGTAGAGTTTTTCCTGTAGCACTCTGTTTTCTTCCTGTAACTTACCGAGTTGCTTTTTAAGGTCAAAATACTGGGTAATTCCGGTCTAGGAAGAATAGATGCCCCCGGTCAGCCAGTTGGCCGAATTGAAATACCTCGCCCTGTGGTAATCGTTATTCTGAATGGTGAGGAAGAGGGAGATGAGCAGGAGCAGCGCGTAGAGCAGGGTATTTTTGTTCCGTAGTATAAAATTAATGATGCGTTGCATGCACGTGCCCTAAGTATTTCCGGGAGGAAAGATTCCAGCAGGATGCTTTCGCCCGGGTTATTTTATAAGGATACTCTTATAGCGCTCCAGGTTCTTCAGCGCGATTCCCGTTCCCCGGACCACAGCCCGCAGGGGATCTTCCGCGATGTAGACGGGCAGGTCTGTCTTTTGAGACAGACGCCTGTCCAGACCCCGCAACATGGAACCACCCCCGGCCAGATAAATCCCGGTATTGTAAATGTCGGCTGCCAGTTCGGGAGGCGTCTGGGAAAGGGTTTCCATTACGGCGTCCTCCACCCGAAGAATGGATTTGTCCAGGGCTTTGGCGATTTCCCGGTACGTGATGGATACCTGTTTGGGTTTTCCGGTCAGCAGGTCCCTGCCCTGTACCAACATCTCATCCGGCGGTGACTGTAAATCCTCCGTGGCGGAACCAATCTGTATCTTGATATTTTCTGCGGTGCTTTCCCCCACGTAAAGGTTGTGCTGGGTACGCATGTAATAGATGATGTCATTGGTAAAGACATCCCCTGCAATCTTGACCGACTTGTCACAAACGATCCCTCCAAGGGCAATAACGGCAATCTCTGTGGTACCACCGCCAATATCCACGATCATGTTCCCTTTGGGCTGCATTATATCGAGGCCAATCCCGATGGCTGCCGCCATAGGTTCGTGTATGAGGTATACCTCTTTTCCGTTTACGCGTTCAGCGGATTCCTTTACCGCCCGCATTTCCACCTCGGTGATTCCGGAGGGAATGCATATCACCATTCTGAGAGCCGGGGGAAACCATTTTTTCTTCAGGGCAGGGATGTTCTTAATGAACATGTTGATCATCTTTTCCGAAGCATCGAAATCCGCGATGACCCCATCCTTCAGTGGACGAATGGTCTTGATGTTTTCGTGGGTCTTCCCCTGCATCATATTGGCTTCCCTTCCCACGGCTATGATCTTTCCGCTGATCCGGTCCCGTGCGACAATAGAAGGGCTGTCCACAACCACCTTATCATCGTGGATGATGAGCGTATTGGCCGTTCCCAGGTCAATCGCAATTTCTTCTGTCAGGAAATCAAAAAATCCCATTCGCTTGCAGTTAGGTTCCCGATGAACGGGCAAATTTTACCGACAAAAGTAGTAAAATTAATGCTTAAAATGACGCGTGCCTGTCATTACCATGGACATGCCATTTTCGTTGCAATAATCGACACTGAGCTGGTCCTTAATAGAGCCACCCGGCTGTATGACAGAAGTGATTCCGCTCTGGTCTGCGATCTCCACACAGTCTGGAAACGGGAAGAACGCATCGCTGGCCATCACTGCCCCGTTCAGATCAAAGCCAAAGGAGGTCGCCTTGTGAATGGCCTGCTTAAGCGCATCCACCCGGGAGGTTTGCCCCGTACCACTGGCGCAGAGCTGTTTGTTCTTAGCCAGGACAATCGTATTTGATTTGGTGTGTTTGCCGATCTTGGAGGCAAACAAAAGGTCTTCCAATTCCCGGTCGGAAGGTTTCTTGTCTGTCGCGTTGGTCAGGTCTGCCACCCGGTCCGTTTTAAGGTCTTTTTCCTGATAGAGATATCCGTTCAGGCACGTACGCAATTGGGTGTCCGGCAGGTCCCAGTGCTTCTGCACGAGGAGAATCCTGTTTTTCTTTCCCTTGAGGATTTCCAGTGCCTCTTCTTCAAATGCCGGGGCTATGACCACTTCACAAAAGAGGTCGTGGATTTTTTCTGCCGTGGCCCGGTCCAAAGAGCAGTTGCTGATCAGGATCCCGCCAAAAGCGGAGACCGGGTCTCCGGCCAGTGCGTCGGTGTAGGCTTCCACAAGAGTGGGTCGGGTGGCAAGCCCACAGGCGTTGTTGTGTTTCAGGATCGCGAAGGTGGGAGGCTCTTCCCTGAACTCCGCCATCAGGTTTACAGCTGCGTCGATATCCAGAAGGTTGTTGTAGGAGAGTGCTTTTCCGTGAAGTTGCTGGAACAGCCCTTCAAAATGCCCGTAGAAAATGCCTTTTTGATGCGGGTTCTCCCCATAGCGCAGGGTCCTTTCTTCCAATTCGCTCACTTTCAGGGAAGTAATGTCCGCGGTGCGATTAAAATAGTTGAAGATGGCCGTATCGTAGTGAGAGGAAATATTGAAGGCCTTTGCGGCAAACCCCTGCCGCTCTTCCAGGGTAGTGGAGCCCCCACCCTCCTGCAACAGCTTGAGGAAGGCATCGTAGTCTGTCATGGATGCCACGCACAGGACATCCTTATAATTTTTAGCGGCTGCCCGGATAAGGGAGATCCCACCGATGTCTATCTTTTCGATGATATCCTGCTCAGAGGCACCTTCAGCCACAGTGCGCTCGAAGGGGTACAGATCGACTATGACCATGTCCAGGGCCGGTATCTCATACTGGGCGAGCTGTTCCCGGTCCGATTCCAGCTCCCGCCTGCCGAGGATGCCCCCGAAAACTTTGGGGTGGAGGGTCTTGACCCGTCCGCCCAAAATGGAGGGGTAGCCTGTAATTTCTTCCACAGCGGTTACCGGCAGCCCGAGATCACGGATAAATGCCTCGGTCCCCCCTGTGGAGTACAGGGCGATGCCTAAATCGTGTAATTTACGGACGATAGGTTCCAGACCATCCTTGTGGAATACGGAAATCAGGGCCGAAGCGGCCTTTTTGGGATGACTCATTTGTAAGGGCTTGTAATTAAGAGTTTAGGCAAGCAAAATTACCTCTTTAAGTAGAAAAAACCCGGCCGGGTTATCAACAAAACCCCGAAAGTTTTAAAGAATCCGTCCCACTTCCCGGCAAACAAATTCCAGGAAGGCTTCATCAGCCTTTGAGAAAGGATCCGGGGTGTGGGAATCGATATCGATCTGACCGATGTTTTCCCCGTCCACGAAGACCGGAATCACGATCTCTGCCTTCACGTTCAGGCTGCAGGCGATGTAATTATCCTGTGCGGCCACATCCGGGACCACAAAATTTTCATTGCTCAGGGCCACCTGACCGCATATTCCTTTTCCGAAGGGGATTCGGGTATGTTCGGTGGGCTCCCCGGCAAAAGGGCCCAGCTTTAACTCCTCTAGGTCCCCGTCCCGGAAGTAGAAACCCACCCAGTCGTAATAGGGGATTGTGGTTTGCAGGAGCTCGCAAACCCCTTCCAGCCGGCTGTCGACGCTACGGGAGGAATCCGCAAGTATTTTCAGGACTTCTGG
>JARRQA010000167.1:0-16215 GCA_037382325.1 Robiginitalea sp.
GTTGTTTTTGTACATCGCTCGGTTCTCGTCTAAAAACCGAGCGTACGCTGTTTGTCAATATGTCAATGAACTTCTCTCTCTTTACTCTCACCCCCCAGAAAAACTTCCTTTAAGTTCCCCCGAAAAGCGGGTGCAAATATAAAAGGGTTTTTGGTAAAACCAACTATAAAAAGTTGATAATTTTTTGCTTTTTTTCCGGGTATTAAGCTAAAGCGCTTATTCCTAGAAAATTGCCTGAAAGGACTTCACAAAAAGGACCTTAAAGATAAGAAAAAAATTCAATTTGATCCAAGTTAATTTTTCTTCTTACCTGCCTGGTCCCACATGTTGGTCAGAGAGGCGTAATCGTAATCCAGGACGGACTCCTGCCGATCCAGCTGGCCCGCTGCAAAGGCACGTTGCAAAATATCCTCAATCAGGTAATCCTCGTGGATGCTCTCGGGATGAAATTCTTCTTTGATACTGATCTTGAACATACGCGCTGTGGTCTGGTACCAAAAAGCCCTCCATCCATTCCGTAATTCCTTTACGAGCTCAAAGGCCGTTTCCCCGGTTTGCCGATAGATCAGTTTAACCAGGATCTGCCCTTCCGTACGGGTAAGTTTCTTCAACTCGGCAGAGAACTCCTGCTCGATATAGCGCTGGACAATTTTGGTATACTGCCTGCGCTTCCCTTTGGATTTAATGCTGGTCAGCCGCTGGTTGAGTTCCACCAGGCGCTCAGCCGCAAGTTTGGCATAGGGGTATACCTTGAGCGTTTTCCGCCTCAGGATATAGTATCGCAGTTTATCCTTCTAAGAGTCAAAAGAAAGCCGGCCGAACAGGTATACCTCATTCAGCTCAATGGAACTTCTGAAGATGGAATCCCCCTCCAGGATAATCATTTTTTCCTGAAGGGAATCCAGCGGGCGTTCGGGTACCTGGGCACAGAGCCCCAGAGGTAAAACCACCAGCATCCAAATTTTTCGGTTCAGAGGCATAGTTTACTCAATGCAATTGCCTTGCCAAAAGTACGGAATACACCTCTCAAAGGGTATTAAATAAAAGTGAATATTACTAAGTTTGCAGGAAAGAGAATCTTATGAAAGCCGACACTATCCTGACGAAAGATGCCATTGCATTCTTCGAAAAATACCTGAACAACGCCTCCCCTACCGGATATGAATGGGAGGGACAAAAAATATGGATGTCCTACCTGAAACCCTATGTGGATACCTTCTTAACAGATACCTACGGGACAGCTGTCGGGGTAATCAATCCGGACGCCCCCTACAAAGTGGTTATCGAGGGGCATTCCGACGAGATCTCCTGGTATGTGAACTACATCACGGACAACGGATTGATCTACGTTATCCGAAACGGTGGAAGTGACCATCAGATCGCCCCTTCCAAATGGGTTAACATTCACACCAATAATGGCATCGTAAAAGGCGTCTTTGGCTGGCCGGCCATTCACACCCGGGACAAAAGCAAGGAGGAACCCCCTAAACTGGATAACATTTTCATCGATATCGGGGCGAAGGACAAGGAAGAAGTGGAAAAAATGGGGGTTCACGTGGGCTGTGTGATCACCTATCCCGACAACTTCCAGGTCATCAACGAAACGAAATATGTTTGCCGGGCCATTGATAACCGGGCGGGCGGATTCATGATCGCACAAGTGGCCAGGCTGCTGCACGAAAACAAAGCCAAACTCCCGTTCGGTTTGTACATAACGAATTCCGTGCAGGAAGAGATAGGCCTCAGGGGCGCGGAAATGATCACCCAGCGGATCCGCCCGAACGTGGCGATCATCACCGATGTCTGCCACGACACCACCACCCCTATGATCGAAAAGAAAAAAGAAGGCTTTACCGAAATCGGATCAGGCCCGGTTATTTCATATGCCCCGGCCGTACAGCAAAAATTGCGCGATCGCATCCTGAATACAGCACAAACCAAGGGGATCCCCTTCCAGCGCCTGGCGGCTTCCCGGGCCACCGGCACCGACACGGATGCATTTGCCTATAGCAATGGCGGTGTGGCATCCGCCCTGATTTCCCTGCCGCTCCGGTATATGCACACCACCGTGGAAATGGTACACAGGGATGATGTGGCAAATGTCATCCGATTGATCTATGAGACCCTGCTGACGATAAAGGAAGGCGAAACCTTCAGTTATTTTGATTAGGACTCCCCGCCAAAATCCATGCCTCCATGGATGAACTCATCGAGATATGGGATGCCTCCGGGGCGCCTACAGGAAAGACCGCCCTGAAATCCGAGGCACATAAGGCCGGGTGGTTTCACCCTACGGTTCATGTCTGGTTTTACACGGCTTCCGGAAACATTCTCCTGCAGAAAAGAGCCCCTGGGAAGGATACCTTTCCAGGCCTTTGGGACGTCTCCGTAGCCGGACACATCCAGGCCGCAGAAACACCCCTGCAAGCTGCCCGGAGGGAAGTGAGGGAAGAAATCGGGCTTGAAACAGAATCAGAAAGCTTTCACTTTTTTGGGCGTTATAAATCCGAGCATTCCCACCCTGGGGGTATCCTGGACCGGGAATTTCACTACGGGTATCTGGCAGAACTAAAAGTGCCCCTGGCTTCCCTGCAACCGCAGGAAGGGGAAGTATCAGAACTCGAACTGAGGCCTTTACTCCGATTTTCCGAGGACGTTTGGGGGATGGCAAATCCAGGCAGGTACGTTCCCCACAGTAGGGAATACTACGCCGCGGTTATCAAAGCCATTAAATTAAGATTGTAGGGACTCCCCGAAGCTTTTCCAGTCCTTCAGGGAATAGCCTTTCTGGGAGCCGGATTGCATGTCTTTAACAGTAAAAATACCGTTTTCCAGTTCCTCTTCTCCGATCAGGATGACATACGGCACATTCCGCTTGTCGGCGTATTTGAATTGCTTGGAAATCTTGGCGTCATTCGGGTACAGGTCCGCCCGGATCCCCAGGGTACGCAATTGAAGGACCAGCTTCAGAGCCGCTTTGCCCTCCTTTCCCCCAAAGTTCAGGCAGAAAACCTCCAGGGACTGATCCAGAGCGTCCGGAAAAAGGTCCAGTTGCTCCAGGACCAGGTAAATCCGGTCCAACCCAAAGGAAATTCCTACTCCGCTTACATCCGTAAGGCCAAAAATACCGGTGAGATCGTCATAACGACCGCCCCCGCCGATAGAGCCCATGTTTACCTCTGCCGGAGCCGACACTTCGAAAATGGCCCCGGTATAATAATTCAGGCCACGGGCCAGGGTCACATCCAGCTGGCACTGAGCAGCCCGCAGGCCAAGGGATTCGGTTTCAGAGAGAAGCTCCTCGACTTCCGATATCCCCTGCATCCCGGTGGAGGACTCAACCAGCAAAGCCCTGAGGGCCTCGATTTGCTCCCGGGTACTTCCCTTCATTTCAAACAGAGGGGCCGCCCTTTCAATGGCATCTGCTGAAATTCCTTTCTGGCGCATCTCGGCTTCCACCTTTTCCCGGCCGATTTTATCGAGCTTGTCAAGGGCCACCGTAAAATCGGTAAGCCGGTCCCCGGCTCCTATCACTTCGGCGATCCCTGAAAGGATCTTCCGGTGATTCAATTTTATGGTGATCCCGTTAAGGCCCAAATCGGAAAAGACGCGATCGTATAATTGTATAAACTCCAGTTCCTGAACCAGGCCCGGGGCCCCGACCACGTCGGCATCACACTGGTAAAATTCCCGGAACCGGCCGCGCTGGGGACGGTCCGCCCGCCAGACCGGCTGGACCTGGTACCGCTTAAAGGGAAAATCAATTTCGTGCTGGTGCATTACCACGTAGCGGGCGAAAGGCACCGTAAGGTCATACCGGAGCGCCTTTTCGCTGATCAGAGGCGTAAGGGTCTGGGCATCTTCCCCGGCATAGATTTCCGCGGGCACCTTTTTTAAAAAATCCCCGGAATTGAGGATCTTAAAAATCAACCGGTCACCTTCCTCCCCATATTTCCCCATCAGGGTGTCGTAATTCTCAATGGAAGGAGTTTCGATGGGTTGAAACCCAAAGACCTCGAACTGTTTCCGGATGGTATCTATGATGTAGTTTCGGCGGGCTACTTCTGCCGGGCCAAAATCCCGGGTACCCTTGGGAATAGATGGTTTTTGTGCCATAAAAATCGCTCAGTTCTGCAAATATAGCGGATTGGAGCCGTCCTTCAGGGATTATTCGATTTCGATGATTTCCTCAAACCACTGGTAGAGGGCTCCCTTGGTGATCACCGCCCCCTGTTCGATAAGACTGAACTTATCCAGGCTGGGATCTTCCGAGTATGCCTTGGAGGCAGTTAGGTATTCGACGAAATCCGATTGCCAGTTTTTCTTGAACCAGTCAAATCCTTCCTGGGTACGTAAATCCGCTTCAGGGTTGTGCACCCGCACGGAGATCAGTTTCATTTCCTTTTCGGCGCAAGAGAACAAGTGCATGTGATCTGCGCTGATGTTTTCCAGATAGGCGACCCGGGATAAGACCCCTTCCCAGATCAGATCGCTGAATACGTCCAATTCCTGTTCGGCAACTTCCGGTTTTTCGCGCTTGATGGTATCCCATTCTTCCGCCGTAATGGATTGTGTGGCGAGGAAGTTGATGAATTCCGTATGGAGTTCTTCCAGTTGTTCCCGGGTAAGTCTTCTGTATTTCTGTGAAGCCTGATTTCAGCCTCATAAGGACCCGCACGTTTGATAGCCCCTCCCTTGATACTGATAAACTTTTTCTCAATGCTGTGACCTTCCTTGTCAAGGGCTGCGGCCAGATCAATATTGGTTACAGAACCGAAGAGTTTGTCTGCCGCGCCCACCTTGGCGGGGATCTTGATCTCGAGCACCTTCAGGGCCTCCGCAATTTGTTCGGCAGCCTCGATGGCCTGCTTTTCCTTATGGGCTTTCTGACGAAGGTTTTCCGCCAGCACTTTCTTGGCAGAGGGAGTCGCGAGCTCAGCCATTCCCTGGGGGATCAGATAATTCCGGCCATAACCGTTTTTAACCGTTACCACATCGTCCTTGAAACCAAGGTTTTCAACGTCTTGCTTTAAGATTAATTCCATGATTTCCTCCCTATTATTTTAAAAGATCTCCCACGTAGGGCATCAGCGCCAGGTGGCGGGCCCTTTTGATAGCCTGTGCAACTTTCCGCTGGTATTTCAGGGAAGTTCCGGTCAGCCTTCGCGGCAGGATTTTACCTTGTTCATTCACCAATTTCATCAGAAAATCAGGGTCTTTGTAATCGATATACTTAATACCTGATTTCTGAAAACGGCAGTACTTCTTCTGCTTGGTCGTTTCGATATTCAGGGGGGTCAGATAGCGGATCTCCCCACCTTTCTTTCCTTTTGCCTGTTGTTGTAAAGTGGCCATTTCTTACGCTTTTGCTTTTAGTTTGTTCCTACGTTTTTCTGCCCATTCGATGGCGTGCTTGTCGAGCTTCACGGTCAGGAACCGCATGATGCGCTCGTCCCGCTTGAACTCCTGCTCATAAGGAGCGATGACCTCTCCGGGGGCAGTAAATTCAAAAAGGTGGTAAAAGCCACTTTTTTTGTTTTGAATGGGATAGGCCAGTTTTTTCAGGCCCCAATCCTCCTTGGCCACCATTTTGGCGCCATTCTTTTTCAAGAAATCCTCAAATTTCTTAGCTGTTTCCTCTATCTGCTGATCAGATAGAACGGGATTTAAAATGAAAACAGTCTCGTAATGGTTCATATATTTTTGTTTAAAAAGGAGCGCAAAAGTAAGAATTCTTCACAGCATTTACAAGAAATTGAAAAAAACTTCGTTATAGCTACAAGCAAACAAAAATGCGGCTTAACCTACAACCGAATAATTGTACTTAATTAAATCTATGGTCATTGTCAACTGTAAAGTTATTCACACCATGTTCACAACTTTTGTTGTAGTTCATCGTGGATTTCGAGTACTTTGTCGATGATTTAACCCCACAAATCAACCATGTATGAAACTCAGGAGTATTGTAGTGGATGATTCATCAATGCAGCGAATGGCGGTTGCAAAGCTGGTGAACAATCATCCCAACCTAGCTCTGGTTGCCGAATACAGCAATGCGATCGAAGCTAAAAACGGCATCAAGAACAACGAAATTGATCTTATTTTCCTGGATGTGGAAATGCCGATCATCAGCGGATTTGACTTGCTTGAATCCCTGGAAAACCCACCACAGGTAATCCTGATCACCGGGAAGCCTGACTACGCCCTCAGGGCTTTTGATTACGATGTAACCGACTACCTTCACAAACCGATTACCATGGCGCGTTTTGACGCCTCGGTAAAAAGAGCTGTTGCCAAATACGAGCAAATGCACAAGGTTCATGAAGATGAGGAGCACATCTTCGTAAAAAGCAACCTGAAGAAGCGAAAAGTGGTCTTAAGCGATATCAAATGGGTGGAAGCTCTGGGAGACTATATCAAACTGGTCACCGATGAAGCCAACATCGTAATTCTCTCCACCATGAAGGCCTTTGAAAAACAATTGCCTTCAGACAAATTCCTTCGGATCCACAAATCTTACATTGTGAACCTGGAGCGGATTGAAAAATACAACAGTAAAAACGTTGAAGTGGCGGGTCGATCCATCCCTCTCAGCCGTAACAAGAAAACGGAACTGGCCGAAGCCCTCAGCAATGTGTAATCAGATATAATCCACGTTATAGATCAGACGAATACTTCGATACTGAGAAATAGCATTAAAAGACTGTTCGATTCTTTTGATGCTATTTTTTGTTTGTGGAAGGGACTGACCTGCCGGGATTTTCAGGAGTATTTGTTTGTGGTACTGATTCCGGATCCGGGCTACCGGCGGGTATTCCGGCCCAAGTACATGCTTCCCGAAAACCATGCGCATGGATCGGGCGAACCAGGTGGCTCCCTCCTCTACCCGGTTCCATTCGCGGTGGCGCAGGGTAATCTTGATCAGGCGCACCAGGGGCGGATACCTGAACTGTTCCCGTTCGTATAATTGTTCCTGGTACATCCCTGGATAATCACCGGTAGAGACCTGTTTAAGGATCTGGTGATAGGGATTAAAGGACTGAACCAGTACCAGTCCCCTGAAATCCTTTCTTCCCGCCCTTCCGGCTACCTGTGTAAGGAGCTGATAACACCGTTCATGAGCCCTGAAATGGGGGAAATTCAGCAGTGTATCGGCATTCATGATCCCGACCAGGCCCACATTCCCAAAATCCAGCCCCTTGGTAACCATCTGGGTTCCTACCAAAACATCCACCTCCCGGGCCTCAAACCCTTCGATAATGCGGGCATGGGAGTGCTTCCCCCGGGTGGTGTCCAGATCCATCCGCGCGATTTTAACCTCCGGAAAAAGGTCCCCGAGCTCTTCTTCCACCTGTTCCGTCCCAAAGCCTTTAGTATCCAGGGTCGCATTCCCGCAAGCCTGACACTGGGTTTCCAGAAGCCGGTGGTATCCGCAATAGTGACACCTGAGTTGTCCGCGCTTCTGGTGATAGGTAAGGCTCACATCGCAGTTGGGGCATCCCGGGACATGCCCGCAGCTCATGCACTCCACAATCGGTGAAAAGCCGCGCCGGTTCTGAAACAATATTACCTGCCTGCCTGCCTTCAACTGATCGGTGATGGCCTCCTGCAGGCGGGCGGAGAAGTGACCTTTCATCTTTTTCCTGCGGTAGGCATCCGCCAGGTTGACCAGTTCAATTTCAGGTAGCAATACCCCGCCGTAGCGGTGCTTCATGGTTACCAGGTCGTATTTTCCCTTTTGGGTATTGAAAAAACTTTCGATACTGGGTGTTGCTGAACCCAGCAGGACATTTGCCCCCGATAAAGTTCCCAGCATAATGGCGGCGTCCCTCCCATGGTACCGGGGGGCGGGGTCAAATTGTTTGTAGGAGTTTTCATGTTCTTCATCGATGATGATCAGGCCCAGATCACTGAAAGGAAGGAAAAGGGAGGAACGGGCCCCCAGGATCACGGAGGCCTTTTGAACCCCGGCCCGGGTATAGTGCCATATTTCCCCCCGCTCCTGCTGGTTCTGGCGGGAGTGGAACGCTGCCACCCTGGAGCCAAACAGGGACTGCAGCCGGTGGATGAGCTGTGCGGTAAGCGCTATTTCGGGCACCAGGTAGAGGACCTGTTTACCACGTCCGGTATACTCCCGGATTAGATGGCTGTAGACTTCGGTCTTACCGGAGGCAGTTACCCCGTGCAAGAGAACGGTCCTCCCGGATTCGAATGAGGATCGGATGTCCGTAAGCGCCTGCTTTTGCTCCGGGTTCAGGCTGGCCAGTTCCTTGTTTTCAGCCCCCCCTTCGTATACGATGCGGTCCTGTCTGAGGTCGTATTCCTGCAGGATCTCCTTATCCAGAAGTGCCCGGATCACCGAGCGTGAAGTTCCTGCCCGCTGCTCGAGTTCCCGACTCCTGACGGGTTTTTGCTGTCCCTGCCTTAACTGGAATAAATGCAGTAAAACCTGGGTTTGTTTAGGGGCGCGGGTGAGGCTTTCCAGCAATTCCTCCAGGGCTTTTTCATCCTGGTACCGGGGGTGGATCCTCAGAAACCTAGCCGTTTTGGGACGGTAATCTTCCCCCAGGGACTCCTGAAGGCGGATAGCCTTTTTACGGAGCATGCGGTTGAGGATCGGGAGTACATGCTTGCGGTCAATCACCTCGCCTAATTGACGGACCTTCAGTTCAGTTTGGTTTTCCAGGGCCTCCAGGATCAAAGATTCCACCTCATTAAGTTCATGCCCGGCCGCTTCAAATCCAGGGTCCCGTAATACCCGGGTTTCACTCTCCAGCAGGAACACCCCCGGCACGGCAGTCCGGAATACCTCCCCAAGGGTACACATATAATAGGATGCCATCCATTTCCAGTGTTTCAGTTGCCTTTCGGTAACCAGGGGAGCATCGTCCAAAACCTGGTATACCCCTTTTGCCTCATAGGCCACGGGGGGTTCGTTGTGCAGGGATATCACTATGCCGGTATAGAGCTTGGACTTCCCGAAAGGAACGGCTACCCGCATCCCGGGAACGAGATTTGTTGTCTGCTCAGAAGTCACGGCATAGGTGAAGTTCCGTTCCAGGGGGATAGGCAAGAGCACTTCAACAAAATGGTCCATCCGTAACTTTTTTATTTTGGTAACGACCCAAACCTGTCTTCCGGAATCTCTTGATGTCAGGCGTCCGTTTCTTCCTTATCCAGATTTCGGTGCAAATAACTAAGTGTCGCATGCAGTTCAAAACCCAGCAGGAGGAGGTTGGAATTCAGCCAGATATACACCATCAGGATCAGCAACCCCCCAAGGGCCCCATAAAGTTCATTGTACCGGGCGATGCTATCGATATAGATCCCGAACAGATAGGAGGTGAGTAAAATCAACAGGGTAGTCATCAGGGCCCCGTAGGAAAAAAACCTGGTCCTTTTGCCTTCCGTGGTCCCGAAGTAATACAAAACGGAGGTGGTGAGATAGGTCAGTAAAATAAAGACGAAGACCTGTCCTGCCCTAATCCCATCAGGGCATAAGCGTACTGCCTGAAAAAATTTCGGGTCAACTCTATGTGATAACTGGTTTCAAACCCCTCAAAAATGGCATTTACCCCATTGGCCAGCAGTATAATGGAAATAAGGAAAGAGGAGGACAACCACCCCCCGTGCCGCTGATTCTTAAGTTCCTGATAGGTGTCGAGAATGTAGTCCTTTGACGCATCTGGCAGAAGCGTTTCCAGAAAATGCAGGAATTGCATTTCAAAATTTCCCTCCCCGATTTGTATATAGGGGATCAGGTAAGGAATGAGCGTAATGATAAAAATAAGCAAGGGAAACAGGGCCATGAACAGGCTGAAGGAAATCGCACTGGCCCGGGTAGAAAGGGCCCCGCGGATAATCCCGCGAACGTAAAGGACCACCAGATCAAAGAGTGACATCCCTTCAAAAGCCCGGAGACGCACCCGCTTCATAAGTCTGACCAGCCATTTTATCAGCGGAATTTCCTCCAATCTTTGTGACAGGGGTTTGCCCATTTATACTGCCTTTAAACTTAAATCCAGGTTGGAGACCGAATGTGTCAGCGCCCCGGAAGAAATATAAGTTACCCCGCACTCCGCGTAACTCCGAAGGTTTTTCGCTGTGATCCCCCCGGAGGATTCTGTTTGACATTGGTTTCCGATCATCTGTACGGCTTCCCGCGTCTGCTCCAGCGTAAAATTATCCAGGAGGATCCGGTGAATGCCTCCCGACCGGAGGATTTCGGAAACCTCTGTAAGGTCTCTGGCCTCCACGATGATTTTAAGATCCTTATCATGCCTTTTAAGATAGGCCTGTGTTTTTTGGATCGCCTTAGTGATCCCTCCGGCAAAATCGATATGGTTGTCTTTCAGCATGACCATGTCGTAAAGGGCGAACCGGTGGTTCACCCCCCCTCCTATCCGGACGGCCCATTTTTCCAGGGCCCGAATTCCCGGAGTAGTCTTGCGGGTATCGAGGACGCTGGTGCCGGTTCCTTCCAGTAACCTGACGTAGTCCCGGGTCTTGGTGGCAATGGCGCTCATGCGCTGCATCCCATTAAGTACTAACCGCTCCGCCTGCAGGATACTGCGGGAGGAGCCACTGATGAAAAAGGAGATGTCCCCGGGCTGCACAGGCTGCCCATCCGTAATTTCCTCCTGAAATTCCAGGTCGGCATCCACGGCCCTGAAAACCTGGCGGGCAAAAGATACCCCTGCCAGGATGCCGGCTTGTTTTACAAGTAATTTTGCCTTCCCCCTCGCTTCGGCCGGGATGCAGGCCAGGGAACTGTGATCCCCGTCCCCAACATCCTCCCGTAGCGCATTGGTGATGATCCGGTCGATTTCCTCCTGAAATTTCGCCTGTGAAATCATTTTATTGGTTTGATCCACTAAAGTAGTAAAATGTTTGTGTAACGATGGTTCCGCACGGTGTTTCCCCAAATGGATTCCAAGGCGTATTTTTAGCAGATGAAACTGGTATTGTTAACGGTAGGTAAGACGGATTCAGCCCCCCTGAAAACACTGATAGCAGACTTCTCCGGTCGTCTGAAACGCTATATCCCTTTCGAACTGGAAGCTATCCCGGACATCCGGGGGGGCGGAAAACTGAGTCCCGAAATGCTTCGAGAACGGGAAGCCGCTCAGGTCCTCAAGCGAATACAGTCCAATGATGTGGTATGGTTGCTGGATGAAACAGGGAAAGAATTTACTTCCAGGGGCTTTGCCGCCCATATACAGAAGGCCATGAATACCGGGCCCAAACGCCTGGTCCTGGTCATCGGCGGGGCCTACGGGCACGGGGAATCCCTGAAGCGAAGTGCCAGCCAGTGTATCAGCCTTTCCAAAATGACCTTCAATCACCAGGTGGTGCGTTTGCTGGCAGTGGAACAGCTCTATCGGGCCTTTTCCATCCTAAGGGGCGATCCGTATCACAACGATTAGGAGGCGTTCAGTAGAGTACCCGGAACCGGAGGGTATGTTCTACGGCCTTAAGTGCTTTGATGACCCCTTTGTTGTATTCCCGGTCCACATCCGTGATCACATAGCCCACATCCGGGTCGGTGGAGAGGTACTGCCCGGTGATGTTCAGGTCATAGGACGCGAGGATTTCGTTAATATGGGCCATAATCCCGGGGACATTCCTGTGGATATGCAGAAAACGGTGGGCCTGTTGCTGCTTGGGCAACCGGATATTCGGAAAATTAACCGCGTCCACGGTACTGCCCGCGTTGATATATTCCATGATTTTGTTCGGCACAAAATCGGCGATATCCCGCTGGGCTTCTTCCGTACTTCCCCCAATATGAGGAGTCAGGATAAGGTTTTGAAGGCCGCGAAGGGGTGTCTCAAAAGGACCGTTAGATCGGGGTTCTTCCGGATAAACATCCACGGCGGCCCCCAGGAGCCGGCCGGAGCGCAGGGCTTCTTCCAGGGCCGGGATATCCACTACAAACCCTCGGGAGAGGTTAATAAGGTAGGCTCCCTCGCGCATCTGCCGGATTTCGCGACTTCCGATCAGGTTGCGGTTGTGGGGATTGTCGTCCACATGAAGGGAAACGA
Organism: Robiginitalea sp.; assembly: GCA_037382325.1. Taxonomy (GTDB): domain Bacteria; phylum Bacteroidota; class Bacteroidia; order Flavobacteriales; family Flavobacteriaceae; genus Robiginitalea. The sequence goes on from JARRQA010000167.1 coordinate 12,045, forward strand.
CATCGGACACGTTGAGTAAATCCTCCAGCGTATCACATCGTACGGCATTTCCCAACGCCAGTTTATCTTCTATATCGTAATAGTAAACCCGCATCCCCAGCGCCTCGGCCAGCACGGACAACTGCTTGCCGATATTTCCATACCCCACGATCCCAAGGTTTTTACCCCTGATTTCCCTGGAGTTCGCCGCCGTTTTATTCCAGGTACCCCCATGGATTTCCGTGGAGCGGGGGAAGATACTCCGCATCAGCATGATGATTTCCCCTATGGCGAGTTCCACCACAGAACGGGTGTTACTGTAAGGGGCATTGAAGACCACGACCCCTTTATTCCTGGCATAGTCCAGTTCAATCTGAGTGGTGCCGATACAAAAAGCCCCCACCACCATGAGTTTGTCGGCCGCATCCAGGATCTTGCGGGCACGGAGAATCCGTCCTCTGAAAGGTTGTCGAAGGCCGCCGGATGCACATTTTCCAACAGCAGGATCTTGATGCGGTTTTTGGGATACGAGAGGTTTCTAGGCAAATCGTTTACAAATAAGAATTCATCCAGGTTTGGAGTTATGTGGTCTGCATGCCGGGCGGCCTTCTCCCGGTGCACGTTTTCCGTATAGGCAAAAAACTTATGGGCTATTCCGGCTTCCCGCATCACGTAATCGCTGTACCCGTCCCCGATTACCTGCACCTCTCCTTCGAGATCCAGGTCTTTCAGACACTCGATCTTTCCGTTGTGCTGTGCCAGGACGTTGGAGGCATCAAAACCCACAATGTTACCCCTGGCATCGAACTCGAAGGTATTGGCATAGACGCGGTCTTCCTGGATGTTGTACTCCGCCACCATGGGAACGATAAATTCGCGGAAACCGGCTGAGATCACATAGATCTGCGAGGCGTATTTCTCAAAAAAGGCCTTGTTTGAAGCGATGGATTTTGAAATCTTTTCCCGCAACTGTTCAATGAGCTGGGGCAGGTGGTCCCGGTGAGCCCGTAACATGCGGATCCGGCGCTCCAGGGATTCCGTGAAAGAAATATCCCCGTCGATTCCCAGATTGGTGATGCGCTGGATTTCCCGAATGACCTCTTCCCGGTCCGGACGGCCTTTCAGGGTGATCTCCGCCAGGACATCCAGGGCCTCCACCCGGGTAAGGGTACTGTCAAAATCAAATACGTATTTACGGTCCAAAACGTTACGCTTACAACCTTCGAAGATAGTGAGAAATCAGGGGTCAGGAAAGCGGGATTCTTAAAAGAAATCAACAGGACTTTCTTTGGATTAATGCCCTATAAAAAATCCCCGTCTGCTTTTATGCAAACGGGGATTCCTGTATATCGTGCATCTATCTACTAATAGTAATGTGGCCGTCAAAAGACATCAGTTCGACAAAAGTGATAGGGGTACCGTTGTCGAGCTGGGTAACGACCGTTTCGCTGATGGCACATTCACATACGTCCAGCGTAATGGCAACGGAACCACCCGATTCGACATTGCCGTAGTTGATCGTAACTGGATGTAACTCATCCGTATCCCCCTGTAATTCAATATAAATAGTTGTGGTACCATCTTCATTAGGAATGAAAGAAGCGGTTCCCGTAACGCCTGAATTATTGGCACTGAGCAAGTTATAATCCACACGTTCCGGATCTTCGGGGACTTCCGAATCCGGATTGTCCGGAGTGTTAGGGTCATTTACATCCGCATCCTCGCTTTTGCTACAACCGAGGGATACAATCAAAAAGAAGAGGGCAAAATACTTTGTAAACTGATTCATTTTCATTGGGAAAAGATATTCGCTTAAAATTTTATTGGACCAAAATACTCCAATGCTTCAGCTAACGAATATTTTTTCGATAAACTGCATTATTCTAGCATATACTGATTTCCGCAGGTCTTAATGCTTTCCAAATCTAAAACCATCTCCGGACCAATGTACAGTACTGCCGATACGCCAGGCCAAACCTGGATTCCAGAACCTTTTCCTCCGGGCCGATCTGAAACCGGTTCATAAAAGCGACAAATAAGGCCGCAAGCAGCGTATTAAAAGCATTGCCAAGGTACAGGCCCCAGGCGAGCAACAGAAGCAACAGGGAGAGGTACATAGGGTTGCGGCTGTAGTTGTAAATCCCCTGGGTAACAAGTTTGCTGGCGTATTCCGGGTGGTGTGGATTCAGGGAGGTCCCTTCGCGAAGAAAGCTTAAAACAGCCAGCAAACCAGTCAAAAACGCCATCCCCAGCAACGCCCACTCAAGCCATTGCCTCCCAAAGAAATCAAAGCTCCCTACCGGAAGCCAACGTGCCATAAAAAACATCAGGGTTCCAAAAATCACGGCGATCAGGGCCGGGGGCATACGGAGCTCCAAACTGTCCATAGACTTCATTTTTAGATGACAAAAGTATACTTTTGAGAGCTATTGCAGCCTTATGAAAGACATTGTCTTCGCTACGCATAACCCGAATAAGCTAAAGGAAATCCGTCAAATGCTCCCGACGGGTCTGCAGGTCCTCTCCCTGGATGATATTGGCTGTACTGAGGAGATTGCGGAGACGGCAACCACCCTTGAGGGGAATGCACGACTGAAAGCATCTCATGTTTTTGAGCAGTACGGGTATGATTGCTTTGCAGACGATACAGGCCTGGAGGTTACAGCCCTGGATGGGGCCCCCGGGGTTTTTTCCGCTCGTTTTGCCGGCCCCGGGGCAAATTCCGAAGCGAATACTCAAAAATTACTGGGCCTTTTGGAGGATAAAGCGGACCGAAAAGCCCGGTTTCGGACCGTCATTACCCTGGTTTTGGATGGGGTTTACCATGTTTTTGAAGGAGAAGTGGAAGGCGATATCCTAAGGCACCCAACCGGGTCTGGCGGGTTTGGATATGACCCTGTATTCCGGCCCAAAGGATACGATTGCAGCTTTGCCGAAATGCCATTGCAGGAAAAGAACCGTATCAGTCACAGGGGTAGGGCTTTCCGGGATCTCAGTGCTTTTATGCGTAAAAACCTAAGCCATTGAGCTGCGCGAATTCCCGCTAGTATACCTCATTACTTATTCACTTCTTACATGAATCCATTCGAATCGCTCGGGCTAAATGCACCCCTGCAAAACGCAATCCGGGACCTTGGATACCTGGAGCCCACTCCGGTACAGCAGGAGGTTATCCCAATGCTCCTCGCAAAGGAAACAGACCTGGTAGCCCTGGCCCAGACAGGGACAGGAAAAACGGCCGCTTTTGGCTTGCCCCTCCTCCAAAAAACCGATCCGGATCAGAGAGTATCCCAGGCCCTGATCCTCTCCCCTACCCGGGAACTCTGCCTGCAGATCACAACTGAATTAAAGAACTATGCCAAATATATGCCAGGAATGGGCATTACGGCGGTTTACGGAGGTGCCAGTATCCGGGAACAGGCAACGGAAGTTCGGCGGAACCCGCAGATTATCACTGCCACCCCGGGACGGGTAAAGGATATGATCGGACGTGGCATAATCGACCTTTCGAAGATTTCCCACTGTATTCTTGACGAGGCGGATGAGATGCTGAATATGGGGTTTTACGAGGACATCCGGGATATCTTGTCCCATACGCCCGAAGATAAATCCACCTGGCTCTTTTCTGCAACCATGCCCCGGGAGGTCGCCCGGATCGCCAAGGAGTTCATGCACCATCCCGCTGAAGTAACTATTGGAACCAGGAATAAAGGGGTGGATACCATCCGACACGAATATTACGAAGTTTCCGGAAGGCACCGATACGCTGCCCTGCGACGGCTGGTGGACGCAAATCCCGGATTGTTCTCCGTTATTTTCTGCCGCACCAAAAGGGACAGTCAGAAAGTGGCCGAGAAATTGATGGAAGACGGTTACAGCGCTGGTGCTCTCCACGGAGACCTCAGTCAGAACCAGCGGGATCTGGTCATGGGGTCTTTCCGCAAGAAGCAAACCCAGTTGCTGGTGGCCACAGACGTAGCCGCCCGGGGGATAGATGTGGAAGATATCACCCATGTCATTCATTACCAGCTGCCGGATGAGACGGAAACCTATACCCACCGCAGTGGCAGGACCGGCAGGGCTGGTAAATCAGGGGTTTCCATCTCATCCGGGAGCTGGTAATGAATGACATGGGTGATATCTTCCACATCTATCCCCCGGGCGGCTACGTCTGTGGCCACCAGCAACTGGG
>JARRQA010000168.1:0-4837 GCA_037382325.1 Robiginitalea sp.
TGTTTTTAGTCGGAACTTTTGCCTGCGCATCAATTGTCCTCCAGAGAGGTATATGGAACTACCGGACCATTGTCGGTCGTTTGGCCGGGTGGATAATTGTACAGCGACAGCAAATGAAATCAATATAGGAATCCGGTAATTCGTTCGATCAGCCAGAAAGCAGCCACAGATCCGATTGCGTAGGTTGGGACCTGTTTTAGAAGGACTGGCCAAGATTTTTTTACAGCCAACAAACGTATGGCCAGGACCACGACCAAAACGAAGGCAATCTGCCCCAATTCCACACCTATATTAAAAAAAGCGAGTGCCAATGGGATCTCGGTTTGGGGTAACCCCACATCTGCAAGGGCCCCGGCAAAACCTAGCCCGTGCAACAAGCCGAAACTAAAAGCAACAAGCCAGGGCTTTTTGCCAGTGAGGCTTTGCTGACCTTGCTGGACCTTGGTAATCTCGACAGCCAGGAAGAGGATGCTTAGTGCAATGACGGCTTCCACCGCGGGGGAAGGGAAAAACACATATCCAAGCACAGCCAGGCGTAGTGGTATACTGTGTGCCAGTGTGAAGGCTGTAATAGTCCGGATTATCTTTCCAAAGCCCCGCGTAATTATAATTAGCGCCAAGACAAATAATAGGTGGTCTAAGCCGAAAATAATATGTTCGATCCCCAAAATGGTATACGCCTGTATCACTCCTAACTTATCGGCAGAAACCGGAAAAGTGCCGAGGTTCGCATCAGGCTTTAGCATTATCGACCCTTTTTCACCATTCAGGTAGGAAACAGTTACCAGCACATCCACCATGGTCCGCTCAAGTCCATCGATATAGACATCCTGTCCCTGTAACGGCTTGTCTGTCGAGAGCGTGTAGGCATACAGCATAGCACCGTCCACGGGCTTCGGAATCGAAGCGGAAATTAGTTCATCTGACCCGGGAAAAACCGGCTGGAGCCGGATGACCATTTCTCCCCGCCTGGGGATCTTCCAAATGACCCGGTAGGTGGTTTCATCTACTTGGTCTAACTGCAGGTAGGCCGGGCGCATTTCATGAGCAGAAGCCATCTTTGGCAGCCAGGTCAAGACCATGAAGGCGAGAAGAAACTTCAGGTTTGTGGCGGTTTGTTTAGCCATTGATTTTTTCCATTATTTGCCTGGAGAGATCCGTGGATATCTGTGCCTGCAGCTTAATATCGTACCCATTTCGCAACTCCTGGTAGATGCGCTGCTGGCTTTCCTTTTCCTTTTCATAAGCGTAATCCCGCTCGAGCTCATCCCGGACCTCTTCAAAAGGCGGCTCCCTGGCAGGCTCCCGTTCTTCGATATAGACCAGATGCCACCCGTAGCCCGATCGAACGGGGCCCGCCCATTCCTGAACTGGCAAATCTGCGAGTGCAGCGCCCATGTCACCCCCAAATTCAGTTTGCAGCCGGTTGGCGGTGATATCTTCATAGTAGCCGGGCAGGGATAAGGGATCCCCCAAATTGTCCGCCCGGGCCTGTCCTTCCCCAATAAGCCGGAGTGCATTTTCCGCTTGATGCCGGGGATCCTCCCGCACATCCGATGTAAAGATGATCTGGCGAAAGGAATAGCGGGCGGGCAGCATATATTTTTCAGAGTGGGTCTCGTAATACGCCCTCAGGTCCTCATCAGTTGCCTGGTTGACCAGTGCGGAAATGTCGTTGGACAAGAAATCCATCTTTTGGGCGAGCCTGCGTTTGACTACCTCGTCGTCATGGTCCAGGTTCATTTTCAGTGCCTCCCGATAGAGGATTTCCTCGCGTATTGTGGCACTGACGATCCCGACGAGCTCTTCTTCGGTGGGTTCCCGCTGCCATCGCAACTTCCAGACCTCCTTTAGGTGCGTAAGGTCACTGTCTGATATAACGATGGTATCCTGGGGATCATCATCGGAGCCGACCAGGGCGTAGAGGTAAAAGATACCCAGCCCAATTAGCAGGAAATGGACCAAGGGTTCTTTTAGAAATTCCTTCATTATTTTGTTATTTATTTTAGAATTCGTAACCCAGCTGTCTACTGGGCGAATGGTCTTTTAATTTGGAGTATACCAGATCGGGCTTGTCCATGCCCGTTCCTAAATGCTTACCGGAAGGTCCTCGCGTGGAGCAACACCCAATCTCTTGGCATCATAGGTACTCCAGCGGGGCGTGGGGATCTGGATCACCCTTGCGTAGTAATATGCGTGTTCAGACGCATCAAATTCAGGATCCGTTGCAGCTCCATTGATATACGCATCAAACGACCAGCGGGTATGCACATGCAGGTTCCCGAAGTAGACATCCTTGTCGGGGTTGACGGACACATCGGCCATTGCAGGCGTGTCCGATTCCTGGGCCGAATCCGCATTCTTCTGGTCGGGGCCACACCCTGCCATAAAGATGAAACCCAGCATAGAAAGCGGTAAGATGCTACAATATTTCACAACTCTTATTTTGATCATAGATTAATTAAAAAACTCTTTTAGTTCGGGCTATACCAAATCGGGGAGCTGTACACCCGTTCCTGGATGGTAGCCGGATGGTTTGTTTCTTCCACAGGGATGCCCAGTTCAATGGCATCCAGCAGGGAGTACCTGGGCGTCGGAATTTCCAGGACGCGCACATAATAAAAGGCATTCTGTGAAGGATCAAAGTCCGGGTCTGTCCAAACGGCTTTGAGTTCCGGGTCGCCAATGCTGTTCGTGTACTTCCCTGTATTGAGGTCAACGGTATTGCCCACTGCCACGGATCCGTCGGTCCGACCGTCCGAAAGGGCTACATCATAAACCATTTCTTTCGTTTCGCCATTAGGTTCCAGCCATCCTTTGACTACTTGGATTCGATCGAGATTAGCGGCATCCGGATCTTTCAATGCGGTGATCATGAAGGTGGGTGCCTGATCCCCGTTTCTGATCAGATCACCGCCCATGGGTACACCTCGTTCATAGCCGGTTTCTACCATGCTTCCGTTCAGATCATCTTCTGAGAAGTCAAAGCCTCCGAAAAAGCGTAGGGTAATTCTGGGTCCTGTGGTCGCATAGACTTCTTTTCGCTGAAAGGCGTCCACCAGGCTCTGGCGGGTATTGCTTTCGGCCCAGACACCAACCCATCCTGCAGCGCCCATATCCCAGCCTTTGGATGAACCAAGGCCAGTGGGGTGGGGTCGTTGCTCCGGTGTCGCGTCATGCTGCCCTTTCCCCGCAAAATTGGTTTCTTCGACTGCGGATAGTCCGGTATGCGAATCCGAACTGCCTACCAGACCTACTTTATATGGATTTACCCCAACCTGTTGCTCCAAGGCAAGTCCTCTTTTTAATCCCGAACGGACATAGTCGGCCTCCGTTGGAGCTGGTCGCGTGCCATCGGGTGTCAGCGCAAAATCATAGGTTTCAAAATCAGCAAATTCATCATTCGGGGATAAAGCGGGATGGGTTTCCGAATCTCCTTTGATCTGGGTTACCTCAACATTCCTTTCCCATTTCATACGGGTCTCCGCATACTCCCTGTCAACAGGCTCACCATTTAGCCTGGTTTCCGCAAACATCAGACCCAGGCTGATATTAGGATTGTGAGGGATGGCCACAAATTCTGCACCTAACCGGTTACTGGTCTGCTCCAGCCACGCCCATAGATCTTCGGGGTTGTCACTGCTCAAAGCACTGTAGGGAATGAACTGACGAGCCACTTCACCATCCTGGGGCATAAAGATTACCCGGTGCAGGTTTGCTCCGCCTTTGTTAGAAGTCCATTCCCAACCGATCAGTGACGTAAAGGTACCCGGATCGTTGTGGGCCTCGGTTGTTTCTATGTAACGCGTCCATGCTTCTTTACGCTTGTCTCCGCCAAGATCTCCGATAAGGTCGTTACTCCCAAGGTTGGCTTCGTTGGGCTGATCAAATGCAGCGAAGTTGATGATATCATAAATTTTTTGAAGTCCTTCTTCGTTGTTTTTGTCAGGATTGATCTCCAGAAAAGTCCTGCCTGTTTTTGAATCGGAGATTCCCGGTGTGTTTTCATACATGAGCTGGATTCCCCCCAACAGCTCAGCATGGTCTGCTACCACCAGGAAATCAAGTGGTTTATTTAATTTCATCGGCCTGCCGGTGGTTGGACTTTCCACTTCCTCTCCTTTGGCAAACCGGTACGCAGTCTCCGGAGTGGAGTTAGGTGTACCAAAAAGATATACATCAAAGGAATTACCCGTGTGGTTGTGGGTGTCGCCCCAATAGACATCTTTCAACTTGTTTTGCGGAATTTCAATGCTGCCCTCCCCCGCAGGGACTGAACTATCGGAAGGTTCAGGTTTGGAAGTTTCTGTTTTACAGGATGCAAAAAGGAGCAGGCTTAACAGTAAGGGAGTAATTCTTGGCATTTGTATCATTTAAGGATAATGTGTTTTAGGTAAGCACAAAACAGTAATGGTAAGAGGTAGCTGTAATTTCAAATTCAGTGGCAGATACTTGAAGGGCATTTTGTTTCCCCCTAAGATACACAAATTATTATCCTTGAACATTCGGTCAATTAACTGTTCGCAATGAGTCTTCGGTTCACATAGTTCTGATAGATTCAATTACATAGTGGGATGTAACCTGTTGTATTGCCGGTAAAGGTCGGAATTGAATGCAGCGAGCGATTCCGTTACCTCATAGAGTTTACGGGCATCTTCATAGAATTGGTTCGAGAATAGTACAGCAGGGGGATCTGCTACAAAGGCCGGTTTTTGCCGGCCTTTTTATTTTGTGATATTGGATTTCCCCCTGTGTGCCGGCTGGCCTTCTTATTGCTTTCGGGACACACTGGGCTTTTGTTGAAAGCTTCCCAGACTCAAGTACGGTACAGCGTAGG
>JARRQA010000169.1:0-8023 GCA_037382325.1 Robiginitalea sp.
TGCAAAAAAGAACTGTTTTCCCCATCGAAGTCCAAAGGAGCTACCTTAAATTTTTCACACAGGGTTTTGTTAAAGGCGGGGGACGCTTTAAGCCATTTCTTGCCGAGAAATATATCGACCATTCCGTGGGGAGTCAGTTCATTGGAACCGAATTTTTCCGTCAACCGCTCCACAGCGATATGGTTTATGACCTTACCCAGGTGAAGCCTGGCGGGGATTCCCACTGCCCTGAGACAGGCGATCAGCAGGATGGACTTCTCCACGCAATTTCCCGTGGATTTCCCGGCAATCACACTGGCCTTCAATTTATCCTTTGCCAGACTTATATGGTAGGGGTTGTATTTCCACTGATCCCGTATTTTCAGGTACAATCCGATGGCCTTTTCTTTATCCGTCCGGGCAGGACCTTTGAATTCAGCTATCAGATGCTGAATGGCCCTGTCCTCAAAATCGAAAAAATAAGTGGCATCCAAATACGTCATCGGGGTAATTTCAATTTTCCTGTGTTGCCTGATACCTCTTTTTTAGGGACCGAAGGAATTCTTCAATCTTATTCTGGTCGTATATCGCAGTTCCCCGAATGACCGTCGAAATACTTCTGCTATGCTCAATGCGTGCCAACGGATTTTCCCTGAGCAGGATCAGATCTGCGGCTCGGCCCACCGCCACATTCCCATAGTGTTTTTCCAGTCCGAAGAATGCAGGCCCATTGACCACAGAACTCCTCAACGCCTCTAACGGGGACATACCTACTTTTACCATGGCTTCCAGTTCACTGTGCAGGGAAGCCCCGGGATATACATAGGAGTTAAAAGGCCCGCAATCGGAACCAGCCAGCAGGTTGATCCCCGAATCGAATGCAGGCTTCAGCATTTCACCGAAAATAGTTTCCATTTTGGAATAGAACTCCTGTGCCTCCGGGGTCCGGTTTTTGGCGGATACCTCTCTTCCCTGGTAGGTGCCGATAACTCCGGGGCCGATATAGTTCAACAGGGTGTCCTGAGAATGGTCCCGTATGTGGAGTTCTTCCAATACTTTTCCGATATGAAGGGTAGGGGTCGCAAAAAGCCCGTTAATGGCGGCTTCCTGCATCACTTTCCCAGCCAGGGCCTCATCATAGGTGTTTATCAGGGGCACCAGGGCGCCATATCCCTGGTTCAGGCTTCGCAGGCTGTCCCCCACGGAAGAGGAGGCGGGAAGGAAATAATACAGGTGTTCCACGCCATCCAACCCGAGTTCCATAGCCTTGCGGATGTCTGCGCTTAAGGGCATGTGCCCGGTAACTTTCAGGCCCCGCGCCTCCGCCTGGCGGATGATTTCGTAATACACCTCCGGACTCAGGCTGCCGTCATAGGTTTTTACATAGTCTACCTCCAGGCTTTCCAGGGAATCGAGGGCATTGCTCACTTCTTCCTTCCGTCCGAGCGCCAGGGAATGGTTGTCCCACAGCCCGGGCAGGATATACTGGCCCTGAGCATCTATACGCTTCCGCGCCGTATAGGTCTGCTCAGCTCCCATCCTGTCTATGACGGCAATTGTGTCCTGGTTGATGCCGACCAATCTATCCTGTGCCACGGACCCGGTCTCCATGTCGACGATAGAGGCGTTGGTGATCAGCAGGTCCACCTGCCCGCCAGAGTTTTGGCAGGATGCAAAAAACAGGATAGAAAGTAAGCCTGTTAGAACATTTTTCATAAGCTGATTAATTAATTTAAAATCCCGGAGGCAGTCGGAAGGCACCCTTATTCCTTTTGGTACAATTCAACCGCTTTTACCAACAGGTTCAACCGGGTCTGGCTGCTGTTGCTCCTGCGGTAGGCTGCCTTGGTCTTATAGGCCACCACCACATTGATTTCCGGATAGACGGCTATGGCCTGCCCCATGGCGCCGAGTGCCGCATAGGCATCCCTGAACCTGGGATCGTCCATGTCTTCGAACAACCACCACATGTACCCATACCCGAAATTCACCCCGGAATCCCTGAAAACGGGGACATTTTTGTTGATTTCTTCATGGGTGGTTCGCTGTTTCAGCATCTGGTCGATCCAGTCTTCTGACACAATCTGTTTCCCATTCCAGGAGCCCCTGTTGAGCATCAGCTGGCCTATGCGGGCCATATCCCGGGTGGAAAACCACATAGGGTAGGCCAGATACTTCGAAATGGTGGTGTCCCCCTGTTTTTCCTGCAGACTCCGGTCCCAATCCTGCATCCCAAGGGGTTCAGCGAGTTGCGCCTCCACCTCGTCGTAAATGTTTTTCCCGGTCTCCTTTTCGAACACATACCCCGCCACATTGAAGTCCCAGTTGCTGTAGAGCCAGTAGTCCCCTGGCTTTACAGACCCGCGTTCGGGGGCGAACTGCTGCATGCCCCCCGGATAGCCTTCCGGGTGGTACACCCCGGACCTGGCAGAAATAAGATCCTGAACCGTGGCTTCCTGTTCCACAGGTAAAATGCCTTCCACATCCTCAATGTTCAGCGTTTTGATTGTCTTGGTTAAATCAATGGTACCGTTTTGCACATATTTTCCATACAGCATGGCCAGCACGCTCTTCCGGCAGGAAGCGATATAGCTGTTCTCCTTGATGTCTCCATATTCAAAGACAATCTGACCATCCTGTACAATCACAAGCCCCGTAACCACCGTGCTGTCTATGATATATCGATTGTATTGCGCGGCTTTTTCTGCGTCCCACCCTGAGGTTTCGGGACTTTCATTATACACCCAGTCGTCCTGGGCAAACAAAGGCCCGGTCAGGATTGAGAGAAAACAGAAAAGCAATAGTGTATTTTTCATAATGAGTATGTTTGATTTTAGCTGTGCCGGTATCGCGAATTGACCTTTCAGGGCACATGCCTCCAATTATATCGGGTTATTTTTTAATCCTGTTGTATTTTTTCAGGGTTTCTATCAGCAGCTGGTGAGGCAATGCATAGGCTTTGTTCCCGTTGATGCCTTCCATCGTTTCCGCCGCCACCATGGCATTGACAATCGCCTCTTCCACCGCCTCGACGGTGCTTTGGAAGACCCGGTTAATCTGGTCATTCGATAAACTTTCCACTCGGACATTCCTGCTGCGGTCAAATGCATTTTCATTGGCTGTTGAAAAGGCCAGAAAAATGTCTCCGGATCCGTTCGAACCAATTCCACCGACTTTTGCGATTCCGAGGGGAACCCGCTGCGCCACCCGTTTCAATTGATGCGGGAGCAAGGGGGCATCGGTGGCTACAATAACGATGATGGAACCATCCCCTTCTTTTCGGTAGGATTCCGGCTTAATTCGCGCCCGACGGGCACGCCGGCAATGGTCAGGTTCTGCTTGGAGCCGAAATTGGCCTGTACCAAAACCCCTACCGTATAGGTGGAGTCCCGAATCTCAAATACCCGGGAAGCCGTTCCGGTACCTCCTTTAAAGCCCAGGCACATCATTCCCGTACCGCCGCCTACGTTACCTTCCGCTATGGCACCGGTGGAGGCATTGTCAATCGCTTCCAGGACATGCTTTTCCTTCACATGAAACCCGTAGATGTCGTTCAGGAACCCGTCGTAGGTTTCCCCCACCACCGGATAGGTGTACCACCAATTTTCTCCCCGGTACCAGTCCGTTTCGACGAACCATTTCAATACCGCCTGTCGTACGGTGCCCACACTATTGGTATTGGTAATCATGACAGGGGTCTCCAAAAACCCGGATTCGGTAACCCAGGTGGTCCCGGTCATTTCGCCATTGCCATTCAGGCTGTACCAGTTGGCATAGACAGGGCTGAATTTTTTGTCCTTCCCTCTTGGGAACAGGGCCGTAACACCCGTCCTTACAGGGCCTTCTCCAAGTATGTTTTCGCCTTCGCCAGAGATGATCGTGGCATATCCCACCTCAACCCCCTTCACATCCGTGATAGCATTGAAGGGGCCGGGTTGGCCATAAAATGGTACGCCCAAATCCCGTGCTCTTGGTTTTTGCCCGAAGGACAGGGAAGTAATGAACAGCACTAAAATTATGTTAGTTCTTAATTTCATTTCGGTCGCGTTAATGTGATTCCGTGCGGTATCCCGGAGGTATTGAAATTTAGTTTGTCCTTAAAATGAAGGGATTTTCATTTAAACGCTCCGGCATCCACATCTTTGATAAAGCTTATCAACCCGTTGAAATAGGTATCGGCATCATCAAATTGGGAAAGGTGGCTGCCATTTGTAATCACACTCCGGCCATTTTGGACTTCTGTCGCCATCCATTTCATGTATTCAGGGTCCATGGTGTCGTATTTACCCCCGAGCATCAGGGTGGGCACCTCAATTTCATTTAACCGCCCTGAAATGTCCCAGTCATGCAAAGTCGCCTCATCGGTGATGCCAAATTCACTAGGGCCCTGCATGTAGACGTAAATGTCAGAATTGAGATGCTGAAATAGCAGGCCCACGGGTTTTGGCCATTTTTCCAAAGGCATGCGGAGGATATGCTCCGTGTAATAGTGTTCCATCAGGAGCTCTTCATATCTGGGGTTTGCATAATCTTTATCAGCTTCAATTTCCCTGAGTTCTTTCAGGACGTCTTCCGGCAATAAAGGGCCCAACACTTCCTGGGCGTACTTATTGTACTCCGGAACGCTGGCAACCATATTAGAAACAATCAGGCCTTTTAAATGCTCCTGGTATTTAAGGGCGTATTCCATCGCCAGGATGCCACCCCAGGATTGTCCCAGCAGGTAGAAATTATCCCTGTTCAGGCCTAATGCCTTTCTGACCTGTTCGACTTCCTCAACAAAATGTTCAACTGTCCAAAGTGAAGGGTCATTGGGCTTGTCACTGTAGTAGGAATCCAATTGGTCATAATAGATGTATTCAATTTCCTCATTCGGGAGATAACCATCGAAATTCAGGAACTCTTCATGGGTTCCCCCCGGGCCGCCATGAAGCAGCAAGACACGCATTGAAGGATTGTTGCCCATGCGTTTGGTGTAAACCTCAAAGGTTCCTTTAGGGGTTTCTACAGGAATCATTTTGATGCCGCCGGTGAGCTGATCATCGCTGTTGGAATAATCAAAATAGCCCGTCATTTCGGGATCCGCTGCCTTCTCTTTGTCAGTTTGCGTACAGCTGCTGCTAATCAGTAGCATAAAGAGTACCAGTAGTTTTAAAAAGTTCATCTTTATCATCCTGCTTGATTTCTGTTATTAATGAATTATATCGGTTCGTTTTCTCTTAAAGTTAGTGTTTATCCACGTCCCTGACCAGTTTGTGACCCAAATTGCGGGTTTCCCACTCATAAGAGACTTTCCGTCACTTATCAGAAAGGAGATAGGATGGAGGAGGATCTGCTTTGCACTTTTTTCGGCACCTTTATTTTTTCATAAAATCCATAACCGCCTCCAGACTTTCTTCAGGATTTTCCTCCATGGGCACATGTCCGGAGTTTTTCAGGATCACCAGGGTGTCATTGGGCAGGTCCCTGTGAAACCGGTATGCGCTTTCCAGAGGGATCAGCCCATCCTGATCTCCCCAAAGGATCAATGTGGGCTGTTCAATAGTTTTGATCTTGCGCACCAGACTGGTATCCAAAGGCATTTGCATGCGGTCTATCAACCCCTGCCGGTTACCGGCCCGAAGCGAAAGTTCAAAATACCGGTCGACCAGTTCATCGGTAACCTTGCTTTTGTCTGCGTACACATTAAGCACGCTGGATTTTACCACGAAGCGGGGCGTAAGGAAGGTCAGTATTCTGTTCAGAACAGGAGTCCGGGCAATCCGAAAGGCGATAGGTACACTGGTCGAATTTTTGGGATAGCCCGCGGCATCGATCAGGATTAATTTTTCCACCACCTCCGAATGCTTTAGGGTAAAATTCCAGGCGATTTGCCCACCCAGGGAATTTCCCGCAAGGATACAGTGTCCGATGCCCCTGTCAGCTAAAAACGCCGCTATAAAATCCACATATGCATCCATGGAATAATTTCGGTCCGGAAACGGTCCGGTTAGGCCGAACCCGGGCAGGTCCATGCGTACTACCCTATGGTTTCCTTTCAGGGCGGTCGTCCAGTTGTCAAAGGTGTGCAGGCTGGACCCTGTGCCATGGACCAAAACAATCGGCAGGGAATCCTGTCGGTTGCCTTCATCCCGGTAATGTACTTCCATGCCCATTACCCTGGCAAATTCAGAAGGCACCGGGGCATAACCGGGTTTCAAATCCTCCACCGGCCGGTCAAAATGGCCGAACAAAAGACTGCACACGCCCATCAGAGCGATAAAACTGATAACGACAAACCTGAGTATTTTTTTCATTTGAAGGGGGCTGAGAGCTATTCCGCTACCTGCTTTGTATCATTTCTTATGTCTCCTGATAACCTTTTGATCTCACGCCCGATACCGTCCACCAATCTTAAGAATAAGGTGTCGGATTGCATGGTTGGGGCCTCTATCATCCAGTAATTCTGGTTTCGCAGGGTTTTCAGAAAGTACCTGAACTCCCTGTCCTTTTTCAGTGCCTGGTAATCGTAGGGAATCATTTCCCCTTGCAGGTCATCGATCCTGACTTCCCACATCTGGTCAAAATGCCGGCTGAGGATCGTTTTAGAGGCATCTTCGATAATGCGGGAATACCGGTTGGCCAGCCGTAGTCCCAGACCTTCTGCCAACTCGTAATACGAAATGAGGTCCGATCGGAGCGAATCATTTGAAATCAGGTTCAAATCGCTGGATTTCAGCAGCTGGAAGGTCGAAAAATCATACTGAAGGCCCCAGTCCAGGGTAATGTTGGCAAAGTGATACTTCAGGGAATCCGTGTAAGGCAGGTCCTGTTCCATATAGCCGATCAGATATTCCATGGAGTTTCGGGCCAGACCATAGGTGTATTTGCTTCCTGCCATAAAGAGGCTATCCTTGGTAAGGCTTTCCCTGAAATTCTTCAGCATCTTCAGCTCTTCAGCCCTCGATTCCCGAGCTTTGTTCCAGGTATCGACCTGCAGGGCGATCAGAATACCGATCACTACCAGGAAGATCTCCCCGATAGCGTACAGCAGGTATTTGCCGACCTTGTGTTTGGTCAGAAGCTTTTGGTTTAATGGACGGAAGAGGCGGAGCATCAGGTGCATTTTAAAAAAGTGGGAGGAACATGTCTTTTGATACGATCAGCTCAAATGTACTTACCCCCGAAACTCATTTATAGGCTATAATAGCACTTGAAGGCCCCGTTAAGGGTAATACCCGGGTTTCCTTAAAACCTGCTTCCCCGGACCATTCTTTAAAGTCTGATGCCGAAAAATCATACCCCTGGTCTGTTTCGATCGCCATATTTAAAGACATCAGCATACCAAAAGCGTTGGTGTTTCTTTGGTCATCGATGATGTTTTCGATGACAATTAAGGCACCCCCGTCGGGCAGGGCCTGGTGTGCCTTTTTTATCAAAAGCAATTTGTCCTCATAGCCCCAGTCATGCAGAATATTGCCCATGGTAATGACATCGGCCTTTGGAAAGTCATCTTTGAAAAAGTCCCCTGAAACAACCTCTATCCTGTCTTCCAAACCGAATCTGGCTACATTTTCAGCGGCTATGGGGCCTACTGGAGGCAGGTCAAAGGAAATGCAGTTGATATGGGGGTTGTTTTTGGCTGCAATAATCGACAGGTTAGCCCCTGAACCTCCAATATCACAGAGGGTTTTATACCCGGAAAAATCAAATTCCTGCGCCATTTTCATAAAGTTGCATGCCTTGAACCCACCCTTGTCATGGATGAACTCCCTCAGTCTGTTCTGATCAGCATAGATAGCTTCGAAGAGGGGTTTGCCCCCACCCTTGGTTTCGTTTTGTGGTTTGCCCGTTTTAAGGGATTCCTCCAGGTCATTCCAAAAGGGATACAACCGGTTGTTGGCCATTTCCAGAACGCCCCCTATGTAACTCGGTTTTTGTTTGTCCAGAAACAAATCGGAATCCGGGGAATTACGGTACACTGCATTTTCCGGGTATAAAACCCTCTGTGATATTGGAGGTTCAGGGGCTAACCTGTCGATTATTGCAGCCAAAAACAACCCCC
>JARRQA010000170.1:0-6512 GCA_037382325.1 Robiginitalea sp.
TTTTGTCCCGTGATCCCAGGCCTGAATACAGTAATTTCGTATCCTTATGAACCTTAAATGCTGAGATTTGGTGAAGAAACTTAAATCGCTTTTACAAGCAACCTCCGGGAACCGAGTAAAAAAACAATCCGATACCTTTCCCTGGAGACCCCTGGAAAGTTTGGAGGAACTGGATCACCTGCAGAAAGATGAGGAGGGATCCCGGATCATCTTTAAGCACTCCACCCGCTGCGGGCTGAGCGGTATGATGCTGAGAAGGTTTCAACAGAACTGGGAGGAGGCTCGGGACCAGGTGGATTTTTATCTCCTGGACCTGGTCCGTCACCGGGATCTTTCCAACGAAATTGCACGTCGTTTTGGGGTTCCACATCAATCCCCCCAGGTCCTTATCCTGGAAGGAGGCCGCATTCGCGACCACGATTCCCACGGGGGTATTGAACGGCTGCGTCCCGGAACGGAAAGCAAAAACCCGGCCTGAGCCGGGTTTTTATATTAATTGAACTGTTGTCGGTTCAGGATGTTTTTGAGACGGGACTTCAAGTCTTCCCCTGCATGGTATACCATTTCCTCGTCGGAGGGAAATGGGACAGCTGCCAGGTCCAGCAGGGCGACCAGATCGTTGTCAATGGCACGCCGGTCCCCATCGTAATTTGCATAGACATGCCTGAAGATGAATTCACTGGTCAGCGGATATGAATTAACAGGCTGTCGGGTTCGCAGGTCTACAAAATTCACATTCCCCACCACCTGCGCAACCTTTTGCTGGGTGAACTCATAAAAGTTACAGCGCACGGTTCTGAAGCGGTCCACTTCGATCCGGTTTCCAAGGCTGTCCCGTACCACATTCCCTTCCTGATCCAGAAGATCCTGGGTACCATCCTTGATCTGGCGTTCCTGTATAAGCTGCCTTTCAGACACTTTTTCCGGGGAAATCGCAATGTCCCTGAAAGCAAGCTGCATTTCGTAGTCGTAGTCGATATTTTCTACGGGATTGGTATGGTAGGCCGTCCACAGGTCGTTCAGCCCGTAGGTGTTGAAATTGAGCAAATCCGCCTCGAGGCGCTCCGGGATGATTTGCTGGGTGTCATTGATCATCTTCACCCGTACATAGTCCAGACCGTTCTGGTAGGCCCAATCCATTTGTTGCTTGGTGTCTGCATACCCGGGGTTGATTTCATCGAGGTATCGAAAATCCTCATAGACTTTCCTGAATTCCCATTTTTCAGTTGCCCGCTCAAGCATGGCTGAGGCAGTCTCATACAAATAGGCGGAAAGCTCCTCCTTGGCGGCGATGAGTTCACGGTCGTAATTGGGAAATTCGAACCGTGCTTCCCGGTTCTGGTCGTAAACGGGCAGGGGCAGCAGGGGGCGGATCCGGCTTTGGACTTCCCTGATCTCACTATATTTTCGGTAGATATCCCCCAGGTGCGCGGGGTTTCCGTCTTTCTTTAAGAAACGGATATCGCTGCGCTCGCGCTCCAGGAATTTGGCATAGGCTTCCTCCAGCAACAGGACGTAGGTCTGTTTGTTCTTTTTGGTTTTGTTTTCGGCCAATTCCCTTACGGAAGTATTGATAGCCTGCAGGTAATTACCGGTATTCAGGGCTTCCTGAGTCTTTTTGACCCCGCCACAAGAGGCGATCAGCAACAAAACAACTAAAGATAAGATAGGGCGTTTCATGGTTGTTCTATTTTGGGGTTCGGCCACACCACCCCAAGGGCTGTGCCAAAGCCGGACAGAAATAGAACGAAAATCGATCAATTATCGTATAAAGGGGTCAAAATGCCACCGGTTACCGCTGGAAACGTTCGGGAGAAAGGGCCGGGAGCAGTTGGGACCGAACTTCCCCGAAACCGATGCGGAGTCCCTTATTTTGGCAATACCCGCGCATAACCACAGTATCCATGTCCTTGAGAAAGGTCCGGGTTTCCCCATCCTTTAATTTCAGGGGCCTGGTGCCCATCCAGGAGAGTTCGAGCATGGATCCGAAGGAATCCTCAGTTTTACCTGATATGGTCCCGCTACCCATCCAGGGGGAAATCGAAGAGGCAAAGCTTTTGGCGAGGAAAGGCCCCAGGGGGACATATTCCCATTTTTGGATATCCCTTGCACTCCAGTCGTTGAAAAGAACCAATCCAAAAATGTAGTCTTCGGCTTCGGCCACCGGGATCGCCTCTCCCATCTTGTTGGCATCTGTGGTGATAAAAGCCATTTCCAGCTCAAAGTCTACCCGGGCGGAAGGGCCGAAAACCGGGGTTTTGGAATCTTTCGGGAGGGTTTGGCCATAGGGTCGGCGTACCGGGGTACCGCTCGGGACAATGGTGGAACTGCGTCCGTGGTAACCCACCGGGAGGTGCAGCCAGTTTGGGAGCAGCGCATTTTCAGGGTCCCGGAACATCTTCCCCACGTTGGTGGCGTGCTCCCTGCTCGAATAGAAATCTGTGTAGTCCCCGATTTGAACCGGCAGCTGCATTTCTATTTCGTCCAGGCTGAAAAGAATGATCTTTTTGTGGGCTTCGTGATGCTGCAGTTCATCATTCTCCTTATCGAAAAGTTCGGCGATGCGATTTCGGACCGCCCTCCATGTTTTTTTCCCGTCGGAAATGAAGTCGTTCAGGGTATCCTGAAGGAAAATATCATCCGTCAGTGGGATCTCGCTGAAGTACCCTAACTGGTGGAGTGCCCCCAGGTCAATGGCCGTATCCCCGATCCGCGTACCAATAGTGATGACATCATCCCGGGTCAGGAAGACCCCGAATGGGATGTTTTGAATGGGGAAATCTGATTGGGGAGAAACGGGCAGCCAGGAAATACGGGCCGGATCATTTGCTTTGATGGACATGGGTTATTGTTAATTGACGTTTGATAAATTCCTGATCAAAGATATTATTTTATCTGGTTTAACCCCACCCAATTTGTACTTTTACCGCTCATCTAATTCGCCTGTAAATATGGAAAGAGACCAGGAAATCTTCAGCCTGATAGCTGCCGAAAAGCAACGCCAAATCGATGGGGTCGAACTCATCGCTTCGGAGAATTTTACCAGTCCGCAGGTTATGGAGGCTGCCGGGTCTGTCCTGACCAACAAATACGCGGAAGGGTATCCGGGCAGGCGGTATTACGGCGGTTGTGAAATCGTGGATAAGGTGGAACGCATCGCTATTGAACGGGCCAGGGAGCTCTTCGGGGCGGCATACGCCAACGTACAGCCCCATTCGGGATCCCAGGCGAACGCAGCGGTCTATCAGGCGATCCTCAAACCAGGGGATACGATCCTGGGTTTTGACCTTTCACACGGGGGGCATCTTACCCACGGGTCCCCGGTGAATTTTTCAGGCAAGCTTTATCGCCCTGTCTTTTATGGGGTGGAGAGGGAGACCGGCCGGCTGAATTACGACCGAATCGCGGAAGTGGCCCAGCGGGAGAAACCGCAATTGATCATCGCTGGTGCCTCTGCCTACTCACGGGATATGGATTTTGCCAAGTTCAGGGAGATCGCAGATCAGGCCGGGGCCTTTCTTCTGGCGGATATCGCGCATCCGGCCGGATTGATTGCGAAGGGGATCCTGAGTGATCCGGTGCCCCATTGCCATTTTGTAACCACCACCACCCACAAGACCCTGAGGGGCCCGCGCGGCGGACTCATCCTCATGGGAGAAGATTTTGAAAACCCTTTTGGAATCCGGCTGAAATCCGGAGCCCTCCGGAGCATGTCCTCCCTGATAGACATGTCGGTTTTTCCCGGGAATCAGGGTGGCCCTCTGGAGCATGTAATTGCAGCCAAGGCCATCGCTTTCGGGCAGGCCCTCACGGACGAATTCCTGCACTATATGATCCAGGTCCAGAAGAATGCCAGGGCCATGGCACGGGCTTTTGTGGAGCGGGATTACGACATTATCTCCGGAGGGACGGATAACCATATGATGCTTATCGATCTGCGCAATAAAGGGGTCACCGGGAAAGAGGCTGAAAAAGCCCTGGAACTCGCCGACATCACGGCCAACAAGAACATGGTCCCTTTTGACGACAAATCCCCTTTTGTGACCTCCGGGATTCGTTTCGGCACCGCAGCCATTACCACCAGAGGGCTGAAGTAAGCGGATATGGAACGCATCGTTCAGTGGATCGACCGGATCATTCAGCAGCCCGATTCCCAAAAAGAAGCCGCTGCGGTAAGGGCTGAAGTCAATGCGTTTATGGGCCGTTTGCCGTTGTTCGCCGGGTAGCCCGGGTCGAATCAGTCAAACGCTTTCAGGATTTCCGCCGGGATCCGGGTCGGCTTGCCACTTTTTGCATCCAGAAGCACCCATTCGGTGAGGCATTCTGCAATCTTGATACCGGAACCTTCCAGGACCATTTCCACCTTTCGGCGGGAGACCGGGCCCCGCGCCTCCGGTACATAGGTAGTCAGCAGGAGCGTCTGCCCCTGCAGGGCGGGCTGGTGGTAGGTGATGTGGTGGCTTCTGACCACCCATAGGTAGCGTTTGTCCCATTGGGGTCGGGTGAGTTCTTCCCAATGCGCTCTGGAGATCTCCTGTACCCACTGCAGGTACCTTATATTGTTTACGTGCTCCAGATCGTCCAGATCCCCCGGGCTAACCGTGATTGTTTTCTTATGAATTTTCATCACTCCCTTTTTAAAATCCGAACCTCGAAAAGTTTATCCCAGTTTTTTCCGGTCACGAAAAAAGTCTGGCGCTCCGGGTGATAGGCAACACCGTTGAAAACATCCAGGTCCCGGTGCTGGGTTACCCGCTTGCTTAGCCCCCCGAAGTTGACCACGCCTTCTATGGCTCCACTGCCGGCATCTATGATCATCATGCTTTCCTTCTGCCAGACGTTGGCATAAATCTTTCCGTTTACGAACTCCAGTTCGTTGGCTTTGTTGAAGACGGACCGGTTCGTAACGGTTTGGATGGCTCCCTCTTCTTTTAGGGAGACAGGGTCCAGCAACCAGATCCGTTGGGTCCCGTCACTTTTGTAAAGGTGTTTCCCGTCATTGCAGAGGCCCCATCCTTCCTTGCTTTCCCCGTAGCGAAAGCTGCCGACCTTCTCAAGGCTCTCGCGGTTGAAAAGAAAACCGGTGCCTTCCTGCCAGGTCAGCATATAAACGGTATCCCCCATAATGGTAATTCCCTCTCCGAAATACTGTTTTTCGAGGTCGACGGATTTTAAAATCTTCCCTGTCCGGAAGTCCACTTTTCTCAGGGAAGAAGTGCCCTTCCTCCCCGTGCTTTCATAAAGGGTGTCCCCGAAGAACTCCAACCCCTGCGTAAAGGCCTTCCGGTCGTGAGGGAAGGTGTTTACGATTTCATAGGTGTAGATTTCGGGTTGCTTTTTGGCCAGCAAAAGGATTTCCTTTTCCAGTACAATCGTTTTACCTTCTGTAAATACCCGGGCCTTGAGCTTTTTGTTTCCCAGGGAGGGGGCGGCAAGGGTGACTTTGCCGTCTTCCCCTGAAAGGACGGTGCCTTCCAGGAAATACCGGACGGAATCCACCGGTTGGTCGGACTTGCTTTTAATCCGCAGGGTTACTTGCTGGCCTGCCTGGAACTTTTTCCCCCCGCCCTCAATGTCGATGGAAAAATTCCGGGCGGGATCCGTTTCCCCGCAGGCGAGGAATAAACTCAGGAAAGCTGAGGCTATGACAATTTTCAGGATGCTCATGGGCTCTGTTTTAAGGGATACCCTGATTTATCAGAGCACCTGTTTATTTAATAAGGAATGATTTGCTAAATTAAGGATGTAAACACATTGCCCCAAACACGAAAAGATTGTATATTTGTATTCGGCAAGTCCTACACGACCAGCTCCTGCAGAATCCCCCAGGGCGGGAACGCAGCAAGGGTATGCGGTCGCAGCGGTGCGATGTAGGTAGCTTGCCGTTTTTTTATGCCCGAAATTCTGGTAAGGGAATTTGAAAAGCACGCAAAAATTTCTCTAGGAACGATGGAATCGAACAAGGAGGTTGTACTGGTGACAGGAGCTTCTTCCGGACTCGGAAAGGCCACAGCCGAATACCTGAGTGCCCGTGGGTACCGCGTTTACGGTACCGCCAGGAATCCCCGGAAATACACAGGTTTTGATCAGTTTCCCCTCTTGGCCATGGACGTTCGTGACGAAGCATCCGTACAGGCGGCCGTGGCAGAACTGCTGCAGAGAGAGGGACAGATAGACATCCTTGTCAACAACGCCGGGGTAGGTATTACAGGACCGCTGGAGGAAACCCCTCACGAAGCTGTATTGGATGTCTTTGAGACCAATTTTCACGGTCCCTTGCGGGTCATCCGTGCCGTCCTTCCTCATATGAGGGACCGTCAAAAAGGTTTTGTTTTGAATATCACCTCCCTTGCCGGCTACATGGGGCTTCCCTTCCGTGGGATTTACTCCGCTACCAAAGGGGCTTTGGAGCTTGCTGCGGAAGCATACCGTATGGAACTCCGGGAGTTCGGAATCAGGATGAGCTGTCTCGCCCCGGGGGATTATGCCACGAACATCGCCTCAGGACGCTT
>JARRQA010000171.1:0-4775 GCA_037382325.1 Robiginitalea sp.
ATGGATGACCTCGACCTGGGGGGTCCTGAAATTCCCTATATGGACAAGTGGGTTCACATGGGGTTTTATTTTACGGCCATGCTGCTCGGGACTTTTTTCCTTTGGGAACGGTTTCGTCACCGAATGAAGAAAAGACCCGCAATGCTCTGGATGGGTATCGCTCTTGCGCTTTATGGAATGATTATTGAATTGCTACAGGATAGGATGGGGCTTGATCGAAGTGCGGAACTGGCTGATCTGGCGGCCAACCTCGTCGGAATAAGCCTTGGAGGTTGGTTGGTCCTGGTTCTGATGCGCAGGCGGGAATCATTAAATTGGCCTGATTAATTGCTTAATTGGGAAAATAATAGTTAAATTAGCGAACATTAAATAATGGAATACCATGGAAGTCAAAAAGAGTAAAAAAGCCGATCTGAACAAAAATAGCGGTCTCTATTTTGTGTTGGGACTGGCTTTGGTGATGGTGCTGGTGTGGGTAGCCCTGGAATGGAAGACCTATGATGAGGTAAATGACTACGACATCTCCCTGAATGTAGAGGATATGTTGGATGAAGAAGTTCCCATGACGGAACAGATCAAGACCCCTCCGCCACCCCCGCCTCCCGCGGCTCCTGAAG
This sequence comes from Robiginitalea sp., assembly GCA_037382325.1. Taxonomy (GTDB): domain Bacteria; phylum Bacteroidota; class Bacteroidia; order Flavobacteriales; family Flavobacteriaceae; genus Robiginitalea. Next base: position 618 of record JARRQA010000171.1, read on the forward strand.
TGATAGAGGTAGTTGAGGATGAAGAAGAGGTGGAGGAGACTATTATCGAGTCAACAGAGACCAGTCAGGAAGAAGAGATTATCGAAGTGGAAGATATCGAGGTGGAAGAAGTCGAAGAGGATATCGAGGTCCCCTTTGCGGTGATTGAGGATGTTCCCGTTTTTCCGGGTTGCGAGAATGCCAGCGATAAAAAGGCCTGCTTCAACGAAATGATTCAAAAACACATCCGGAAAAATTTCCGCTATCCCGAAATTGCTCAGGAAATGGGAATACAGGGGCGTGTTGCCGTGATGTTTACCATCCAGAAGGACGGGTCTATCGGAAATATCCGTCTGAGAGGTCCGGATAAAAACCTGGAAGCCGAGGCCCGCCGAATTATTGAAAGACTTCCCCAGATGACCCCGGGAAGGCAACGAGGCCGTCCGGTGAGGGTGCCTTTCAGTATTCCGATTACCTTCAAGCTTCAGTAAGGCTTTAACAATAAAACATAAAACCCCGGCATTGTCGGGGTTTTTTCATTTAAGGGGCGATCCTGCCGGTTGGGGACCATAACTGTTTAGGCGTTGGAAAGAAGCAGCCTCCTCCGTATCTTTGCGGGCCAGAACAAGAGCGAATGAAACCTGCCGCGGGCGCGATACAACCACATCCCTTACGGGTTGCCTATACGGACTTCAAGGAAATCACCAAGGCGAAGCTTGCGGTAAGTGTCGTTTTTTCAGCAATTGCGGGATATTTGCTGGGTGCAGACGAAATCCGGGTGGTGCCTATTTTATTGCTCACCTTTGGCGGGTATTGTATGGTCGGCGCTTCCAATGCCTTTAACCAGGTCATCGAACGTGACCTCGATTCCCTGATGTACCGCACGAAAAACCGCCCTATCCCCTCCGGGCGCATCTCCGTGCCCCTCGCCATGACCATAGCCATCGTCCTCACCCTGGCGGGGATCGTACAGCTGTACTTGCTCAATCCGAGGACGGCTCTTTTCGGCACCCTGTCTATTTTCCTGTATACCTGTGTATATACACCTTTAAAGACGGTAACCCCTCTATCGGTATTTGCCGGGGCCATTCCCGGGGCCATCCCCTTTATGCTTGGATGGGTGGCGGCGACAAATGATTTCGGCATTGAGCCGGGAACGCTTTTCATGATCCAGTTTTTCTGGCAGTTTCCCCATTTCTGGGCTCTTGGCTGGATGCTCGATGAAGATTACCGGAGGGCTGGGTTTAAAATGCTTCCTACCGGGAAGAAGGATACGGGCACGGCCGTACAGATCATCATGTATACGATCTGGATGATCATCATATCCATCATTCCTGTTTTTGGGATTACCGGACAACTCCGGCTTTCTGTCCCAGCTGCGGTCCTGATCTTCCTGAGTGGGTTGGTAATGCTCTGGTTTGCCCTGAGGCTCTATGAACTCAGGGACCGTAAGTCGGCAAGGAGCCTTATGCTGAGCAGTGTCACCTATATTAGTCTGATCCAAATCGTTTACGTTATCGATAAATTTTTGTCATGACCAAAAATCTTACAGAGGGCGCCCGTTCAGAAAAGAGAAGCCGGGCCAAGAAAATGATGCTCTGGTTTGGGATCGTCAGCCTGTTGATGAGTTTTGCAGGGTGGACCAGTGCCTATATTGTGAGCAGTTCCCGGGAAGATTGGATGCAGGATTACCAGATTCCAAAGGCGTTCTGGTTCAGTACGGGAATAATAGTGCTGAGTTCCCTTACCTACTGGCTGGCCAAAAGGGCGGTGTCCCAAAACCGACAGTCACGGGGAACGCTTTTGCTGGGGGTCACCCTGCTTTTAGGGGGCGCCTTTATCCTTTCCCAGCTGCAGGGATTTTCAGAAATGATCGGCCTGGGCTATTATTTTACGGGTCCGACCAGCAACATCACCCTGTCCTATATCTTTCTGATTGCCACTGTCCACATTCTTCACGTGGTGGCAGGCCTGATTTCCCTTATGGTGGTGTTTTTCAAACAGTCACGTGGCAAATACGGTCCCGGCCGGATGCTGGGAATGGAATTGGGGATTACCTTCTGGCATTTCCTGGATGCCCTGTGGGTTTATCTGATTTTGTTTTTCTATTTTACACGCTGAGGGGAAGCAGTCCAATTTGTCCCGGAATTCTGCTTTCGTAACGTTTAAAAAAATGTATTTTTGCTAAAATTCTGAAAACTCGATTCTGAATCTTATGGATACTACGGTAACAACGGGTACTGAAGAGCGGGTCTGGGGAGGTGGAAACCGACCTATGAAGGCCAGTTACGGAAAACTGATGATGTGGTTTTTCATCGTCTCCGATGCCCTTACTTTCTCTGGCTTCCTCGCATCTTATGGCTTTTCCAGGTTCAAGTTTATAGAAACCTGGCCAATTGCCGACGAGGTCTTCACCCACGTTCCCTTCTTTCACGGGAATTACCCGATGTACTATGTGGCATTCATGACCTTCATACTTATTATGTCTTCGGTAACCATGGTGCTGGCCGTGACGCCGGCCACCGGATGCTGAAAAACAAGGTCATTCTCTATATGTTTCTCACCATTATCGGAGGGGCGATTTTCGTCGGCTCACAAGCCTGGGAATGGGCCACCTTTATTCGGGGGGATTACGGAGCTGTTGAAACCCGTGGTGGAAGGATCCTGCAGTTTGTCAATGCAGATACAGGTGAGCGGGCAGCCCTTTCTGATTTTGCAGCCAGCATCCCGGAGGAGCGGGTTCAGCACGAGCGCAAAAACGGGCTCTGGTTTTCCAAGGGGGGCAGCCTCCCAACCTACACCGTTGAAGAGGTGGTTGAAGGACTCCGGGCCAATCCGAACATCCTGATCCGGACCGAACAAATGACCGAGAAAGGGGAGAAAGTCCTGCTGACCCGTACAGAGACCCTTGAGAAAATCAAAGATGCCAACATGGTGGTGGAAGGAGCCAACCTGATCCGTAACGAATACGGCAGCCGCCTGTTTGCGGATTTTTTCTTCTTTATTACAGGTTTCCACGGTTTCCACGTATTCTCCGGAGTGGTAATCAATGTTATAATCTTCTTCAACGTCATCCTCGGTACTTACGAGAGGAGAGGACATTATGAAATGGTCGAAAAGGTAGGGTTGTACTGGCACTTTGTAGACCTTGTCTGGGTATTCGTTTTTACCTTCTTTTATCTGGTTTAATCCAAACGAAACAAAAGTAAAATGGCGCACGAACACAAATTAGAAATTTTCAGGGGGCTTATAAAATTCAAGTCCAACACCACCAAGATCTGGGGAGTCCTTGTTTTTTTGACGATCGTCACGGCCGTGGAGGTTGCTCTTGGTATTATCAGACCTGAATTCCTGACGGATAACCATCTGATCGGGATGAAATTGCTCAACTGGATTTTCATCATGCTCACCCTGGTGAAGGCCTATTATATCGCCTGGGATTTCATGCACCTAAGGGACGAGAAAAGCTCCCTTAAGCGGGCAGTGGTCTGGACGCCGATCTTCCTGGTGAGCTACCTGATCTTTATCCTGCTTTTTGAAGCCGACTACATCTACAACGTCTGGAAGGATGGCTTTGTAAAGTGGAATTTCTAAAGGGAATTAACAGTATTTAAAGACGGTTTAAAAGCCGTCTTTTTTATTTTTGTACCCTTCTGTATTATGAAAAAGACCTTTGTTTTAACGGTTCTTTTTATCCTCCCCCTGGTGGTCTATATGTTCTTTGCATCCGGGGTTACGAACTTTGGGAGATTGCCCATCCTTACTGAAAACGTCGGCGCGCTCGATGCCTTTTCCGAAAGTGAGCGCCTGGAAGGCAAGATCAGCATCCTGGGCTTTCTCGGCTCTGATCCGGCCTCCAAAAAAGGGAATGCCTTTAACCTGAACCAGAAAATCTACAAGCCCTTTTTCGAATTCAGGGATTTTCAGATCGTGATGGTGGTTCCGGACGGGCAGCAGCAGGCGGTTTCCGAGTTGGAAAAGGAACTGGCCTCTTTTACCGATACCAGGAACTGGCGGTTTGTCTATGGGGACCCACAGCAAATTCGGGAATTGTTCGCCAGTCTGGATTCGGACCTGACTCTTGATGAAACCCTGGCGACTCCCTATGTGTTTATTATCGATAAGGAGCGGAAACTGCGGGGACGGCAGGAAGATGATGAAGAAGGGACCAAATACGGG
>JARRQA010000172.1:0-8859 GCA_037382325.1 Robiginitalea sp.
GCATTACACCCTTAAAAATAAGTGGATTAATAGCATAGCTTCCTAAATCCTGTTATTTTTGAAGTTTACCAAATCTGCCGGCTGATGAACAAGAAAGTAATACTGATGATCCTGGACGGCTGGGGAATTTCACCAGACCCGAAAGTTTCGGCCATTGCCCAGGCAAAAACCCCTTTTGTCGATTCCCTCTACAAACACTATCCGAATGCCACATTGCTGACCGATGGGATGAACGTAGGGCTGCCTGAAGGCCAAATGGGAAATTCAGAGGTGGGTCACATGAACCTGGGTGCCGGACGGGTCGTCTATCAGGACCTGGCTAAAATCAACCTGGCCGTAAAGGAAGGCCGGTTGAAGGAAGAACCTGCCCTAAAGGAGGCTTTTACCTATGCAAAGAAGCATTCAAAACCTGTGCATTTTCTCGGGCTTCTCAGCAATGGTGGGGTACACAGCCATATCAACCACCTGAAAGGACTTATCTCAACGGCAGAATCCTATGGGGTTTCCGAAAGTTTCGTGCATGCCTTTACGGACGGACGGGATGTGGATCCGCATAGTGGCAGGGGTTTCATAGCTGACCTGAACACTTATTGCGCGGATAAACCCTGCCGGCTCGCTACCGTAATCGGCAGGTATTATGCCATGGACCGGGACAAACGATGGGAGCGGGTAAAAATGGCCTATGACCTCCTGGTTCACGGTACCGGCAAGAAAACTACGGACGCCCTGGCTGCCGTGGAAGAAAGCTATGAGGACGGGGTCACCGATGAGTTTATAAAACCCATAGTCGTTACGGATAAGGCAGGTGAACCGTTGACCCGGATCTCGGAGGGCGATGTGGTGGTCTTCTTTAACTTCCGAACCGACCGGGGACGTCAGCTCACCCAGGTCCTCAGCCAGGAGCCCTTTCATGAGTACAATATGCACCCCCTGAAATTGTATTACGTCACTATGACCAATTACGATGACACCTTCAAAGGGGTCCACGTGGTTTATGACAAAGAACATATAAAGGATACCCTGGGGGAGGTACTGTCCAGGGCTGGCAAGAAACAGATCCGTATCGCCGAGACCGAGAAATACCCCCACGTGACCTTTTTCTTTAACGGAGGGCGGGAAGAACCCTTTGAAGGGGAACGGCGCATTCTCTGTCCGTCCCCCAAAGTAGCCACCTATGATCTGAAACCGGAGATGAGTGCCTACGAAGTGCGGGATGCCATTATCCCGGAACTCAAAAAGGAATCAGCGGATTTTATCTGCCTGAATTTCGCCAACCCGGATATGGTGGGGCATACCGGGAGCATGCCGGCCGCTATCAAGGCCTGTGAAACAGTGGATACCTGTGCCCGGGGCGTGATCGAATCCGGCCAAAAACATGGGTACAGCACCATAGTAATAGCCGATCACGGCAATTGTGATACGATGATAAACCCGGATGGAACCCCCAATACGGCCCACACCACCAATCCCGTACCCCTTATCCTTGTCGATCCGGATCGGAAATTCATTCATTCCGGGGTGCTCGGGGATATTGCCCCGACCATTCTTGAAATAATGGGGATCCCCCAACCTGAACTCATGACCTGTAAATCTCTCTTATAAGCCTATGAAACGATTCCTCCTTCCAGTACTGCCATTGTTGTTCCTGTCCCTCGCATTCTGCAAAGGTTCTTATGAACACAACGCCGTAAGGGTACCAGACGGGAATTCAGTAATCCTGGTGGGTACCGCCAGCCTCGACTCCCTGCATTCGGAACCTTTTGACAGCTGGTTCGAACAGAATTACCGGGCGGCCGAACCAGATCCGGCCACGGTTCAGGCCATAACCCCGCTTCTGGAAGGTGTGGAAATCCACGCGTTCATTGGTACCTGGTGCGAAGACAGTCAGCGGGAAGTGCCGAAATTTGTGAAAATCCTGGAGGAGGCGCGCTATCCGATTGAGGATGTACGCCTGGTAACCATGACGCGGGAAAAGTCGACCCCCCAGAATTACGAGGAAGGCCTTCATGTTACCAATGTGCCCACTTTTATATTCTACAAGGACGGGAAAGAACTGAACCGAATCGTCGAATTTCCCATAGAGAGCCTGGAGAGCGATATGCTTAAAATCCTAAGGGGGGAGCCCTATAAGCACGCCTATGTGTGGGACTGACAGAAAAGGTCCTTTGGCCTGTCTGTATTATCTTTACACCCAATGATTCACGTTAAGACAGCAGAAGAAATCGAACTAATGCGGGAGAGCGCCCTGATCGTCTCCAAAACCCTAGGGATGCTCGCCTCCGAAATAAAACCCGGGGTTACCGGGCTGCACCTGGACCAACTGGCAGAGACTTTTATCAGGGACCACGGCGCTGAGCCGGGCTTTCTCGGCATGTACGATTTCCCAAATACCCTGAATATAAGCCCGAACGCCCAGGTAGTTCATGGCATTCCCTCAGATGTTCCCTTTGAGGAAGGGGATGTCATCTCCGTAGACTGCGGGAGTTTGAAAAACGGGTATTACGGAGACCATGCCTATACTTTCGAAGTAGGAGAAGTGGCGCCGGAAACACGGAAACTGCTTGAGGTAACCAAGGAATCTTTATATATCGGAATCCGGGAGTTCCGCCTTGGGAACCGTGTTGGAGATGTGGGCTATGCCATACAAAAGCATTGCGAAAACCACGGCTACGGGGTCGTAAGGGAACTGGTAGGTCACGGTCTGGGCACCAAGCTGCATGAGTCCCCGGAAATGCCAAATTACGGCAAGCGGGGCAGGGGGAAAAAATTTGTGGAAGGTATGGTAGTGGCCATTGAACCCATGATCAATATGGGGACCCGACGGGTTCGCCAACTTAAGGACGGGTGGACCATCCTGACTGCGGACGGCAAGCCCAGTGCCCACTTCGAACACGATGTGGCCCTGATCGACGGCAAACCGGAACTCTTGTCCACCTTTCAGTACATCTACGATGCCCTGGGGATTGAAAGCGATGAGGAAGCAGAATTCCGAAGGCATCCCATAACTTCCTGACTCCGAAAGGCAGCGTGAAACAGCTTTTTAAATGGGTTTTGAGACGGGTTCCCCGGCCACTTCTGATCCGGCTGAGTTACCTGGCACGCCCTCTCCTGGCCATTTGGTTAAAAGGGAACCGGTATACAGATCCCATTGACGGAAAATCATTTCGCACCTTCCTCCCGTATGGTCACGAAGCCCCGAGGGAAAACGTCCTCTCCCCTTCTACCCTTTCCCTGGAACGGCACCGCCTGCTCTGGTTGTACCTCAGGGATGAAACGAATTTTTTCAACGAGCGGCTGCAGGTACTGCATTTTGCCCCGGAGCAGGCTTTTTACAAGAGATTCAGGAAGCTTTTGAACCTGGACTATACCACCACGGACCTGAATTCCCCACTGGCCGATGTAAAGGCGGATATCTGTGACCTGCCTTTTGAAGACGACCAGTTCGACGTGATCCTGTGCAACCATGTGCTGGAACACATTCCCGAAGACCGCAGGGCCCTCTCAGAATTATATCGGGTCATGAAACCCGGGGGCTGGGGTATTTTTCAGGTTCCCCAGGACCTCACCCGGGAACACACCTTTTCCGACCCGGGTATCACTGCTCCGGAAGAAAGGCGGAAAATTTTCGGCCAATACGACCACGTCCGTGTCTATGGCCGTGACTATTTTGACATCCTCAGAGAGGCGGGGTTTCGGGTAACCGCGGTCGATTATACCCGCCACATAGATCCTGTTAAGGTTGAAAAGTACCGGCTGGCTGCAGGGGAACTGATCCCCTTTGTAGAGAAACCAAAATCCTCCTGATCCTTATCGGACCAGGTCTTCAAAACCCGGGGTCATGTATTCCCTGGTTTCCCCTCCTTCGTCCAGGTAGATGATATACCCTTCCAGTTCAGGCATTTCCAAAAGCAGTTTTCTGGTATCCTCCAGCTTCATGGCCATAAAAGCCGTGGCGTAGCCATCCGCCTCCATACAGGTCTCCGCAAGTACAGAAGTAGCCAGGATGTTGGAATTTTTGGTAAACCCTGTATGGGGGTCAATCGTGTGCACAAATTTCTCCCCTGTAATCGAATCGATCCGGAATTTTCGGTAGTTCCCCGAGGAGGCCATGGAACGGTCCGTGAAACTAATGATCTTTTTGATGACCCTGCCCTGCTGTGCCTGCGGATCGTCGATACCCACCACCCAGGGGCTCTTCTTGGCCCGGTTCCTGCCGCTGGCCCGGAGCTCTCCACCCACTTCCACCAGATAATCCTGTATCCCGGCCTTCTCCAGCATTAGGGCCAGGCGGTCCACGGCATATCCTTTTGCAATCGCATTAAAATCCAGGCGGACTCCAGGAACATCCCTGACAATCCGGCTACCTGTATCCAGGTGTACTTTGTCAAAACCCACGTAACGAAGCAGGCTGTCCACCCGGGTGCTGTCCATCTTCAGGGCTGCTCCCGGGCCAAACCCCCAGGCATCGACCAGGATGCCCACCGTTGGGTCAAAATACCCTTTTGTGCGTTGGAATATCTCATGAGAGGCCTCAAAGACTTCCCGGAACATGGTGTCGACCACTACCAAATCCTCCCCCCTGTTGATACGACTGATATCCGAGTTGGGCAGATAGGTGGAAAGGGAGTGGTTCACCACACGGTATACCGAATCAATCTGCGGTTGCAGGTTTGTGGTATCTGATGTAAAAAGTTTGATGGCATAGGAAGTCCCAAGGGCGCCTCCCTATGCTTTTAAAGTTCAAGGAGCCCTTCATATTCCACAATATATTTTTCATTCAGGTATACCGGCAGGTTCCGATCCTCGGCATTGGAGAGTCCCACCCCGGCATAGTAGGTACGCGCCTCGAACTTCAGGGCGTGTTCTTTTACTTTTTTCATGAGTTTCGGGTCGTATTCAGCCGGATCTTCGGGAAAGGGAACCGGGCGAACCACAATGAAGTGCAACTGTTTCTCCTTCAGACAGACGAACTGCGGGTTTTTGCCCTGCTTGCTGTTCACCCCCATAAACTCATACCCGGCTTCCTCTAATTCCCGCCCGACAATGTTCATGGCCAAATTGTGCAGTTCCTGTTCCGTTAGCGCTTTCATACGTCTTTATTTCAGCAAAAAAACCGATATGAAACATACCGGTTTTTAAATTTCATGTGATGGGGGTTATCCGCCGAAATCGTCGAAGCGGATGTTCTCATCCGGAATACCGAAATCCTCTCCCATCTTCTGCACCGCCTTATTCATCAGGGGCGGGCCACAGAAATACAGTTCGATATCTTCCGGAGTCTCGTGATGGTTCAGGTAATGCTCAATCACACAATTGTGGATAAAGCCGACAAAACCATCCCCGGGAGCGTCTATATTTTCCTTCACCTTCCAGTTGTCCTCTTCCAGTGGTTCAGACAGGGCCATGTAGAATTTAAAGTTCGGGAATTCCTTCTCCAGCTCCCTGAAGTGGTCGATGTAAAACAACTCCCTTTTGGAGCGGCCTCCGTACCAGAAGGTCACCTTACGACCGGTCTTCATGGTCTTAAATAAGTGATACAGGTGAGACCGCATCGGCGCCATTCCGGCCCCTCCCCCAACATAGAGCATCTCAGCCTCGGACTCATTGATAAAGAACTCCCCGTAAGGCCCGGAAATAATCACTTTGTCTCCTGGCTTGCAGGCGAAGATATACGAAGAGGCGATCCCTGGATTGACATTCATCCAGTTGTTCTTGCTGCGGTCCCATGGCGGGGTGGCAATCCGCACGTTCAACATGATCTCACGCCCCTCGGCCGGGTAAGACGCCATGGAATAGGCGCGCTCCACTGTCTCCGTGTTTTTCATCACCAAGGGCCAGAGGTTGAACTTGTCCCATTCGGTCCGAAACTTTTCAGGATCATCGTGCTCCTCGGGGTGGGCTGTGATATCGATATCCTCGTACTTGATTTCGCAGGGGGGGATTTCAATTTGTATGTAACCCCCTGCTTTGTAATTCATATCCTCGGGAATCTCCACGACGAATTCCTTGATGAAGGAAGCCACGTTGAAATTCCGGACTACGGTAGCCTCCCATTTCTTGATTCCGAAAACCTCTTCCGGGATCGTGATTTCCATGTCCTGTTTTACCTTAACCTGACAGGCAAGCCGTGCCCCTTCATTGAGTTCCCGCTTGGAAAAGTGCGGGGTCTCCGTGGGGAGGGCCTCCCCTCCTCCTGAAAGGACATGGCATTCACACTGAATACAGGTTCCGCCGCCCCCGCAGGCGGAGGGCAGGAAAATTTTCCTGTTCCCCAGGGTGGATAAGAGGGAATTACCGGAAGGTACTTCAATCTCCTTCTCTCCGTTGATCGTAATAGTCACAGGGCCTGATGGTGCGAGCTTCTCCTTGGTAAAAAGCAGGAGGGCTACCAGGGCCATAACAAGGACCATAAATGCGATAATGGTGATAACAATCGTCCCAACCGTGGTGGTAGCTAATATCATTACTGCTTGTTTATTGCGTCGTTATAGGAAATCACAACTTCCTCTGATTCTTTCTCGTTTTCTTCTTCTTTGCCAGCCTCGGTATCCGTCTCCGGTTTCTCCTCGAGTACGGCGGTTTCAGGAGCGGGGCTGGAGGCGCCCTCGTCACCACCGGTCAGCATGCCACCAAAACTCTGGAACCCGATTCCCATGAGCCCGGTAATTATAAAGGTGATCCCCAGTCCCCTCAGGGGTGGCGGAACATTGGAATACCGGATTTTCTCACGAATGGCGGCGATGGCCAGGATGGCCAGGAACCAGCCGATCCCGGAGCTTACCCCATAGTTAAAGGCCAGTCCCAAGGACGGGATCTCACGGGCCTGCATAAAGAGGGAACCTCCCAGGATAGCACAGTTTACGGCGATCAGGGGGAGGAATATACCCAGAGAGTTATACAGGGCCGGCGAAAACCGCTCCACTACAATCTCCACCAGTTGTACCATGGTCGCGATGGTCGCGATGAACATAATGAAGGAGAGAAAGCTCAGGTCGTAATCCGCATATTGAGGCCCCAGCCAGGAAAGCGCACCTTCCTGCAGGATATACTGGTCCAGCAGCCAGTTCAGGGGTACGGTTACCCCCAACACGAAGATGACGGCGGCTCCCAGACCCACGGCAGTCGCCACCTTCTTGGAAACGGCCAGGTAGGAGCACATCCCCAGGAATACGGCGAAGACCATATTGTCAATAAAAATCGATTTGAAGAATAATTCTATATGTTCCAGCATCTCTTACGGTTTCGCTAGGTTACTTTTTAGTTTTCTTCGATCAGCGCCCTGTTTCGGGAGCGTTGTGCCCAGATGATCAGCCCTACCACGATAAGGGCTGCAGGCGGCAAAATCATAAAGCCATTGTTCTCATACCCGATGGAGTAAAGGCCTGTTTTTCCAATCGGATCCCCGAGGACCGGGATGCCGAAGAGGCTTCCGGACCCGAGCAATTCCCGGAAAAAGCCAACGATGATAAGGATCACCCCATAACCCAGGGCATTCCCAATCCCATCCAGGAAGGATTTCCAGGGGCCGTTCCCCAGGGCAAAAGCTTCGAAACGCCCCATGATGATACAGTTGGTAATGATCAGTCCCACAAACACAGCAAGGGTTTTACTGAGTTCATAGGCAAAGGCCTTGAGAACCTGATCTACGATGATCACGAGGGTAGCGATCACAACGAGCTGTACGATGATCCGGATTTTGGAGGGGATGATGTTCCGCATGAGCGAAATGACCACGTTGCCCACCCCGAGAACGAAAATCACCGAAAGGGCCATCACCACGGAGGCTTTCAATTCAGCAGTAATCGCCAGGGCCGAACAAATTCCCAGTACCTGTATCGTAATCGGGTTGTTGTCCGCGAGCGGATCTAAAATCAGGTTTGCATCTTTTCTGGATAGCAGTCCCATACTAGTTGGTTCTTATAGATTCTAAATAGTCCTTGTACAAATTCAAGCTCTCGGAGATCATGGCACTCACCCCGTTTCCGGTAATCGTCGCACCGGCCAGGGCATCCACGGCATTGTCATCCTTGTCCTGATTGGTCGGGTCGTTATTTCCCTTAACGACTTTTACCCCCACCAGGCGCCCGTCATCCATGATGGATTCCCCTTTGAAGTCATCCATGAAAAAACGCTCCTTGATGTTGGCACCCAACCCGGGGGTCTCCCCTTTGTGGTCAAAATAGACACCCTGTACGGTCATCTCCTTGTCCAGGGCAATAAAGCCCCAGATGGCGTCCCAGAGTCCCTTTCCGTACATGGGCAGGATGTAGAAGTTCTCCCCATCTTTCTCCCCGATAAAAACGGGTAATTTGGGATTTTGCCCCTCTTTCCGGGCGGCCAGTTGTTTCTTCATATCGATCAGGTAAGCCTGGTCGTCCTGGGTGATCTGCTCCCCGTCGATGACCAGCTGCTCCTTGATATACTCTGTAAAGACCTGTTCCACCCTGTCCTTGGGCACAAAATCCACCGAACCATCCCCTTCATTTTCATTTACGCCCATGGCATAGAGGATGTTCTGCTGTTTTTCGAAGCGCTCATTCTCCTTGATCAGGGGTTTGAGTCCGGACGCCAGGTAGGCCAGAATAGCCCCTACTACTGCCACCATCAGGGCGGCAAAAACAACCGTGTAGACGTTCTTTTCCGTATTGATTGCCATAGTTAAACGGTTTCAGCTTTAAGTTCTTGGGCCTTGTCATCCGTAGTTTGCGGATAAATTGTAGCCGTTTTGAATCGTTTGAGACGTTTGCGGATGTTGGCGCGGAGTACGTAGTGGTCGATGGTGGGTGCAAAAACGTTCATCAGCAGGATGGCCAGGAAGACCCCTTCCGGGTAGGCCGGGTTGAAAACCCGGATCATCAC
>JARRQA010000173.1:0-4153 GCA_037382325.1 Robiginitalea sp.
TGTTGCTGTATATCCGTTGTTGCTGTATCAGGTTAACAAAGGAGCTATCGGTGGCAATTTCTACGTCATAAGCCTTGTACCCCGGATCCCCTTCCCACCGTAATTCAGGACGTAGATTCACATCTATCGCAGCATTTAAAGGGAATCGAAGCCGTGGTTGGGGAAGGCTGTCGCCAGCCACCTTCAGCAATAGCGGTACGGAGGTACTCGTAGCGCCATCCGTACCGAGCACCTCGAGTGCATAGGTGCCCGGGCTGATAGAATCCGTACCCGAGAGTATCAGGCTAACCCTGCTGTCATCCACCTGCACCGTATCCGCAGAAAATTCGGCAACCATTCCCGGGGGGAGACCGGTGACTTCGAGGGCCACGGGTTCTTCAAAACCTCCAAAGGTCTGGAAAGTAAAATCAAAAATGGCATCCTGTGGCTGGCAGGCCGCTGCCTGAAGGTCATCAAAATAGAGCAGGAATGGACGCTCAGCCAGTGTAAAATCCGTCTCGTTCATGGCGAAATACACGTTGTCAGAAGCCTTCACCATGAATCGGCCAAAAGGATTCGGAACCCTGGGTATCTGTATCTCCGCCTGCCCTGTATTCGGAAGGTTTTCTGCTATGAGATAGGGAAAACTGAGCCCCCCGTCCGCCGAGAGGTAGATGTTAACCAGCTGGGTGTTTACCGGGGCACTGCTGGTCCCGGCTACGTCCCAGGTGATTTGCTGCACACTGCCGATATCGTATTCCGCCTCCACACTTTGTGAAAGTACCCGGAAAGGACCGGCCTCCTCCTCCACGCTTACCCTGGTGAGTTCAGAACTCAGTTGTCCCCCGCCCGCGGCATTATCCCGTACCGTAAGCGCAAAATTAAGAGCCCTTTCCACAGTGGAAACCGTTTCCCAGGCAGATCCGCTGGCGGGGTCGGTCATCGTCAGATTGCCACTGGCTACGCGACTTAAACGGGGGAAATACCGACTGGGCTCCGATACCGGGGGTCGTGAACGAAAATTAGCCCCGGCGGGGTTTTCAGGGCCAAAACTCGCCCGGGTGACCACCCCGTCGTCGATCTGCTCCCAGGCAAACGTAAGCTGGTCCCCGGGGTCTGCATCCGTGGCAGTTGTCTCCAGCACAAAAGCGGTACCCTTTGGAATTCGAAAATCCGGAACCGGGGTGATCTGAGGAGGTGTGTTTTCCAGAGGGGTCTGCTCAGCACAGGAGGTACCGGCAACATATGCGCTTATCTGCAAAATACTGTAGTAGTGGAAGTAATCATCTCCTGCTGACTGTACATCATCGTCCTGAGTTATGCCCGCATAGCCCATGATAGTAGAACCACTTCCGGGTTCTGCCTGCACCCCCGTCCCTTCCGAATCAAAGGACCAGGTGTGATTAGCACCGAACTGGTGCCCCATTTCGTGTGCGACAAAATCGAGGTCAAACCGGTCTCCCTCCGGGGTCGGGGTGGAGGCGAATGCACTCCCCTTCCGGCCATCGTCACAAACCGCCCCGATAAAGCCTGCATTGCCGTTTTCACTTCCCTGGTGGAAGAGGTGCCCGATATCGTAAGAAGCCGGGCCAATGACCGTGGTCAGAGTAGTCTGCACTTCTGAACTGAAATTCCCATCGAAGGGATCTGTGGCCGGGTCCGTGTAGATAACCTGATCGGTGTCCGCAATAAGCTCCAGCCGGATGGCAAGGTCCCTTTCAAAAACTTCATTGACCCGGGTAATGGTGGCATTGATGGCTGCCAGCGCATCGGCGACCGTCCCGCCGTGGTACTCCGCGTACTCCCCTGTGGTTGCCACTGCAAGCCTGTAAGTCCTCAGTTGCTGGTCGTCAAAGAGTTTTGCAGCGGTGGCCCCGGACATTGCCTTGCCTGTTCCCGTTTCCGTTTTGCATTTCCAGCCCTCCGGCAATGGTTGTAATTCATCCCTCGAAAACAGCAGATAGGTATCAGGACGACCGGGCACCCGCTCCAGATAATGGGTCAGGGAGGTTCCCGGCGCCACGATCATTCCCTGCAAACCTTTGTGAGAGAAACTAAACCGGATCCTGGAAGGTGTCCCATCCGTACTGTAACCAACGTAGGACCGGATCCCGGGATAACGATCCTGCAATTCGGGAGACATTACCGGGCGTTCCCTCACCCGATACATACGGGGTCTTCCGGATGCATCCGGAAAGGCGAGTAAAACTTCCGCTCCGACCCGGTCCTGCACCTGTTGTAATTGGTCTTCCAGTTTGTCCTCCCTGAGCACAAAAACCCTGGCCGACTGTTCTTTTACCAGTTGTCCGGAAAGGGTTTGCTGATTGGGAAAAAGTGTGCCGTTTTCCCAATAAAGACCCGCCTGCTGGGACATTGAATTTAAGCCGAAAAAAAGTAGGGGAATTGAAAGAACAAGACGTAACTTTGTCTGCATCAACCGGCATTTGCTCCGCAAAATAAGCTTTTTTATTATTTTGTCTTCGTGATAACCGTTCAAGGTCTTTCCAATTACGATAACCCGCAACCCAGTGTAGTAACCATTGGAACCTTCGATGGTGTGCATATTGGCCACAGGAAGATTCTGGAGCGTCTTATCGAGAGCGGACGGAAAAACCATCTGCAAAGTACCCTGCTCACTTTTTTCCCTCACCCCAGAATGGTCCTGCAAAAGGACAACCAGATTAAACTTCTCAACACCATAGATGAAAAATCTGCCATCCTGAGTGGCCTCGGCCTGGATTGCCTGATCATCCATCCCTTCACACTTGAATTCTCCAGGAAATCAGCAACGGAATTCGTCCGGGAAATCCTGGTTGAAAAACTCAGGGTGAAAAAGATTATCATTGGGTATGACCACCGGTTCGGAAGGAACCGGAATGCCAATATTCAGGACCTTCAGAGCTTTGGAAGCATCCTGGATTTCTCGGTGGAGGAAATCCCTGCCCAGGAAATCGACGAGGTTTCCGTAAGTTCGACCAAGATCCGCAAAGCCCTGCAGGCCGGGGACCTAAAAACAGCGAATGCCTTCCTCGGATACGAATACATGCTTACCGGCATCGTGGAAGGGGGTAAAAAACTGGGGCGGGATCTCGGATTCCCGACAGCCAATCTGAGGATTAAAGCGGAATACAAACTCATTCCGGCCAGCGGGGTCTACCTGGTCCGGAGTAATATAGAGGGAAGGCAGGTATACGGAATGATGAATATTGGGACGAACCCCACGGTAGATGGAAGCCGCCAGCATATCGAGGTTCATTTTTTTGACTACCAGGGAGATCTTTACGGAGGCCAGCTGCAGGTAGCCCTTTTAGAACGGATCCGGGACGAGCGGAAATTCGATTCCCTGGAAACCCTGAAACAGCAGCTGGGCAGGGATCGCCGGCAAGCACAGGCCTTAATCCGGAGGTTATGATCTCCAAACTGCTGTTTTCACGGATCGACAACAGCCCCCTCATTGCCTTTCGTATCTTTTTCGGGGTCCTCATCAGCCTGGAGAGCTTTGGTGCGATCCTTACCGGTTGGGTCCGGCGAACACTTGTGGAACCGGATTTCACCTTCAGTTTTATCGGCTTTGAATGGCTGCAGCCCCTGCCCGGGTATGGGATGTACTTCTATTTTGCCCTGATGGGGCTGATGGGCATTTTCGTAACGTTGGGGTATCGTTACCGGCTGAGCATGATAGCCTTTACCCTGCTGTGGACCGGGACCTACCTGATGCAAAAAACTGCCTACAACAACCACTACTACCTGCTGGTCCTCATATCAGCGATCATGTGCTTCTTTCCGGCCAACCGGGCTTGCAGCCTGGACAGCAGGAGACAGCCTGAAATCAGGAAAGACGACATGTATGCCCTTGTAAAATGGGTAGTCGTCCTCCAGCTTTTTATCGTCTATACCTACGCGGCCATTGCAAAATTATATACCGACTGGCTCGATTTTTCCTTTATTTCCCAGTTGATGGAATCCCGCGCGGACTATTACCTGATCGGACCAATCCTGCAACAGCCCTGGGTCCATAAAGCAGTGGGTATTTTTGGCATTATCTTCGATTTCACCGTGGTCCCCCTGCTTCTCTACAGGCCTACCCGTAAATGGGCTTTCGCAGCCTCGGTGTTTTTCCACCTTTTTAATTCCCTGGTATTCCAGATCGGGATCTTCCCCTACCTTTCCCTTG
>JARRQA010000173.1:4179-8896 GCA_037382325.1 Robiginitalea sp.
AAAGAAACCCGCCCCCAAACCCCGCCCCGTTTCCATCCCGCCATATGCCCCGATCTTGTTGATTGTATTAGGGGTTTACTTCAGCCTTCAGCTGATGCTGCCAATCAGGCACCATGTCATCGAAGGGGAGGTGCTCTGGACGGAGGAAGGCCACCGCATGAGTTGGCGGATGATGCTCCGGTCACGCAGCGGCAACCTGGCGTTTCGGGTAATGGACAAGGAATCAGGCAGGGTAGAACGCATCCGCCTTAAGGACTGGCTCTCCGACAAGCAGGCTCAAAAAGTGCAGGCCTATCCGGATTTTGCCTGGCAATTTGCCCAAAAACTCAGGCAGCATTACCGAAAAAAAGGGCAGCGGGTTTCGGTTTACGTCTCCGGAGTGGTACGGGTCAACCGACGGCAAACCGCTCCGTTTATCGATCCGGAAACCGACCTGGCCTCGGTCCCCTGGGATCCATTCCGACACCATGAATGGATCCTCCCCTCCCCCTATTCCCCAAGGGCTCAAAAGCAGGAAGAATAACGGTTTTGGCTCCTTTTGGCTCTTGCCAAATTGTCCTACCTTTGCAGCCTTACAGAGGAAGTCATATGCTGCCATTACAGTACATTCGGGAAGCCTCCGGGGAGATTGCCGGGGCCATGGACAAAAGGGGACTGGACGCCAGGCCCATCCTTTCGAAAATACTCGAACTGGACGAGGAAAGAAGGAGCCTGCAAACCCGCCTGGACCAGACGCTGGCAGAGGCCAACAGGAAATCCAGGGAAATAGGGGCGCTTTTTAAAGCCGGCAAAGGGGCGGAAGCACAATCCCTGAAAGAAGAGTCCTCCCGGCTCAAAGAACATTCAAAAGAACTACAGGAGCGTCTGAACCTGGCAGCGGCAGCCCTGGAGGAATCCCTCTACCTGTTGCCGAATGTTCCCCACCCGTCTGTTCCGGCCGGACAGGACGAAACGGATAACGAAGTGGTTTACGAAAAAGGGGGGCTGCCAAACTTGGATGAAAAGGCGCTGCCGCACTGGGAACTCGCTAGAAAATTTGACCTTATCGACTTTGAGCTCGGGGTAAAAATCACCGGAGCCGGATTTCCCGTCTATAAAGGTAAGGGGGCTCGCCTCCAACGGGCTTTGATCTCCTACTTTCTGGATCTGAATACCGCAGCGGGATATCAGGAGGTTCAGGTACCCCACCTTGTCAACGAAGCATCGGGATACGGCACAGGACAACTGCCCGATAAGGAGGGGCAGATGTACCATATTGGGGAGGACAACCTCTACCTTATCCCCACAGCGGAAGTGCCGATAACCAACCTTTTCCGGGATGTGATCCTCGAGAAAGAGAAGCTTCCCGTAAAGTATACCGCGTATTCTCCCTGTTTCCGGCGGGAAGCCGGAAGCTACGGGGCGCATGTCCGGGGCCTGAACCGCCTTCATCAGTTTGACAAGGTGGAGATCGTACGGGTTGAAGAGCCTGAAAACTCTTATGATGCCCTGGATACCATGGTCGCCCACGTCCGGGGCATCCTGGATGCGTTGGAACTACCCTACCGAATCCTACGTCTGTGCGGGGGAGACCTCGGTTTTACGGCTGCCCTGACCTATGATTTCGAAATTTACTCTGCCGCCCAGGAGCGATGGCTGGAGGTGAGCTCCGTATCCAACTTCGAGGCGTTCCAGGCCAACCGCTTAAAACTGCGGTACCGGAAGGGGTCGGAAAAACCCCAGCTCGCACACACCCTCAATGGCAGCGCCCTGGCGCTTCCCCGCATCCTTGCCGGAATCCTCGAGAACAACCAGGAAACGGATGGTATCCGGGTTCCGGAGGTCCTGGTACCATACACGGGCTTTGACAGGATTTCCTGAAGTAAGATCCCTGCATGAATCTTATTTTACGCCTTTGGAAGTTCTTAACGCAAGGGAGGGCTCCAACTTACTATCTTTGTTAAAAGGGTTTATTTGAAACGATGGTTTTCCATATGGTTGCTCCTTTTGATCGGCTCCCCGCTGATGGGCCAGCAGGATTTCCTGGCCAAACAGTATTTCAATGACGGGGATTTCGAAAAGGCTGTCGTGTTTTACGAAAAACTGGTGGCTGGTAATCCACGCCGCATGGATTATTCGGAACAGCTCGTAAAATGCTATCAACAGCTGCAGCAGTACGACAAGGCCCTTTCCTTTTTACAAGAGCGAATTGAAAAGGGCACCGCCCACCCCAGCTTTTATATCGACCTTGGATACACCTATCGGCTGAGGGGCCAGCCCGAAGAGGCCAAACGCTATTATGAAGAGGCCATGCACCTTTTGGAATCCAATCCGAATTTGGGCTACATGATCGGGTTCAAGTTTCAGCGGTATACTCTGCTGGAGTACGCTCTCCGGGCCTATCAAAGGGCTATGGAACTCAATCCCGAACTGGACTACAACACCCAGATTGCGCGGATCTACGGGGAACAGGGGAATATAGAAAAGATGTACGAGGCCTATATGGACCTGCTGGCCGAACGGAAGTCCATAAAGCCTAATGTCTTGCGTGTTTTGGATGGGTTTATCACTGCGGACCCCGAGGGGGAGAATAACCTGATGCTACGGAAAACCTTGCTGATGAGGGCACAGAAAAACCCGGATCCCCTTTGGAATGAATTACTGAGCTGGCTCTTTGTCAAACAGGGACAATTCAGCAGTGCTTTGACCCAGGAAAAGGCCATCTACCGGCGTCAGGAAAGCTCCAATCTGGACCGGATCCTAAGCCTTGGCCGCATGGCGGAGGACGCGCCGGATCTGGAAGCTGCTGAGCGGGCCTTTGAATTTATTGAAAAGGAGAGCTCAGATCCGGTGACCAGGCTAAATGCCAGACTCCACCTGATTGACATCGCCCTGCTGAAGGACCCCAATCCGAACCTCGGAAGAACCCGTAAAGTCTACGAAGAACTCATGCAGCAATACGGGTATCAGGCCAATACGCTTCAGTTGCAGATCAGTTATGCCAATTTCCTCACATTTCGTTTGGGAGAACCGGAAGAAGCTATCGAAATCCTGAAGGAATGCATGGAACTCCCTATGTCGAATTACACGGAAGGATACGTTAAAATGAATCTGGGGGATATCCTGGTTTACACCCAGCGATTCAACGAGGCGCTCATCAATTTTTCACAGGTGCAAAAAAGGCTTAAAAACGATGTGATGGGCCAGCAGGCGCGTTTTAAAGTAGCCCAGACCAGTTTTTACAAGGGTGACTTTGACTGGGCCCTTACCCAGCTTAAAGTGCTTCGGAATTCCACCTCCCAGCTCATCGCCAACGACGCTATGCAACTCAGCCTGATCATATCCGACAACTCCCTGGAGGACTCCACTCAGACGGCCCTTCGCAAATATGCCCGGGCAGACTTATTGCGGTATCAGCAAAAAAAGGAGGAAGCCCTTGAAATCCTTACGGACCTGCTCGAACAACACAAAGGGGAACGCATAGAGGACGAGGCCCTGTTGATGCAGGGAAAACTCCTGGAAGAGAAGGAAGATTATTCAGGGGCCCGGATGAGTTACCTTAAAATCACGGAGTTTTTCGGCCAGGACATCCTTGCCGATGATGCCCATTTTGCACTGGGGGAATTGTACCGGACCCATCTGGAGGAACCTGAAAAAGCGATGGAAGAATACCGGGAAATCATATTCAATTTCCAGGACAGTTATTATTTCCCTCAGGCAAGAAGGCAATTCCGTATCCTCAGGGGAGATCCGGTAAATTAATTTAAAACGGCCAAAGAATGTTTATCTATAACGTCACTATCAACGTAGCGCCAGAAATCCGGGATGCCTGGTTAAAATGGATGCAGCAAACCCACATCCCAGAAATGCTCGCCACAGGGAAGTTTCACGAGGCCCGGATCTGCCGGGTTCTCGTAGAAGAGGAAACCGGCGGGTACACCTATGCAGTGCAGTACCACACCTCCAGCAAAAAACTGCTGGAGGATTATTACCGGGAGGATGCAGAGCGCATGCGCAGGGAGGGGATGGATCGTTTCGGTGAACAATTCGTCGCTTTCCGTACGGAACTGGAAATTATCAGCGAACACTGAGAACCCAACGCATGAAAAGCCTTTTTACCTGCTCTACGCTGTTTCAGCCCCTTTCTCCAAAAAAGGCTTTCATAATATTCCCGTTGGATTATTCTTCTCCCAGTTCAGGTCTCCAGTTTGAAAACCGGATCCAATGAGCAGAAAAAGCCCCTCCCGGAATAAAGGAAACCCGAAACCAGTCCGCGGCGGACGGGAGGTCCGACCTAAAAAACACCTCGGGCAACATTTCCTGAAAGACACCTCCATTGCCCGCAGGATTGCAGACACCTTAACCCTTACACAAACCCGGAATGTGCTGGAGATCGGCCCTGGTACAGGGGTACTTACACGCCCCTTACTGGAACGCCCCGTCAACATCATTGCCGTAGACCTCGACCCGGATTCCGTACACTATCTGAAGTCCCGCTTCCTCCCGGAAATCAGCCTTCTGGAATTGCCCTTTCATTCCCTTGAAATTCTGGAGGCAGACTTCCTTAAACTGGACCTTAACCCCTTGTTTGAAGGAGACTCTTTTGCCATAACCGGAAACTTTCCCTACAACATTTCCTCCCAGATTGTTTTCCGGCTCCTCGAAGTCAGGGGCAGGGTCCCGGAATTCAGCGGGATGTTCCAAAAGGAGGTTGCCCAGCGGATTTGCGAGGGACCCG
>JARRQA010000174.1:0-5335 GCA_037382325.1 Robiginitalea sp.
CCTCCTTCCAAACTAAAAAGCCGACGAAATACACGTTTTGTCGACAAAATGCATAAAAGTGTGCATTTCATCGATCAGGTCAGTAGGCACGCTGGTTCTTGCCTTCGTAGAAATTCATGAATGCCCGGTTCACCACCCGGTTTCCTCCGGGAGTGGGGTAATCGCCTGTGAAATACCAGTCGCCCAGGTTTTTCGGGCAGGCTTTATGAAGGTTTTCGATGGTCTGATAGATGATTTCCACCTCGGACTGAATGTCCGGAGGGCTTAACAATTCAGCTATTTTCAGAGATATTTCGGCTGCAGTGAACGGGGCGTAGAACTCCTTGACATAATTGACCACCTCCGTATCGGGCATTTCAGTTTGTGCCCGGCACTTTTCATAGATCTCCTCGATAAGGTGTTCGGTACCCCGATCCTTGTGGAGGGCATGGGCCGCCCTGAAGGCGATGAAGTCTTCCAGTTTTGCCATGTCGATCCCGTAGCAATCGGGATAACGAATCTGTGGAGCAGAGGAAATAACGATGATCTTTTCCGGATGGAGGCGGTCCAGGATCCGAAGGATGCTCTTTTTAAGAGTGGTCCCCCTCACGATGCTGTCGTCTATGATGGCCAGGAAATCCCCTTTTTCAACGGAACCATAGGTGATGTCATATACGTGCGCCACCAGATCGTCACGGCTGCTGTCCTGGGTAATGAAGGTCCTCAATTTGGCATCCTTGATGGCCACCTTTTCGATACGCGGCCGGACATCGAGGATTTCGTGCAGGGCTTCGCTGCTGATTTCAGGACCCAGCGCCAGGATTTGTTCCTCTTTTTTCTTGTTCAGAAAGTTCTGGGCTTCCCGGATCATCCCTAAAAAGGAGGTTTCTGCCGTATTCGGGATGTAGGAGAATACCGTGCGCCGTATGTCGTTGTCGATGGATTTCAGGATATGAGGGAAAAGGAGTTTTCCCAGCTCCTTCCGTTCCTCGTAGATCTCTTTGTCATTCCCCCTGGAGAAATAGATCCGTTCGAAGGAACACGCTTTTCGTTCTTTTGGTTCCTGAATCTGGTCGATAGATGAGGTTCCATCCTTCTTCACAATGATGGCATGGCCGGGAGGGAGTTCCTTCACTTCTTCATAGGAAGTATTAAAGACCGTCTGAATGGCGGGTCTTTCCGATGCCACAACCACCACTTCTTCATCCCTGTAGTAATAAGCCGGCCGTATTCCGGAGGGATCCCTCAGAACAAAGGAATCTCCATGGCCAAGCATGCCTGCCATGGCATATCCCCCGTCCCAGTTCTTTGAGGATTTTCTCAAAATCTTGGCGACTTTAAGTCTGTCGGCAATCATGGGGGAGGCCTCGATCTTGCTGAAACCTTCCTTTTTGATCCGTTTGTAAATTTTGGCCACTGCATCGTCCAGGAAATGCCCGATTTTTTCCATTACCGTAATGGTGTCGGCCATTTCCTTGGGGTGTTGCCCGAGTTGTACCAGGTTGTCGAACAGTTCCCGGACATTGGTCATATTGAAATTCCCCGCCACGATGAGATTACGGTGCATCCAGTTATTCTGTCTCAGGAAGGGGTGAACGCTTTCAATGCTGTTTTTGCCAAAAGTGCCGTAGCGCACATGGCCCATCAGCACCTCCCCTATATAGGGCAGGTTCTTTTTCATCCACGCCACGTCGGAAGCAGCTTCGGGGGACTCCTTCAGGGCGGTGTTGATGCGCTGATTTATTCTGTCAAAAATGTCCTGAATGGGTTGGGATTCTATGGAACGGATCCGGCTCATGTATCGTTCGCCTGGATTCATGTCCAGTTTGATGCTCGCAAAACCAGCCCCATCCTGTCCACGGTTGTGCTGTTTTTCCATCATCAGGTACATCTTGTTGATCCCATAGAAGGCCGTACCGTATTTTTCCTGATAGTACTCCAGGGGTTTCAGCAATCGAATGAGGGAAATCCCGCATTCGTGTTTGATAGCATCACTCATTCAGCTGTTATTAAAAAAACCCCTGTTAACATAGGGGTTATTGCACTTCAAAATCAAATTGTGTCAGGTCCTTGAATTGCTGTAACCGGGTTCCAATTTCATTGGAATTGAGATTCAGCAGGCGCTCGGTACCAAAACGCTCCACACAAAAGGACGCCAGATTGGCCCCGTGTATGACCGCATTTTTCAAGTTTTCGAACGAAATATTCTGGGTTTCTGCCAGGTAACCTGTAAACCCACCCGCAAAAGTGTCTCCTGCACCCGTGGGATCAAAGACTTCTTCAAGGGGCAGGGCCGGGGCAAAAAAGATGCGCTTCCCGTGGAACAGCAAAGCGCCGTTCTCCCCCTTTTTGATCACCACATATTCGGGTCCCATCTCGCTTATTCTAGCAGCTGCGCGAACCAGGGAATATTCCCCGGTAAGCTGACGGGCTTCTTCGTCATTGATCGTAATCACATCCACCATGCCGATGACCTTCACCAGGGAATCCCAGGTGTGTTCCATCCAATAATTCATGGTGTCCAGGACCGTAAGCTTCGGCCGGGAATCGAGTTGGTTTAGAACCTGTATTTGGATTTCGGGGTGCAGGTTGCCGAGCATGACCACATCCGCGTCCCTGAAGGCCCCCGGCACTACCGGGTCAAAATCTGCAAGCACATTGAGTTCCGTGGCCAGGGTGTCCCGCTTGTTGAGATCGAGTTGGTATTTTCCGCTCCAGGAAAAGGTCTTGCCCCCCTCAACGATTTCCAGGCCTTCGATATCGATGTCCTTTTCTTTGAGCAACCCCACATACTGGGAGGGGAAATCCTCCCCAACCACCGAAACAATTCCCGGATGTACTCTGTAATTGGAGGCAGCCAGGCCTATGAACGTAGCGGCACCACCCAGGATTTTATCTGTTTTTCCAAAAGGGGTTTCGATCGTATCGAAAGCCACGGTCCCAACAACAAGCAACTTACCCACGTTCTCTTAATTTTTGCTGCAAATATACGGTTTTGAATCGCGATACGCACTTGTGGTAACCAAAGGCCCGCGAAGGCTTACTTCCTGCCAAAATCTGCAGGGATTTCGCCCCATGCCCGGGTTTCCCATTTGACCACCGGGGTGGTGTAGCTGTTGTTTCGAAGCCAATTTTCGGCTCGCCGGACCAGGTCAAACAATTCCCTGCTTTTTTCCGATTCTTTCAGCCGGGTGTTGCACTTCTTTTTTCTTACCCAGCCGATGGCGGTTCGGGAATCCGAATAGATGACGCGGTTGCTGTTCCTTTTTTTAAGGTAGGCCAGCCCGTGCACGATGGCCAGGAATTCTCCGATATTATTGGTTCCCTCCGGGAAGGGCCCCTGGGCGAATAGTTTTTTGCCCGTACGGGTGTCCACTCCCTGGTATTCCATAACCCCGGGGTTGCCGCTGGAGGCTGCATCCACAGCTATTGAATTATAATTGGGAGGCCCGATGCGAGACAGGGCTTCCTTGTCCGCCCCTGATTTTTTCTTTCTGTCTTTGCGGGTCGCTTCATAAGACCTCTTTAAAGCTGCTTCGGCTTCCTCCTTTGTCGGGAAGCCCATGTAGCGCGCTCCTTCCACCCCTTGAATTTCTTTCTTACAGGACGCCCAGTCAGCATAGATGCCGGGATTTTTCCCTTTCCAAACCACATAATACTTGTTCTTTTTGGCCATGGGTTAACCAAATAAGAGGTTGCTGATGACCTCCGGGTAGTACTCGTATTCGAGTTGGTGAATTTTTCCAGCCAGGCTTTCCGGGGTTTCCCCTTCCGAAATCGTCACCTTTTCTTGAAGGATGATCGCTCCCTCATCATAGGCTTCGTTTACATAATGGACGGTAATACCGGATTCTTTTTCCCCTTTTTCCAGGACCGCTCTGTGGACATTCATACCAAACATGCCTTTTCCCCCGAACCGTGGAAGCAGTGCCGGATGGATATTGATGATTTTTTCAGGGAAGTCACGAACCATCTGCTCAGGGATTTTCCAGAGGAATCCCGCCAGGACGATAAGATCCGGCTCAAGGCCTCTTAGCAATTCAAGAAGGCCTTTCTTTTGCAGAAATGCGGGGCGGTTGAAACAGAACAATGGCAGTCCCAGGCGTTTGCACCGGCTGACAACCCCTGCCTGTGGATTATTGGAGAGGACCCCCTTGATTTGTACTCTGGGGTCTTCTGCGAAAAATGTAGCGATGTTCTCCACATTGGAGCCTGATCCAGAAGCAAATAACACGATATTTTTTGGGCTCTGCATGGGCTCGGATTGGCGTAAAAATCCCCACAAATGTACTATTGTTGGCCCTAAATTGTGTATATTGGAATACAATTTGTCGGCAAAACGGGTATTTAATCCAAAGTTTTTTATTTTTGCCATCATTTTAATTTAAAACCTTACAATATGTCAGACATTGCATCAAGAGTAAAGGCTATCATCGTTGATAAGCTGGGTGTTGACGAAAATGAGGTGGTAGCTGAAGCCAGCTTCACCAACGACCTGGGGGCAGATTCATTGGATACCGTGGAGCTGATCATGGAATTTGAAAAAGAATTCGACATCCAAATCCCTGATGATCAAGCAGAAAATATAGCAACCGTTGGCCAGGCCATCAGTTATATTGAGGAGGCCAAGAATTAATGACAACATACTATTGAGTAATTAAATTATCCATGCGGTAACCATGCTGCGTGGATAAACCGGTCTGGGAGCCCTTACACCCATTGGAAACAATGTGGAAGCCTACTGGGAAGGCCTTAAAAACGGCCAGAGCGGAAGCGCCCCGATCACTTACTTCGATACGGAAAAATTCAAGACCAAATTTGCTTGCGAATTAAAGGGGTATGACCCTATGGATTATTTTGATCGCAAGGAAGCCCGAAAGCTCGATCGCTTCGCCCAATATGCCCTTGTCTCCTCCGATGAGGCCATTGCAGATGCCGGTCTGGACCTGGAGAAGGTGGATAAGTTCCGCGTGGGGGTTATCTGGGGTGCCGGGATCGGTGGTTTGGAAACCTTTCAGACGGAAGTGCTCAATTTTGCACAGGGTGACGGAACTCCCCGCTTCAACCCCTTCTTCATCCCCAAGATGATCGCGGATATTGCCCCTGGCAATATGTCTATAAAACATGGGTTCATGGGTCCGAACTACACGACGGTATCGGCCTGTGCCTCTTCTGCCAATGCCATGATAGACGCCCTTAACTATATCCGTATGGGGTATTGCGATGTGGTCGTGACCGGGGGTAGTGAAGCCGCGGTAACCATTGCGGGAATGGGCGGTTTTAATGCCATGCATGCCCTTTCCACACGGAACGACAGTCCGGAAACAGCCTCCCGCCCCTTTGATGCGACCCGTGA
>JARRQA010000175.1:0-6840 GCA_037382325.1 Robiginitalea sp.
GGTGTTCAGGTAGATTGATGATCAGTGCGTTCCCTTTTACTCCCAAAGAGGAAAGGGGTCTTAGGACCTAGAAGGGATCTTTAGAAAGAAAAGTGCCCTGTTCCGCCACAGAATTGTACGAGTGGTGTAAAAGATTAGGTTGGCGGAAAGGGGCGGCGTCTGTCGGATTTTAAAATTTTTCCAGTTCTGAGTCTATCATATGAATGATCAGGTCAATTTCGGCTTGCAGTTCCCTGCGGTAGGTAAGAACATCTTCGGTCAGCGCAAGTTTTATGGCAAAAAGATTTCGAATCCTGGGATCCCGGAGGAGTTCCCGATAGTCGTTTTCTTTTTCATTTTTGAGATCTACGGTCAAAAAGGAAGAAGATGAATTAAAAAAACGAACAAAATTAATCTGGTCTTCGGCAATGGCATCAATCCGTAATTGTTGTACGTAAAGACGGTCTTTCACCAGCGTTTGCAGCTTGTCGAGACTCGTTTCCAGGTTTGTGAATTTTTCCCTCAGATCGCGATTGCTTATAAGGGATGTTTTACCGGTGTTTTTGATCTCAGCGTACGATTTGATAATGGGTATATTTGATTCGAAATCCCATAAGATTGACATGATGGAATTGTCACTGAAAAAGGATTCCGGTGTTTTGGTTCCGTCGGGCTGGATGTCAAGAGCGCGGATGAGGTCTGCCGTCAGTTTTTCCTCCATGACAATGTACTGGGATGATTGTTCCCGGGCTGCTCTGAGATCATCAAGCAGGTTCATCAACATTTCCTTTTCATCGGCTCTTTCCCTGACTCCTGCATTCCAGTTGTCGATTTGCAGGGCAATCAAAATCCCAATCACTACCAGCATAATCTCCCCGATGGCATACAGCAGGTATTTGCTGAATTTACCTGTACTCCATGACTTGTCAGAAGGGTTTTCAGTAAAGAGGCGTTGGCGAATTTGATTGAAGAATCGGACCATAAATTTTCTCTTGCTGGATTTCTAAAAAGTCTTTAACTCTACTCTCAGGAGGTTTCTTTTCTCAGGATCTTCTCTAATTTGCGACCTCTGGCCAGTTCATCTACTAACTTGTCCAAATACCTGACCTGACGGGTGAGTGGGTTATCGATTTCCTCTATTCGATATCCGCAAATAACTCCTTTTATTAAATGGGCATTTGGGTGTATCCTGGCTTGCTCAAAAAAGGTCTCAAATGTTGCTTTCTCATCGATCAGGCCCTGTAAGGTGTCCTGGTCAAAACCGGTTAACCAGGTGATCACCTGCTGTAGTTCTTCCTTTGTCCTGCCCTTCTTTTCAACCTTGGTCACGTAATGTGGGTAAACAGAAGCAAAGGTCATTTTTGCAATACGTTGGTTGTGTTTGTCTGTTGTTTTCATAGGTAGTCACTTTAGGAATGGTGTATTGCGCAGCGTATCAGATTGAGGGAATAGATGGATTCATGGACCGAGCGTTTCAAGTTGGTCTTCTATGGATTGCAAAGCAGCATTAATCAGGTCGATGGTCCGGGTGTACTGATACACGCCCCTCGACCTGTATACAATCAGCTCAGACAACATATTTATGAACTGCCTGTCTGCCTTCATGCTTTCAAAGTCAACAGGAAGGATCTTGAATTGGACCAGGTTATTGCCGGACCGGTTATTCCGTTGCTCATATTGAAGATAATTATTGAGAAGAGGGGTTTTGATACTGCTGGCAAATTCCCATTCAGTTCGATCATAATCTTCGGACAGGTAGACAAACTCCTTCTCGAACAAGGCGACAATCTGTTTTTTAAGGGTGTCGTTGTCAATAATTTCCAGCCCCTTATTTTTGAGGCTTTCATAAGCTGTGCGCGTGAAAAAGGGACTGTGCCAGTTGGCCAGGTGACGGCACAGGCTGTCAATTGTTGGGGAGGCTGGCAAGTCCTCACGAATGGCCTGGGCCAGACCCTGATATTCATTCAAAAACGATTTGTTCGTCTCCCTGCCGTTCTCCAGTTCCCGGAGATTGGCCTGCAAGTCGGCTGTAAGGTCCTTAAGCAAACTATATTGCTGTGCCCGGAACTTCCGTTCCTCATTCCAATTATCGATCTGCAACGCAATCAGGATCCCGATGACCACGAGTAGAATCTCCCCAACGGCATACAACAGGTACTTGCTGATTTTATTATCTGCCAGAAGTTCTTGGCGGATTTTATGGTAGAATTTGAACATCTGTAAAGTTAGGACGTGATGGTTACTTCTTAATTTCTCTGTCCAGTATCAGGCTTATTTCCCTGGTGTGCTCATATAGCTCCTTGCATTGATTCAATAATGACATGTTTATAGTCCTGATGCCTATTACAGAATTCAGGTATTCCCGGTTTCTCAGGAGGCCCTCGTTATCGTGGCGAGGATGTCTGCCTTCATCGAATCCGTGAGTGGCTCGTTTAAATTTCCGGCATGCTCCAAAACGAGACTGTACTCCTCGATTAATCCAGGGATTACCTGTATCGAATTCTCAAGGGAAACCAGGTTGGATTTAAAATCTTCTGAAAGGCTTATCAGTAATTGTTGCTCTCTTTCCCGAGCCTTCCTTTCCTCATTCCAGTTATTAATTTGCAACGCAATCAAAATTCCAATCACCACAAGCAGGATCTCCCCCACTGCATACAGCAGGTATTTGTTGAATTTGCTGTCCGTTAGAAGACGTTGACGGATTTGGCGGAAAAAGCGGAGCATCTGAATCTTAATTTATTTATCTAGTATGCCAATTATCTCTATGAATGGACTCTGGATCCGTAATTGTACTTGTAATCAATATTGTGCCTTTTGCCGTTGACTCCCTTTAAATCCATCGAATTGTTTAAGCGTATTATTTTCAGCCGTTGGCCCCAGGCCGTTAATTGAATGATTAATGCCTCCATGGAGTCCAGCAAATGTTGAGATATGTGTGATTTCAATACCTGAATTCCCTGGGACTTCCATAGCATTCTCCAGTCTGACGTTATTTGAGATGGTCGGCTCACCACTAAAAAAACTGTAAATACCCAGGCCATACGCTTCATGATTTAGAACACTGTCCGCCACTTTGTACGAAGCATAGCCTGGCTTTCCCTTGTCATTCCAAACCTCAATGCTGGGCGGATGGTAGGGAATTTCAGATTGATAAAAATAGGTTCTGCCATAATCTCCTTTCCAGAGCGTTTGGTACCCCTGAAAGTGCTCGTTAAACAATCCGTAGATCGTCACATGATCCCCATTCACCACAAGTCCATGTTTATTTTGTCCATCCATCCATTCGGTGCCTATACCGTGATCGGCTCGCCACAACCAAAAATGATCACCAATTACGTAATGGCTGTTGATCGTCATAGTGGAGGTAGCCTGACCCATTACTGCACCACCCAATCTGCAATAGATATCGTGAAGAGAGATGGGATTATCAACATACCTGCCATCAGCATCATCCGGCCCAATTTGAATAAGTGTAGGGGATAGTTCAGGTCCTGCATCTACCATTAAACCTGCCAATATTACTCCCGGAACATCCGCTGTTTTCAAGGCAACTTTTCCATTTTGAGGAATGATTGTTGGCAATCCAAGTCCCAATAGCACCGTATTGGGCCTGGTAATAGTCAGGGTTTCATCCATCTCATAGATTCCAGGCGTGAAGAGAATATGTTTGCCGTCTGACAGCGCCTGATTTATGGAGGCAGCACTGTCCTTTTCGGGATATACAACACGAAAGGAAGTTATCGGTATTAGTTTGCCATTTTCACCGCCATTAATCCAGGCTGGGCCTGAGGTTTCCTTTTCCAGGGCAGGAACAAAAACGGCGTATGCTCCGGATTCTGTCAAGGTTAAAAACGGTTTTTCACGAATAAAAGGGGTTTTATTGATGACGGTTGTTGGTTGATCTGGCCATGTATCTTTCGGCGCTCCGTCCACACCAACAAAAACTCTATTCCAGTTTCCTCCTTCCCACTTTCCGATGCTTGAATTCCTTGTGAACCACTGTTGGCCAGAGGTCAGCCCGGCCCTGCCTTCGATAAGGGAGTTGGCAAGCAATCCGCCACTTGCCCAGCTATGCTTATCAAAATTAATATCCCCGACCACATGCATACGGCGGTAGGGAGCGGCCTGTGATACCGCCCAGTAAACCATTTCGCCCCCCTGTGGTACTACCTTAAAGTTCTCAGCACCACGCCAAAACATGGTGGTAACCTTGTCAGGGACGTTGTTGCTGCTGGTGCTTGTTATGGATTGTACGGCTCCGTTAATAATTACATCGTCAGGAAGCCTTCCCAAACCCAGTGCCTGAACATAATAGTCGACGGTAACATCTAAATCATACCTTCCCGGCTTGAAGAGTAGTGCATATCGGTCCGAGCCAAATTCGTTATACTTTTGCTGCTCATGCAGCGCATGGAGTGTCTCCTTAATACGATCCTGATCCATGGAATCATCAAACACCAGAACGTTTTTCCCAAAAATGGAGACGTATGGAGATACATCGAGATTGGTTTGACTTTTCTCTGAATTGGAACATCCAGTAGCCATACTCAATACGAGTAATAAGGCTGTAGTAATGAGAAGACAGAAAACAGGGGAAATAAACCGCTTGATGTGATAAACAGCCATAGATTTAAAAGTATGCAAATTCTCCCACTTCATCTAAAAGCAACAGCACTTGGCTGAAATGTTCTCCTGTTTCACAAGTCTCCATTCAGTTCGGTTGTAAACTTAGAATACAATCAAAACTCCAATAACCACCGACAATATCTCTCCGAGGGCATACAGCAGGTATTTACTGAACTTGTTATCAGTTAGAAGGCGTTGGCGTGTTTGGCGGAAGAAGCGGAGCATAGATTGGGAGTTGCTCCTTTCAAGATAGGGAATTAATTGATGTTAACGGAAAGTCCGGGTATTCTGGCATGACTGTTACTCCAGGAAATCAAAGGAAGTTTGTTCAAATGAAGTATAGTGGAGGGGTCATTCTATTCTACCGAATGGTTCTTATTCCCCTGACGGTAAGGAAATCATCTGAGAAGGACGTTTCCAAAGCTCACCACGGAAGAGTCCGGCATGTATTTTTATTATGTCCTTTTCGGTAATTCCTATAGCTTTTTGCAGGACTTTATCTTCCCCGGAAATGAAATCCTCAAAAGATTCCTCAATAAAAAAATCAGGGGCGATAAATTCCCTGTTATCAGCCGCCACCGTAGCGGTATAGGTATCCGTTGCACTTTCTGCATAGAATCGGGAATATGGGAGTTCCACAGGTTTGTGATCCAGAAACATATTCGGTTTGCTCCCGGAGGGTTCACCCAAAAAACAAACAAAATTCTTCATTTCTATGGACGCTGCAAGAATGGCTCCAGCAGAAACAGTCTCTCTTCCGATAAGCACAATAGTTTTTCCGGCCTGATAATAATCTGCCCCGTATAAAAGGCCTGGAAGAGCTGCTGTGTTTTTTATCCATCCGCCAAGATTGTATCGAAGATCCAGGATGATACGGTCCGGCCGGACATCTTCTTTGCGAATTGCCTGAAAGGTCCTTAGGATAAAATCAAATTGGGTTTCTCCCTCGGGTTCGTCTTCATTTTTATTTATTTGGATATACTCCAAGCGCTTCCCATTGCTATCCGTTATGCTGGTATGCCAATACTTCTTACGCAGATGCTGGCGTGAGAGTGGAGGGGTTATTGAAAAGATGTCAAAAACTGTTTTCCAGCCCTCAGGCACGAGGATGCCGAAGGAATCCGGTTCTTTATAGAATATATGCCCAAATGACTTATTTTCCACTTTTTGTAATCTTCCAATTACCCGGCGCCCCCCCTGTCCTTCTAACACCAACGAAACTCCTGTTGAATCCATAAGTCCC
The DNA here is from genome assembly GCA_037382325.1 of Robiginitalea sp. Classification (GTDB taxonomy): domain Bacteria; phylum Bacteroidota; class Bacteroidia; order Flavobacteriales; family Flavobacteriaceae; genus Robiginitalea. The sequence continues at coordinate 5,849 of JARRQA010000175.1, forward strand.
AGGTAACTGTACATTTCCGGAATGACCAACAGAAATTCGGCCAACGTTTTCTTTCTTCCTGCATGATCAGCCGACACGTAATGCGACAATTTCTCCATTAGGACATCCACTGGCATACTTCCAATTTCCAGCACCTTCTTACCCACATATTCTTCGTAGTCTTCATTTGCAGCGAATACATAGAGACCGTCCGAGAAAGACCTGAAGCGCAAGGGGTATACCTGATAAAATCCGGGTGTATCCACATCCGGATAGATTTGGGTGTGCGTATCCACAGCCAGGGAAAAAAGGTAGGCCAGATCAAAATACTGTTCTCCGATGCTAATAGGCCCCTCTCTGGACAGCAACTTATTCTCATACGCTTCCCAAACCGATTCGTCATTGATCCTGTAGGGATTCGGATGATTGAGTTTTATGTGGGTGATGGCCAGCAAAGCTTCCTGTCTGGCTTCAGTCTCTGTTAAGAACGTCTTCGGTTGAGTTAAAACTGTCTCCGGTATCCCCAGGAATAATAAACAGCAAAGGAAAAGGAATCCTGTTTTACAAATCTTCATAAGGACTTGGTTTAATTCAAAAGACAGCTAAAGAAGTCCTCTGTTACACCAGAAACTCCAGATGTAGTGCCTACCTATTCATATTAATGGACATTGGATTAATTCGTTCCAGAAATCCGCCTGCAACGCAATCAAAATCCCAATAACCACCAACAAGATCTCCCCAATCGCATACAGCAGGTATTTGCTGAACTTATTGTCAGTTAATAGTCTTTGGCGTATTTAGCGGAAGAAGCGGAGCATTGGGCTAGGCTGGTTGTTGCTTCTCCCAAGATAGAGAAATAATTCATAGGGAAATTACTCTCAGGAAGTATACCCGTGCCTTCTTCGTAATCCTGGCAGGCCAGTTGTTTTTTCACTACATTGTATGGTGATGAAAAGGGTCTTGTTCAGTGCATTGCTGATGGGCCTTCCTAACTCCACTCTATACTCCCAGGA
>JARRQA010000176.1:0-5120 GCA_037382325.1 Robiginitalea sp.
TTCAGCTGCAGGCTGTCTGCCGAATCTGGGTCGGACTCCGGTACAGTCACCCCGGATATAACCCGTACCTCCCTCCCTGGATCCCTGTTCAGGACCCCGTTAAAAGCAGCACGTTCTGCCTGGTAATCCTGGCTCAGGATCTCCCGCTGCTCCAGCAGTTCGTTCTGCCGGATCTGCAAACGAAGTACATCCACTGCGCTTGCCTGGTTTACCTCAACAGCCGTCAGGGCCAGTTGCTCATAGGTTCGGAGCAGGGCAATATTCTGGTCTAGGACGTTCTGTTTTGCCTCCAGGGCGTACAAGTTGTAATACCGTTGGGTGACCTCCAGGGCCAGCTTCCGTTTAGCAATCGTGTATTCGATAAATTCAGCTTCCGCCAGGGAACTGGCGTAATCCTGTCGCATGGAAAGGGTCCCAAACCAGGGGAGCATTTGCTTGACGGAAAACCGCGCTTTCTGGGCCCCGGTACGCGTCTCTGGTTCGCTTACGAATACCCCGGCGGTGATCTGGGTCTCTGGGATACGGTCAGCTTCCCGCACTTTTTCCTCTGCCTGCTGGTACCGGAGCCCGAAGGCCTGGATTTCGGGGTTTTGCTCCTGGGCTTCCCGGATATAGGACGGGAGGTCCTGGGCGTTTACCACCCCGAAGCAGAGAAGAAAACAAATCAATCCTGTAGACTTCATTGTGTTTTGACTTTAAGTTTTCAAACCAAAGAGGACCGGTACCACGAAAAGGGTGATCAGGGCAATGAGCATGCCCCCAAAACTCGGGATGGCCATGGGAATCATGATATCGCTTCCCCGGCCTGTGGAGGTCAGTATTGGAAGCAGGGCCAGCAGGGTAGTCGCCGTGGTCATCAGACAAGGCCGGATCCGCTTTTCCCCTGCCTCCACGACAGAATCCCGGATTCCCTGAAGGGTTTCTGGCTGGTTCCGGGAGAAGGTCTGGGTAAGATAGGTGGCCATAACGACCCCGTCATCCGTAGCAATACCGAACAGAGCGATAAACCCGACCCATACGGCGACACTAAGATTAATGGGATGCATTTGGAACAAATCCCGCAGATTTTCCCCGAACAGGCTGAAATTTAAGAACCAGTCCTGCCCGTAGAGCCAAATCATCAGGAAACCGCCGGCAAAGGCCACGGCGATTCCCGTGAACACCATCAGGGAGGTGGTGGTACTGCGAAACTGGAAATACAGAATCAGGAAAATGATCAGCAGGGACAAGGGTACGACTACCGACAACGTTTTGGCGGCCCTGAGCTGGTTTTCATAGGTGCCCGTGAAGGTATAACTAATTCCCTTGGGTACCACCAGGTCTCCATTCGCCCTTTTTTGTTCCAGAAAGGCCTTGGCGTTTTCAACGACATCGACCTCAGCATACCCCTCCAGTTTATCAAACAGGACATACCCCACCAAAAAGGTATCCTCGCTTTTGATCGCCTGTGGTCCGGGCTCATAGCGGATGTCTACCAGTTCTCCCAGGGGGATGGGAGTACCCTTTTCCACCGGTACATATATCTGCTTCAGGTCGTCTGGGCTGTCCCTGAGTTCCCTGGGGTAACGCACCCGTACTGAATAACGCTCACGCCCCTCCACCGTCTGAGTGATGGGGGTACCGCCAACCGCCACGGACAGGATACCCTGTACCTGTTCTATGGTGATGCCATACCGGGCCAGGCGTTCCCGGTCTATATCGATCAGCAAATAGGGTTTCCCCACGATACGGTCTGCGAATACCGCTTCAGACTTTACTCCCTCCACTTCTTTGAGGAGGGTTTCCAGTTCCAGTCCAAAGGCTTCGATGCCACGGAGGTCCTGTCCCCGGACCTTTATTCCCATGGGAGCCCGCATTCCGGTTTGAAGCATAACCAGACGGGTTTCTATGGGCTGTAGCTTTGGGGCCGAAGTAATCCCGGGCAGGCGTGTAACCCGCACTATCTCATTCCAAATGTCATCCGGAGAACTGATTTCCGGGCGCCAGTTCCGATAGTATTCGCCATCCGGATCCGGGATCAGCTCGCTGCGGTCAAGCAGGAAGGGGTCTGCAAGTGTCTCAGGTTCGTAGGCAGTTGTATCCCGCGGGGGATTATTGGGATTGGCCGCGAACCTGCCGCTGCGCAGTTCAAAAAAGCCATCCGGGTTAACCCGGTACCGCTGGGGACTGCCCGCCTTGTTCAACTGGTACTCACTGCGGTACTGAATTAGGTTTTCATACATGGAAAGGGGAGCGGGATCCAGGGCCGATTCAACCCGCCCGGCCTTGCCAACCACCGTCCGGACTTCCGGAATTCCCGAGACTGCCATGTCCAGTTGCTGCAAAACCCTTTTATTTTCAGCCACGCCGGCATGAGGTAGGGAAGTCGGCATCAGCAGGAAGGATCCTTCGTTCAGGGAAGGCATGAATTCCTCCCCTGTATTACGCATGATCAGGACTCCCAGAATCACCAGGGTTACCGGCAAACTCAGGAAAAGCATCTTATTTTTAAGGGCCCAGCGGAGAATCCGGGTGTAGTAGCTGCGGAAGCCCCAGAAAACCCCGAGGAGTCCGGAACAAATCAGGGCTACAAATACCAGGTTAATGGCGATGCTGCGGTCAAAGCCCAGTGGCCTCCAGTAGGCTGCAAGCATACCGATTATGATCATCGCGGTAAGCACGATAATAGCCAGTCCCTGCCGGATGGCAAGTTTCTGCAGGAACCCTGCGGGAAGCCGTGATTCCCGGTGGAGCACTCCCAGCAGGCCCATCGCTCCATAACCCACCAGGGCCAGCCCCAACCAGTATCCATAACCCACTGCCAGGAGTCCGGCAAGGATCACAATCCCATTAGCGGCATACGTTCCGATCGTTTTGAACGCTGACTTGCGAAAAAGAAAGGCCGCGAAGGGAGGGATCAGGAAGAGGGCGATGAGAATGGAGGCGACAAGGGCCATGGTTTTGGTGAATGCCAGGGGACGAAAGAGTTTTCCCTCCGCTCCGACCATGGTGAACACCGGGATAAAACTTATGATCGTAGTCAGTACAGCCGTGAGTATGGCGCCTGAAACTTCGGTTGTGGCATTGTATACCACCGCGTTTACAGGCAACTGCTTTGGCTCATCCCGTTCCTTGTTTTCATGCAGATGTCGTATGATATTTTCGGATAGGATGACCCCTACATCCACCATCGTCCCTATCGCAATGGCAATTCCCGAGAGGGCGACAATATTGGCGTCCACCCCAAAGAGCTTCATCGAGATAAAAACCATCAGGACAGCTACGGGAAGCAGGCCCGAGATCAAAATGGAGGCGCGCAGATTGAACACCATGACAACAATGACCAGGATGGTAATCAAAATTTCCAGGCTGAGGGCTTCCTCAAGCGTGCCCAGGGTTTCCTGTATCAGTTCCGTCCGGTCGTAGAAGGGGACGATGGTTAGCTGAGAGGTCCGGCCATCTTCCAGTACCCTGGAAGGCAGGCCCGATGCTATTTCGGCCATCTTTTCCTTAACATTTTCAATGACCTGCAGCGGATTGGCCCCATAGCGGGCCACCACCACCCCACCGACCACTTCAGCTCCCTCCTTATCAAGGATTCCGCGCCTGGGAGCAGGCCCGAGATGAACCCGCGCAATGTCCTTTATCCGGATGGCCGTGTAGCTTTCGGAGGCCACCACTGCATTTTCGATGTCGGACAGGTTTTCCACGTACCCCAGTCCCCGCACCAGGTATTCCGCCTGGTTGATTTCCAGGGTCTGTGCCCCGATATCCTTATTGGTGGACCGTACCGCATCTACTACTTCCCTGAGGTGTATGCCGTACTGGCGCATCAATTCCGGGTCCACGTCCACCTGGTATTCCTGCACAAAGCCCCCGATGGAGGCGACCTCGGAAACCCCGTCCGCCGAAGAAAGGGCAAATTTCACATAGAAGTCCTGTATGCTTCTCAGTTCATTCAGGTCCCACCCCCCGGTAACCTTTCCATTTGAGTCCCGTCCCTCCAGGGTATACCAGAAAATCTGCCCCAGGGCTGTCGCATCCGGACCGAGTTTGGGGTTCACCCCCTGCGGGAGCAATCCCGAGGGGAGGGAATTCAGCTTTTCCAGGATACGGCTTCGGGACCAGTAGAACTCCACATCCTCCTCAAAAATGATATAGATGCTGGAGAACCCGAACATTGAGGAGCTCCGGATGGTCCGTACCCCCGGGATCCCGAGCAGGGAGGTGGTCAGGGGATATGTAATCTGGTCCTCGATATCCTGGGGGCTGCGGCCCGGCCATTCTGTAAAGACAATTTGCTGGTTTTCACCAATGTCCGGAATGGCGTCCACAGCAACGGGATTACTGGGCAAAATACCTGAATCCCACTTAAAAGGGGCATGGACAAGTCCCCAGGCCACAAACAGCCCCAGCAGCAGAACGGCTACCAGCTTATTTTCTATAAGGAATTTGATCGCTTTGTTAAGCATATAACTTGATCGTTAAACATTTAGAACTTGGAAGCGCGGGAAAACTCCCGTCAAGGCTGTGCCCGGATACCGGTATCCGGAGTCCTAAAGGTTTAAAATCAAATCAGGAAGGTCTGGTAAAGTACCCGTGTGTCCCGTATGAGTGGCGGGGAGGCGTATTGCCAATCTCCGGGGGAGCTGTTCTCAAACCCTTCAAAGAGATTGACATAGGAGTAGATAAAAGAAGTGATGAAAATTTGTTGGCTGAAGCTGAGCTGGTCAAAGGAGCCGTTGAAATCATCCTGACCCTCCACGAGAATCTGGATATCCGTGCAGCAGTCCATGTCGGCTTCCACCACAGCACAATCCACAGGGGATTTTTCAACTGCGGACATCATTCCACAGCCTTCCGCCTTTTCAAAAAGGCTAAAATCAACCAGATGGTCCCCGCAGAAATGCATGTCCATCGAAAAGGACAAGGTGGAGAACAACAGCAGCAGGGCCATAAAGACGGCGCTGGGTTTATGTAGTTTTTGCTTCATACTCAGGTGTAAAACTACAAAATAATTCGATTTATTGCCTTTGTTAAGAGAAGTTTGGCGCTTAAAAGGCAGACCGTAGTTGATCTATTATCAGGAAATTAAGTCCCTACAATACCTGAAATCCCTGCGGAAACGGGTGGTTTTCATC
>JARRQA010000177.1:0-5551 GCA_037382325.1 Robiginitalea sp.
TGGGGGTTATCAAAGTACTGGAGAGCTCGGACTACTCCCCGGACCCGTCCCGGAAGTACACCGTGGCAGACATGATCACCGGCTTTGGGGTCGCAGAAGCGGTACGCCATTATTACGACATTCACAATGCCAGTGTGAAAGGAAAGCGGGCTATCGTACAGGGATTTGGCAATGTGGGGGCTGCAGCGGCTTTTTACCTCTCTAAAATGGGGGCCCGTATTGTTGGGATCATTGACCGGCATGGAGGAGTGGTCAAAGAGGAGGGGTTCAGCTTTGAAGAAATTCAGACGTTCTTCGGCAAGAAAAAAGGCAATGCCCTAATTGCAGACAACATGATCCCCTTTTCTGAAATCAGTGAAAAAATATGGGACGTCCCTGCTGAGATCTTTGCACCCTGTGCCGCTTCCAGGTTGATTACCAGGGAGCAGATCACGCGGCTGATTGATACCGGTCTGGAGGTGATTTCCTGTGGCGCCAATGTCCCCTTTGCCGATACCGAGATTTTTTTCGGACCCATCATGGAGTACACGGACCAGCGAGTGAGCCTGCTGCCGGACTTTGTGTCCAACTGTGGAATGGCCCGTGTATTCGCCTATTTTATGGAGGGAAGGGTGTCCATGGAAGACCAGGCTATCTTTAATGACACCTCAGAAATCATTAGAAAGGCAATTTTGAATATCTTTAAGCAAAATCCATCTAAGAAAAACCTGAGCCGGACCGCATTTGAAATTGCGCTCAAACAGCTCGTATAACCAAAACCGACCTTTATGGAGTCCATTGTAATCATTGTTTTTCTCGTCGGATACCTGGCGATTACCCTTGAACACAATCTCAAAATCGATAAGCTCATCCCGGCCCTGGCCATGATGGCTATTCTTTGGGCGATCATCGCCCTGGCGCACCTGCCGGTTTTTGAGGTGAACGCAGAACTAAAGGAACTCGAACCCTCCCATCTGGATGAAATGCTTTTGCATCATCTCGGGAAGACTGCTGAAATCCTCGTATTCCTACTGGGGGCCATGACCATCGTGGAGATCATTGATTACTTTAACGGATTTGCCACGATTAAGGGCTACATCCGAACAAGAAGCAAGCGCAAGCTCCTTTGGCTCTTTTCCATACTGGCCTTTGTTTTATCGGCCATCATCGATAATCTTACGGCAACCATCGTACTGGTGACCATTCTCCAGAAAGTGATCAAGGACCGCGAGACGCGTCTGTGGTTTGCCGGGCTGATCATCATCAATGCCAATGCCGGGGGTGCCTGGTCGCCCATTGGGGATGTAACTACGACGATGCTCTGGATTGCCAATAAGGTAACCGCCGGACAACTGGTGATCCACGTACTGTTGCCATCGATTTTGTGTACCGTTGTCCCAACCCTGCTTGCCAGCAGAAAGCGGATTTTCCAGGGAGAGTTTGCCGCAGATACGGAAGCAGATACAGAGAAGACCTCCAAATTTGGACCCACCATGTTGTACCTCGGTTTGGGGTCCATCATTTTTGTGCCCTTCTTCAAGACAATTACCCACCTGCCCCCTTATGTGGGAATGATGCTTTCCCTGGCCGTGGTGGCAACTTTTGCGGAGATCTATAGCAATGCCAAGTTCAGTATTTCCTCCCTGGATAAGGATGAGACCGCAGCGAGTGATTTAGCTTCACACCATAGTCCGGTACATGCCTCTCTTGGCAAGATCGAACTGCCGAGTATCCTCTTCTTCCTGGGAATCCTGCTGGCCGTGGCAGCTCTGGAATCCCTGGGATACCTCTTCCACTACGCGGAAAGCCTAAATGAGGCCATCCCCAACACAGACTGGGTGGTGTTGTTATTGGGTGCCGGCTCGGCCGTTATTGACAACGTGCCACTTGTGGCTGCCAGTATGGGAATGTTTTCCGTGGGCCTGGACAGCCCGCTGTGGCACTTTATCGCTTACTCTGCCGGTACAGGGGGGAGCATGCTCATCATTGGCTCTGCCGCGGGGGTTGTTGCCATGGGTATGGAGAAGATTGATTTCTTCTGGTACCTGCGTAAAATCGCCTGGTTGGCACTGGCCGGATTCCTTTCGGGAGCCGTGGTTTTTATGCTGCTGCGAGATTTTGTACTGCACGGATAATTAAATTCGCATAATACCGTTATTAAAGGCAACGTTAAGACAAGCTGCTATGATATTGTTTCAGGATGTCGTAGATGAAACCCAATTGGGTGAAATCGCATCTGAGGAAAAAACCCTTTCGGTAATCGATCTGATTTTCAACGGGGGTACAGGAAGTATTGTAATTATTTCCGTGCTTTTTGTGATGCTGGCCGTAGCCATGTACATCTACTTCGAACGCCTGCTCGCCATAAAAGCAGCGTCGAAAATCGACAAGAATTTCATGAACCAGATACGGGACCATATTTCCGGCGGGAAAATCGAGGCGGCCAAGATCCTGTGCGCCCAGACGGACAGTCCGGTGGCACGTCTGGTCGAAAAGGGGATTTCCCGGATCGGCAAACCCCTGGATGACATCAATACGGCTATTGAGAACGCGGGGACCCTGGAAGTTTATAAACTGGAAAAAAACGTAAGTGTTCTGGCCACGGTGGCCGGCGCTGCTCCAATGATTGGTTTCCTGGGAACCGTTATCGGGATGATCCTGGCTTTCCACCAGATGGCGACCAGCGGGGGTCAGGCAGAGATGGGTGCTTTGGCATCCGGAATCTACACGGCAATGACTACCACGGTGGCAGGTCTTTCCGTGGGTATCATCGCCTATGTGGGTTACAACCACCTGGTGAACCGCACGGACAAGGTTATCCACAAGATGGAGGCAAATGCGACGGAATTCCTGGATCTGTTGAGCGAACCTATTTAAGTACACGGTATGAAACTGAAAGGAAGGAACAAGGTTAGCCCTGAATTCAGCATGTCCTCCATGACGGATGTGGTCTTCCTGCTGCTTATCTTTTTCATGCTTACCGCCAATACCCCGAATGCCCTGGATCTTTTGCTTCCCAAAGCCAGGGGTAAATCGACCAATACACAGAATGTTTCGGTGACGATCAATAAGGATCTGGAGTACTTTGTGAACAATGAGCAGATCAGCAAGCAGTATATTGAAATTGAATTAAAAAAGGCACTGGAGGGTCAGGAGAAGCCTACCATTATTTTACGGGCTGAGGAGAGTGTTGCCATTAAGGAAGCCGTAAATGTTATGGATATCGCGAACCGGAACAATTATAAAGTGATCCTCGCCGTGCGTCCGAAGTGATGCCATTCCTCGATACGAGACACAAGAAAAAATCCTTCACACTTACCACTATTCTGTTAAGTGTGCTTCTGCTTTTACTTTTTTATATCGGCTTAACCTATATGGAACCGCCCATCGAGAATGGGATCACGGTCAATTTCGGGACCATGGAATTCGGGATGGGGGAGGTGCAACCCACCGAACCGGTCCGCCCGCGGCAGGAGGAAGCTGAAATTGTGGAAGAAGCCCCGGAGGAGGCCCCTGCGGAAAGCATCCCTGAACCCGTGGAGGAAGAAACAACTGAAACAGATGAACCCTCGGAAGAAGTACTCACACAGGAAACGGAGGAATCTATACGTATAAAACAGGAAGAAGAAGCCAGGCGAAAAGCCGAAGAAGCCGCCCGCCAGGCTCGTGAGGAAGCTGAACGGATCGAACGTGAAAAACGGGAAGCTGAAGAGCGTGCCCGCCAGGAGCAGGAAGCCAAGAAGAAAGAGCTGGATGCCCTGATGGGAGGACTCAGCAATGCCCAGGGACAGGCGCAGGGAAGCGAGGGAGATGACAATCAGGCAGGCGATAAAGGGAATCCGGAAGGAGACCCGTATGCCAGCACCTATTACGGAAGCCCCGGAAGCGGCAGTGGTACGGGAGGCTATGGGCTAAGCGGGCGTTCTCTGAAAGGGAGGGAAGTGGTCCAGCAGGACTGCAACCAGGCCGGACGCGTGGTCGTCCGTATTGAGGTGGACCGAAGTGGCAAGGTGATCAGTGCAACCCCTGGGGTGAAAGGTACGACCAATAATGATCCCTGCCTGTTGGAACCGGCCCGCAAAACCGCCTTTCTGCATCGTTGGAATCCGGATAGCAAAGCGCCTCAGAAACAGGTTGGCTTTGTTGTGGTTAACTTCAAACTAGGTCAGTAAGGTGAGCACTTACAGGGAGACGCTGGAGTGGATGTTCAAACAGCTGCCCGCTTTCCAGCAACGGGGTGCCGCCGCCCTGAACGCCAAACTGGAAACGACACAGCAATTTGCGGCATATCTTGGTAACCCCCATCTTGGATTCAAAAGTATTCACGTGGCCGGCACGAATGGCAAGGGGTCCAGTAGTCATTTGCTGGCATCCATCCTGCAAGAGGCTGGTTATAAAGTCGGATTATATACCTCACCCCACCTGAAGGATTTCCGGGAACGTATCCGGATTAACGGTATCCCCATTTCCAGACAGTATGTGATGGGTTTTGTAAAGCGGCACCGGGAGTATCTGGAAACGAATTCTCTGTCGTTTTTCGAAATGACTGTGGGGATGGCTTTTTTGCCCGCGAGAAGGCAGGGATTATCAAGCCCGGGGTTCCGGTGGTGATCAGTGAAACCCAGGAGGAGGTGAGGCCCGTTTTTCTGAGAACCGCCCGGGACCGAAACGCCCCAATCTTCTTTGCTGACCAGATGGATTTGCCCTCATATGCTACCTCACTTGAGGGGGCATATCAGGAAAAAAACGTCAGAGGCGTACAGGCTGTCCTGTCCCAGCTCCCGGATTTTCCGGTATCAGATGCCCAGATCCAAAAGGGTCTTTTGCAGGTGGTGGAAAACACCGGCCTTCTGGGCCGTTGGCAAACCCTTGGGGAACACCCGAAAATAATTGTGGATACGGCCCACAACCGGGAAGGCCTGGAACTGGCCATCCGGCAGGTACTTGAACAACCTTATGAAAAATTACACATGGTAGTTGGGTTAGTACGCGAAAAACCCCTAGAAAAGCTCCTCCCGTTGTTTCCCAAAAAGGCCCGTTATTATTTTGCCCGCCCGGAAATCCCAAGGGGTTTGGATGTGGAAACCCTGAAAAATACAGCCGACAAGTTCGGACTGCAGGGCCCTGCTTTCGACAGTGTATCTGAAGCCTTTGAAGCAGCGAAGCGGGCTGCAAGTCCTGCGGATCTCATCTTTGTAGGGGGCAGCACATTTACCGTGGCTGAGATCCTTTGAATTTTTAAATTTTTCTTTTGGGAACCTAAAAACTATCCTATATTTGCAGACCCTTATCGGGCTCTTAGCTCAGTTGGTTCAGAGCACCTGCCTTACAAGCAGGGGGTCGCTGGTTCGAATCCAGCAGGGCCCACATCAAGCAGAAAACCCCGCGATGAAAATCGCGGGGTTCTTTTTTGGATCTTGCGTCAAAAGCGTGCATTTGTAAGCCAGGGAAAAAAAGAACTGCAATACGCGCTAGCGGATTTGGGTTTTCTATTTGCAATCGCGGGCCTGGTCTGGATCACCGCGCGCAGCGAGGTAATCCAGCCGGGTTCACTCGGGCACTTGGAGGAAAT
>JARRQA010000178.1:0-7015 GCA_037382325.1 Robiginitalea sp.
CCGGAAGCACTTACCTGGTCCGCGGAGGACGGGGGAATTGAAAATGAAGAGGCCAAAGCCATGTTGTTGTCGGTCTGGGATCACAAAAACAAGGAATCGCTTAAAATTGATCTCTGGACAAAAGATATGCCCCTGGAGGAAATGAAGGTTTTCTTTCATCAGTCACTGGTCGCCCTATCCGATACGTTTATGAAGGCCACACAGGACGAGAAGATGACCGCCACTATGAAGGATTTCTGTGACTATTTTGCAGAAAAACTTGAAATAAAGGGTGGGCAATCCTGAAAGGCAATGCCGTGACCGAATAAGCACCCCGGACACTAAAAAGAAAACACCATGGAGAAAGACCGATTCGAAATCCGGAATCTGGGACCGGCTACCCGCCTGTCTCCCCTGCCCCTGAGCAATGAGGAGGGGGACAAGCTTTTTAATTTTATTTCCGATACGGAACGCGTGGTCTTCAATACCGCCATCAAGGACTTCAGCAGGTGTCTTGAAAAAGGGGAATTGCCCCTGTCTGTTGAAAAGGCAGGCCCCCGGGAGAAAATCTTCTTTGATCCGAGGAAAACCACGGCAGCCATTGTGACCTGCGGGGGGCTGTGCCCGGGGATCAACAATGTCATAAGGAGCCTGGTGATGGGGCTCTATTATTTCTACGGGGTGAAAAAGATAATCGGGATCCCTTACGGCTATGAGGGACTTTCCCCGGAGAACCCCCATCCTTATCACGATCTGAACCCTGAGAAAGTAAGGGACATCCACCAATTCGGGGGTACAATGCTCGGGTCTTCAAGGGGGGCGCAGGAAGTTACCGACATGGTCGATACGCTTGTTTCCATGAGAGTGGATATGCTCTTTACCATTGGCGGGGATGGTACCCTGAAGGGGTCGGATGCCATTGGGCAGGAGATCGAAAAACGCGGCCTGGACATCTCAGTGGTGGGAATTCCCAAAACCATTGACAACGATATCGATTTAATCGATAAATCCTTCGGTTTCGAAACCGCCTACGACGTTGCCTCCCCCATCATCAGGGATGCCCACAATGAGGCAAAAGGCGCCTATAACGGGATTGCCATTGTAAAGCTAATGGGAAGGGACAGCGGCTTTATCGCGGCTTCCGCTGCCATGTCCATGCCGGAGGTGAATTTCCTGCTCGTACCGGAACTTCCTTTTAAGCTTGATGGGCAAGAGGGCTTTCTGAGATTGCTCGAACGCAGGCTGAAAGCCAAACAGCACGCTCTCATAGTCGTGGCAGAAGGAGCTGGTCAGCACCTGTTCGAAGAAGAATCTACCGTAAGGGATGCCTCCGGTAATATCAAACACCAGGACATCGGGGTATTTCTCAAGGATCGCATAGGGGAGTATTTCCAGCATCGGGAAACTGAGGTGACCATCAAGTATATCGACCCCAGTTATATCATCCGGTCTGCACCTGCAAATGCCAGCGACAGCATATTTTGCAACCGCCTTGCTTATCAGGCGGTCCATGGTGCCATGGCCGGCAAGACCCGTTTTGTCGTGGGCCTTTTGAATAACCAACTGGTCTATCTTCCTATTTCAGAGGTGACACTCCGAAGGAAAAAGATAGATCTTGAAGGAGAATTCTGGTTTGCAGCCCTCCAAAGTACCGGTCAGCCATTTACCATAGGCTAGGCCTCGTACAATTCCCGATAGTACTGTGCTGCCATTCGGTCACTTGAAAAGGCGGGCACCACCTCCTTACGTGCCCTGAAAACTATTTCAGACCATTTCTCAGGTTCCTCGTAGTAGAGAGGGATTACTTCGTTTTCCAACATCTGATAAAGGTGCTGGCTGTCCAGTTCGTCCTGAACGGAAATCGGCTGTCCTGGGTCTGCCTCGGGCAATACAAAGGCATTTTCTCCATGCCGGGCAAATTCGGGAATCCATCCGTCATTGGTGGTCAGGTTCAGGGAGCCATTCATGGCCGCTGTCATACCACTGGTCCCGGAAGCCTCCCGGGTGACCCGGGGCGTGTTCAGCCAGATATCGGAACCGCATTTCAGCATTTTGGAAAGGGCCATTTCATATCCCGTAAGTACGGCCAGGTTTGGAAATTCCCGGCTTACCTGAACCAACCTGTTAAAAATGTTGATGGCGTTGTAATCTTTGGGATAGGGTTTTCCTGCCCAGATGATCTGAAGGGGCCTGTCGGCATTTTTGATCAACTCGGTAAATCTCGGAAAGTCGTGTAAGAGCAGATCTGCCCTTTTGTACCCTGCAAAACGCCTGGCCCAAACGATCGTGAGTACCTCCGGATCAAATAATTGGCCCGTCTGGTCCAGTACATGGTCAAAAAGGGTTTGTTTTAAGGCTTTTTTCCGCTTTTGAAATGCCCTGGGATTTTCTTTTTGGAATGCTTTCTGAAGATCAGGGTCCATCCAGAAGCCGGGATGTTGGGCGTTGGTGATATGGGAAATCTTTTTTTCAAGCCCATAGGGTCGCCACATGCCCCTGGCCACTTCTCCGTGCAGTTTGGAGACTGCGTTGGATTTTTTGGCATGCCGGATGGCTGCCATAATTCCGGGGCAGGGAGTTTCCTGCCAAAGAAACCCCGGGTGTTGAGATGGTACCCGTTTCGGACTACGTTACCCCCCTGTTCCGGTGTATGTGTGGTGAAAACAAGGCCAGAACTGTCCACCCCGTGGTCCCTGAGGTAATAGAAGGCCGGTAACCCATGGCCTTCATTGAGGTGGTATATATCTGCTCCGCCAAGGGCCTGTACCACTTTGGCGCCCCCGATGCCCAAGACGATATTTTGTGAGATCCGGGTCTCCTCGTTTGCGTCGTATAACTGGTCCGTGATCGTCCTGGAAAGGTAATCGTTATGGGGAAGGTCAGTGCTCAGCAGGTATACTGGAACTGTGCCAAAGATTTCCGGCCTGAGCACATAGGCGCGTACGTGTACATCCGGATTATCGTTAATTGTGACACGAACCTCAATGCCAGTATCTTCAAGGAAATTGTATTGTTTCTCGATCCGCTGTACCTGCATGCTCTGGTCTTCAGACCTTCCCTGGTCGTAGTATCCATACTTCCAAAGCATCCCGATACCGATCATGTTTTGTTTGAGGTCAAAGGCAGACCGCATGTGGGATCCGGCCAGAAAACCAAGGCCCCCTGAATAAATCTTCAACCCCTGGGTAATCCCGAATTCCATGCTGAAATAGGCGACCCGTTTATTGAATTCACGGTTGGGCTTATAGGGGTGATGCCAACTGGCGTATTTTGAGGAAACTTGCATATAAAAATCTCAATTATCGGGTGCCGAAAATACGTATTTATTGGGGACTGCACCCAATACAGGAGAATGAAGTGTAATTTCTATCGGTAAACTTTCCGTAACTGCCTCTTCTTTCAGTGTTCAATTGCCAGCAGGGGCGTTTTTGACTGAAGGGTGAGAATCCGGGTGAGTCTCCCCTCTGAGGGAGTTCCTTTTTTCGAGTGCTTACGGGGCAGGATCGCGACCATGTCGATTTCGTGTTTGTTCACATAATCGAATATGCCTTCTACCACATTTTTGTTCTTGATATAGGCGTGGTGGGAGTAAAAGGATTCCAGGTAGTATTCCAATAAGTGTTCATTGCGCTCTTCCTCCGGGGAATACCCGTAGGTGCCCGGTTCGTTTTCGATGGTCAGGACGGTTACCTGGGCCCCATAGCTCCTGGATACATCGAGCAGGGTAGTCAGCAAGCTGGGGTCGTCGATTTCATTAGGCCCCAGTACCAGCGCAATGCGAGAAAGCCGGAACTCCTCTGTGGCGCCCATCGGTACCACCAGCACGGGGCATTGGGCAGAAAGGACCAATTCGGAAGTTTTGGTGGTCACCTCCGGATCGCCGGAACCCGAAGTTCCCATAATGATCATGTCCGTGGGTTCTTCCCGGCATTTTTCCAGCAAGCCAGCCACAGAGCCGGGAATGAGGGATGTCCAAGAGATTTTTGCCCGGAAGGTTCTGCTGACTCCGCTGGTGAGTTCTTCAAAAGCCGTTTTCAGGGAATCAGGGGGTCCCTCGTCCTTTATAAAACAAACGCGGAGGTGTATGCCCGGGCGTTGCCCGGCGAAGTCCATGGCGTATCGAAAGCCCGCCTGGGCGGCCTTGGAAAAATCATAGGGGACGAGGATAGTGGCTATTTTGTTCATGGAGCAGCGAATTATACCAGTATAAAACTAGGACCTCTCCCTGAACTGAGATATGACAAACCTCATGATTTGCGAAGGAACAATTTTTATCAGTTGGACATGGGTACTTCCAGTAACAGCAGCCGGCTTTTTTCCTTCGTCTGAAATGAGACCTCCGCTGTGTTCCAGATTCCCATGGCATCCCGCCTCTCCAGGATTTCTTGTCCGACCGTTACGAGGCCGTTCAGGACAAAGGCATACAATCCGTTGCCCGGCTCTTTTAAGGTATAGGAAACCGTTTGCATGGCATCGAATTCCCCCAGATGGAACCAGGCATTTTGGTGGATCCAAAGCCCATCGTGCGCCTCCCTGGGTCCGAGGAGCGTAAACCATGAATTTTTAAGCTGTTCCGGGTCGAGGGTTATCTGGTCGTAACGCGGGGTGACATTGGGCTTGTCGGGAAGCACCCATATCTGCAGAAAAGCCACTTCCCGGTCCTGGTTCTTGTTGTATTCACTGTGCTGGACGCCGGTACCCGCACTCATGACCTGAACGTCTCCCTGTCTGATCACTGCGGTATTCCCCATACTGTCCTTATGCTCCAGGTCCCCTTCCAGTGGAATTGAAATTATTTCCATGTTTTGGTGCGGATGGGTGCCAAAACCCATACCTGGTGCAACCCGGTCGTCGTTGAGTACCCGCAGGGTGCCGAATTGCATTCGCTCCGGGTTGTAGTAACTTGCAAAGCTGAAGCTGTGGTGGCTCTCCAGCCATCCGTGGTTCGCGTAGCCGCGAGTGTCTGCCTTGTGTAACACGTAGTCCATAAGCCTTGAGGGTTTTTATAAAGGATACAAGTTACAAACCAACCTTATTTCCTGATGATAAGAAAAGGTTAAAAGGAGGGTGTCTTCATCAGTTGAGGGAATCGCCAGGTCCTGTGCTATCCCGGGGTTCCTTAAGGTGGTTCGGATTTGGTTTTGAGGGTGTGTGGTAACGTGGGAGGGAAATCGCTTTCCCTCCCTGAAATAAAGTTATCCGAATCCCCTGCAGAAACGTAGCAGGTATCAAATAAAAGCAAAACCGAGGTGTAAGGTTTTTACCCCTGGCCCAACCAATTAAAGAGATGAGAGAAAACCGGAACTTCGCAGGGGGAACACTTGTGTTTGTATGGAATGCCGACGAAGGTTGGAGGCATGCTGTAATGGACAGCCTGCATAAGGTAATCAGTCCCCGGACGTATCCGTGCAAGCTCTGCGAGTTGACCCATGGGATTGCAGGTCCCAAAGCCCAGTGGACAAACTTCCTCAAAACATTGGACCGACCTGTGGAATGTTATCACAGGGATCAATTCAAAAATACACCTGTGGCCGAGCAGCTTCCCGGACTGGAACTTCCTGTGGTTTTGATTTATTCATCCAAAAAATGGCAAATACTCTTATCCAGACATGAGCTTCTGCCTATTAATGACCTGGAAGGGCTCATGAAGGAGCTTGAGAGAAAGATTTCAAATGCTCGCTGAGCGTACGCCTTACGACGAATATTTTTGGGGATGCAAGGGGATTGCATGCTGGGCAAGTAGATTGTAACCGGGTGGGAGGGGCCCCTTAACCCTACCCATTAATATAATATCCTTAAACCAAGGAACCGACAATATCAATTACCGGAGTTCCGAAAGGCCTGATTAATCTCATCGATATATTCCAGGATTGCATCCTTCCCGAGGTGTTTGGAGGAGGATGTAATGAAATAGGGTGGCATTTCCGCCCAGCCCCAGGCTGTCATTTTCTCTTGGTAGTTTTCTACGGCATGCTGCCTGGCACCAGGCTTGAGCTTGTCTGCTTTGGTAAAAACCAGGGAAAACGGGATGCCTTTTTCATTGAGCCATTCCATGAACTCCAGGTCAATGGTCAGGGGCTCATGCCGGATATCTACCAACAGGAAAGCAGCGAGCAACTGCTTTCTCATTGAAAAGTACTTGTCGATCAGTTTCTGGAAACGGGCTTTTTGTTTCTTGGAAGTCCGGGCATACCCATACCCTGGCAAATCCACCAGGAACCAGTCTTCGTTAATGATAAAATGGTTGATAAGCTGTGTCTTTCCAGGTGTTCCGGAGGTTTTGGCCAGACTTTTTCGTCCGGTCAGCATATTTATAAGGGAAGACTTCCCTACGTTGGAACGACCTATAAAAGCGTATTCCGGCAGCGGCTGCCCCGGGCATTTGGCAACGTCCGTATTACTGCAAACAAAATCTGCTGAGGTGATTTTCATCTTTGGGAGGTTTTGTGCCGAACAGGCAATTATGGTTCAGGCGGGGATGTCTAGAAGTTCCGCTTCCTGAGCCATGCCTCCAGGATGGTATTGAAATCTTCCGGGTGTTCCATCATGGGGGCGTGGCCGCATTTGGGAATCCAAAACAGATCAGAATCCGGAAGCAACTGGTGGAATTCCTCGGCCACGTTGGGCGGGGTCACCGTATCGTTTTCTCCCCAGATAATGCAGGTGGGGGTGTTCATCTTGGGCAGGTCCTTTGCCATGTTGTGTCGAATGGCACTTTTGGCAATTGACAGGGTTTTGACCAGCTTCATCCGATCGTTTACCGTAGCGTAAACTTCATCCACAATTTCCTTGGTGGCCACCTTCGGGTCGTAGAAGACGTCTTCTGCTTTTTTCTTGATGAACTCGTAATCCCCCCTTTTGGGATACCCATCGCCCATGGCACTTTCATACAGGCCGGAACTTCCTGTTATCACCAGGGCCCTGACCATTTTCGGATAGAGTTTCGTGTGCAGAAGCCCGATATGTCCGCCCAGGGAATTGCCAAGCAGGATGACGTCCTGTATGAAAGTGCCATGGGCGATGGGTATCCCAAAAG
>JARRQA010000179.1:0-6527 GCA_037382325.1 Robiginitalea sp.
GTTTTGATCGACCGGCCGAAAAAGTTAAACGCCTTAAACACCGAAACTATCGGAGAACTCCACGAGGCGTTCAAAACCCTGGATGCTGATCCGGAGGTCCGGCTTATCATCCTGAGGGGGTCGGGCCCCAAGGCATTTGTGGCGGGTGCCGAGATTGCTGAGTTTGCTGATTTTGGGCAGGAAGAAGGTAGAGAACTTTCGGCCCGGGGGCAGCGCGATCTTTTTGACCTGGTAGAAAATTTGCAGACCCCTGTAATTGCCGCTATTAATGGTTTTGCTCTTGGCGGAGGGCTGGAACTCGCCATGGCATGCCATTTCAGGGTGGCGAGCGACAATGCAAAAATGGGGCTTCCCGAGGTTTCCCTGGGGGTCATACCGGGTTATGGGGGAACTCAGAGGCTCCCGATGCTGGTTGGCAGGGGAAGGGCAATGGAAATGGTTCTCACCGCTGGGATGATCGGGGCACAGCAGGCCCTGGAATACGGCCTGGTAAACCACGTGGTAAGCCCGGAAGAACTGGATGATTTTTGCAGAGAGCTGGGAGAAAAGATCGTCAGGAATTCTCCGGTGGCAATTTCATATGCAATAAAAGCGGTAAATGCGGGTTTTAGTAGTAGCAAACCCGGATATCAGGCCGAAATTCAAGCCTTTGGAGCTTGTTTTGGCACGGAGGATTTCAAAGAGGGGACTTCGGCCTTCCTCGAGAAACGCCCCCCTGATTTCCCCGGGTTCTGAACCCAAATTGCGCCTATGGTACGAAAACTTATCCTATTGGTGGGCTTCCTGACTTTCGGCTTTGCCCAGGCTCAGGACATGCCCCTTGAATACCGTTTCGGAGAGAAATACAAAGACCGGTTTAAATATTCTAACCTGTTAACTTTTACCGAAACGACTTCCGGCGAGAAAATCCTTGTGAGGGCCTATTACACGGGTATCTTATTGCGTCCCAAAGGCTATCTGATCGAGCGGTATAACCAGGAACTTGAACTGATTGATGAATACAACTATAAGTTCCGAGACGGGGATTTTGTGCACGGGTTCGTCGCGAATGGTCTGGTCAACCTGATTTTTCTGACCTATAATCAGGAAAAACTGGTTTATGAATACACAGTTCACCAGAGTCCTGTGGGCGCATACAACTTTACAGTAAAGTCCCTTTTGATCATAGCTGCAGAACAAGTTGACCAGCCCCTGGATAAGAATTATTTCAACCGGAATTTCAAATCGGGCTTTACCACCACAATCCTGGCCGACCCTGATGCCCGTACCTTCAGCATCAGTATTCTTCGGAAACACAAAAAAATCTTGCAGCATCGGGTGCTGGTGTTCAACAATCAGTTGAGGAAAATCCTGGATGTGGATTTTTCAGCGCCCAGCGAGGAAAAGAACTATGCTTTTGAGGAGATGGCGGTATCCCCGGACCTTTCCTCCGTCTATCTCGTGGGGAAGGCCTACTTCAAGAAACGCAAATTTAAAGGCGGAGAACGCCGCTACCAGTATGAGCTCTTCCGCCTTAGCTCAACGGGGATACAAGCCCTGATTTTTGATGAACCCGGAAAGTTCTCTGAGGCCATAAAACCTCTCTGGCGAGATGGCAAACTCGTCTGCGCCGGCTTTTATGCAGACCGGAAAGACAACCGTTACAACGGGTTGCAGTATTTTATGGTCAACCCGCAGACCCTCTCAGTCCTGAAGCGAAAATACCATCCCTTTTCAGAGCAGTTCATGTTTGACAAATTCGGAAATCAAACAGACAGGCCGATAAAGAATCTCGTTTTCAAAGGAGCGCATTTCACAGAAGATGGTTCCCTGCTTTTCAATGCAGAGGAATTTTTTGTAACAGAAAGCATGCAGTCCAATGCCAGTGGGGGTCGCGTACGGATAGAAAGGCACCACCATAACGATATTGTCAGTGTCAAACTCGACCCCCAGGGAGAACTGGTATGGGCCAGGAATATCAATAAGACGGAAGTCACCCAGGGAGACAGCGCCTACACCTCTTACAGTTCCTATACAAGTGATGGACAGACGTATTTTTTCATTTGCTCTTCCGCGGAAGAGCCTCAGGTCATCAACAACCAGCGCGTGCTTTTTAAGCAGGGCTTCAGCCGCAGGCGTAACGTCTTTGTGATTCGGCTGGATTCAGGAGGTGAAATGAGTTACGAGAAAGTGATGGATGCCTCAGAGGCCCGTCTGCCATTGATGGTCTCCAAGCCTCTTGTAAACAATGAAGAGGACCGCCTTCTTTTCTATGCCAAACAGGGTAGTCGCAAACAACTGGTTTCCATAGCGGTCAGGGGGGAATCCATCCTTGCAGAATAAAAAAGTATATAAAAAGGAATATTTCCATAAATTTGGAAATATTCCTTTTTTATGAAAAATACCCAACGAAGCGCTTTCCTCAAAGGCAGGGGAGCCCAGAAATCTGAACCTAATCGCTTTGAAAAATACCTTCATGAGCCCAGGGCCGATTTTAAGGAGTACCGGGTCCTGGAGGGAGAGACTACGGAAGCGCGTACCCGATATTTGAAGGTCTATCCTAAATCTATTGTAAACAAGGTCGAAAGCCCTGATGTGGGAATGGCCTACAGCATGAATCCCTATCAGGGCTGTGAACATGGCTGTGTTTATTGCTATGCCCGGAACACCCATCAATACTGGGGATATGGTCCGGGCATCGATTTTGAGTCCCGCATCCTGGTTAAGGAGAACGCCCCGGCGTTGCTGGAAGAACAGCTTCGAAAGCCCGCCTGGAAAGCAGTTGCCATTGTTCTTTCGGGAAATACGGATTGCTACCAACCAGCGGAGAAAAAATTTCAGCTAACCCGTTCCTGCCTTGAGATTTTTCTGAAATACCGGCATCCGGTAGGCATTATTACCAAGAATGCCCTGCTATTGAGGGACCTGGACCTTTTAAAAGCATTACACCAATACGGTCTTGTAGGGGTGCATGTCTCTGTGACTTCTTTAAACCCGGATACCAGGAGGTTGCTCGAACCCAGAACTGCCACCACGGCCCGGCGGCTAAAGACCATCGAAACACTGGCCGCCGCTGGCATTCCCGTTAATGCGATGCTGGCTCCGATCATTCCCGGAATAAACAGCCACGAGCTTATGGAGTTGGCGAGGGTTGTGGCCGATGCCGGCGCGAGGTCTTTCGGTTTGAATGTGGTCCGCTTAAACGGGGCAATTGGCGAGATCTTCAGCCACTGGATCCACAAGGCAATGCCAGACCGGGCCGAAAAGGTGCTGAATCAGATCCGGGCATGTCACGGGGGAACGCTTAATGACAGCCGGTTTGGTATCCGGAATAAGGGGGAAGGACCCCTTGCGAAACAAATCCACCGGATGGCCGAAATCTGCAAAAAGAAATACTTTTCCGGCAGGGTGTTTCCTGACCTTAACACGGAACTCCACGGGGAGTATAAAACCGGTCAGCTAAAACTGTTTTAGACCTTGTACTAATCAGGTCAATTCCCATCCTTCCCGGTAGCTGCCGTTTACCCAGTCATTGGCCTTGTCGAAATTGGTAACCTTCATGCCGGATCCGTCCCACTGGATCTTCTTCCGTCCCGGGAATTCATAATAAGTTCGTCCATTTTCAGGGTTCACCCTGCTTTCCCGGTACTGAAAACTCCGGATAGCCAGATTCCCCATCAATACTGCTTCTGTGAGTTGTCCGGCCCTGCTGAAATCGGAAGAAGTTGGGGCTCCGTTCAGGCATCCTTCCACCCAGTTCGCCTGGTGGCCTTCAATACCTCCGGGAATACGCGGATACTTGGCGGCAGGGGGCTTCAGAAGGTCCATCATCTCAGAAGGCAGCAGCCGGGCATTTCTGGAATAGACATCACAAACCAGGATACCTTTGGTACCGTAGAAAATGGTTCCCCCTCCGGATCCGCCAATGGTTTCCCCGTCCTTCAATTCGTCCGGCAGGTCCGGGAGGATGCCCCCGTCGTACCAGTTCAAAGAAAGAGTGCCATGTGCCGGGGTTTCAAATTTCAACCGCACTACGGAGGAAGCAGGGCATCCCGCGCTGTAGTCTGCGAGCCTGAAAGGACCGGACCAGGCAGTCGTACAACTCGCTTCGGCTTCCTTAGGGTAACCCAGATCCAGAACGCTGAAGGGAGTTTCCATGATATGGCAGCCCATGTCTCCCAGCGCACCCGTACCAAAATCCCACCATCCCCGCCAGTTGAACGGGAGGTAATCATCGTTATAATCCCGCATGGCTGCAGGGCCCAGCCACAGGTTCCAGTCCAGTTCAGGGGGTATCGGGTCGGCTCCCTGCGGAACAGGGACCCCCTGAGGCCATACAGGCCGGTTAGTCCAGCAATCCACGCGTTCGACGGTTCCGATGACGCCAGCTTCCACCCATTCCCGTGCCTTTCGGCTGTCATCGCTGGAAGCTCCCTGGTTTCCCATTTGAGTAACGATACCCATATCCCGGGCTACCTCTGTCAAAAGCCTTGCTTCCCGAATGTTATGGGTAAGAGGTTTCTCCACATAGGCATGTTTTTTTCTGCGGTCATCCACATCACAAAAAGCCACATATTTAACCCTGCCGGTTGCATCGAGCCCCTGCATCACGCTACTCCCCCGGCCACCAACTCCGAATGCGGCCACATACAGGGTGTCGCTAGGTGGCGTTTTACCTTTGCCGAGGACATAACTGGGGACAATTGTGAAAGCTGCCGAGCTGGCAGCGGCATTTTTGAGGAAGGCTCTTCTTCGCATGGGCTCAAGAATTTTTGGTTTCAGGTGAAAAGATACAAAAACTTATGGGTGGGGGAAGGCCCTCAGGCTGACCCGTTCCATTCCCGGTAGAACTCCTCCAGAAAATCCAGCATGTACTGGTGCCGGTCTTCCGCAAGTTTCTTACCTGTTTTTGTATGCATCTTTTCTTTCAGCAAGAGCAGTTTTTCATAGAAGTGGTTGATGGTGGGGCCTTTGGATTTCTTGTATTCGGCCTTGTTCATTTTGGGATTTGGCGGAATGTCAGGATCGTAGAGCTTTCTGTTATCATAACCGCCATAGCTAAAAGCCCGGGCTATGCCAATAGCTCCCATGGCATCGAGGCGGTCGGCATCCTGTACCACCTCCAATTCCCTGGACATGGAGCAGGGCGGCAAGGCTGACTACCAGGACGTCGACCTCCTCTTCCCGCGCAATGAGCAGGGTATTGCGAAAAACCCGCTGTATGTGAAACCAGTCATGGCCACCTTCGGCTTCCCCGAGTTCACCCCGGACGTACGCTATGGTCTTTTCTATGATTTGGGCATCATTCATGACGGCGTCACCTCAATGTTTTCGACGATAAGTTTTTCGATTTCCATCAGTTTTTCCTGCGTACAACCCCGGGCAGGCACTGGCGGGTGTACCCTGAATTTGAGATGGTTGCCCAGGCCAAGCGGAAACTTTCCATACCGGAGCATTTTCCAGGAATTGTTGATACTCACCGGCAAAATATAGGCAGAAGGGGCGTTTTCAATCAGGGCTTTCAATCCGATCATCCGAAAGGGTTTGGGGTTGCCATCCCTGCTTCGGGTCCCTTCAGGGAAAATAACAGCACTGCGCCCCGTCTTTTCGATATAGGTGCCCAGGCCAGCGATTACACGCAGGGCCTGTCTTCGGTCCTTTCGGTCAATAAGCACGGACCCCCCGTGACGAAGGTTAAAAGAAACACTTGGGATCCCCTTGCCCAGCTCTTTTTTGCTCACGAATTTGGGATGGTATTTTCTAAGGCGCCAGATTATCGGCGGGATATCATACATGCTCTGGTGGTTGGCAACGATGATCAGCGGGCCTTTTTCAGGCATGTCCCCGGGCATCTGGAAACTGTAACGGGTTCCGAGAAGGTGGGTGCACCACATCAAGGAAAGGTTCAGGAGACTCACGCTTTTTTTATGTGCATTGTATCCGAATAGGTTCAGACATATCCATTGAACCGGATGAAAGACCAGGAGGGTCAGCCCGAAAAAAATCAGGAACACAACAGTGAACGGATAAGACAGTATCTTTTGCATACCGGTACAAAAATAAAAAACCGCTTGAGTCAAGCGGTTTTTATACCCTGAACAAAGTGGGGTTTAACAAAATTCGTCAAAGGCCTGTACGAGATTTTCGGCGATCATCTCAGCCGGCCGTCCTTCGATATGGTGGCGCTCAATCATGTGCACCAGTTCTCCGTCCCGGAAAAGGGCCATGCTCGGGGATGAAGGAGGAAAGGGAACCATCAGGCTCCTTGCCGCATCGACGGCCTCTCTGTCCACGCCGGCAAAAACGGTCACCAACCGATCCGGCTTCTTGTCGTTTCGGAGGCTCTGCTTGGCTGCAGGCCTCGCATTTGCGGCGGCACATCCGCAAACGGAATTAACGACAACCAGGACCGTGCCGTCCTGTTTGATAGCTGTTTCTACAGCTTCGGCGGTATAGAGCTCCTCGAATCCGGCGGATGCCAAATCCTCTCGCATAGGTTTTACTAACTCTGCTGGATACATAGAAATTTATTATTTTTTTGTTGTGCG
>JARRQA010000180.1:0-4517 GCA_037382325.1 Robiginitalea sp.
GACGAGATCACGGAGACCCGCGGGCGCACCAACAAGGAGGCCGTGGCCCAGGGGCTGGCCAATATGACCTCCGGCCTGTTTTCCGGCATGGGCGGCTGCGCCATGATCGGGCAGAGCCTGATCAACATCTCCAACGGGGCCCGCGCCCGCCTTTCGGGCATTGTGGCCGCCGGGGCCCTGCTGGCCTTTATCATGTTCGGGGCACCCCTCATTGAACGCCTGCCCATGGCGGCCCTTACGGGCCTAATGATCATGGTCTCCATCGGGACCTTTGAATGGGTAAGCGTGAAGATCTTCAACAAATATCCAAAGTCCGATATCCTGGTGATGGTGCTGGTGATGCTCGTAACCGTCCTGCTGCACAACCTGGCCCTGGCGGTTTTGATCGGCGTGGTGATCGCTGCCCTGGTCTTTGCCTGGGACAACGCCAAACGCATCCGCGCCCGCAAACGTATAGACGAAAACGGGGTGAAGCACTACGAGATCTACGGCCCCCTCTTTTTTGGCTCCATCAAGATGTTCAACGAAAAGTTCGACGTCCAGAACGACCCCGACGAAGTCATCATCGACTTCCAGGAAAGCCGCATTGCAGACATGTCTGCCATCGAGGCGGTTAACAAGCTCACTGAACGCTACCACAAGGCCAACAAGAAGGTCTATTTGACAAACCTCTCCAGTGGCAGCCACAAGCTGTTGCTCAAGGCGGATAAGGTGATTAATGTAAACCTGAAAGACTAGTTCGCCTGGGGGTAACCCCATCCTTCCTTAGTTCGACTATGTCATTTCGAAGGAGTCCCTCCCGATAGCTATCGGGACTATCGATGGACGACTGAGAAATCTCACTAAAGGTGTACTGCATAGCACTAATCTTTCTTGCGGAGTATTCTTTCGCAGCAGCGTAAGGGGCAAGGGTCGGTGATCACTACGTTCCCACCTCCTTCTTCTTCATTTCTTTTGCTCGCCCAAAAGAAACGAAGCAAAGAAAAGGGCTTTCCCTGAAGGATTAAGGAAATTTTTGGCTGAAGCCAAAACCGCGAATGGTGCTGGTCGCTCCATACTTTCCTTTTGCATTCGCAAAACGGACTTCCGCTTGCACCATCGCTATTTCTGGAAATCCTTCAGAACCCCAACTTCATGACTATACAAGTATATGGGCTGGGAGGCCTTTACAGGCCGTTTTTTCGCTTGTGTTAGCAATCAAGGAAGGACGAGCGGAAAGAATTTATAGCGTTCCGGAGCCCAGCGACATTGGAACGCGCAGGGGCGAGTCTTTCCGTACGATTGATAGCAAGCGAAAAGAGGCCCACAGATTTTTTGGCTACTTTTTTATCGCTGAAAAAAGTAGCTGTCATCGGAGGGGCGAACTTAGCGAGCCCCGACTCCCTTTGCGGCAAGCAAAGAAAATGAACAAATACCAACAATTCGTATCTTAGAAAAAAGAGAGAAAACTCCATGTTTCGATTCTTCCGCAAAGTCCGTCAACGCCTGGTCGTGAACAAAAGCGTCCGCCGGTACCTGCTCTATGCCCTGGGGGAAATTTTGCTGGTGGTGATCGGGATTGTGATTGCACTGCAGATCGACAACTGGAACGAGTGGCGGCAGGAACGGGAAGATGAGCAGATCGTACTTCGGCAACTGCGGGATGATTACCAGGCCAACCGGGAACAGCTGGAGCAAAAAATGCAGATCCGCGATGCGCTGATCAGCGCGGCGTCCTCCATCCTGGAGGAGATGGACCACCCGGAGCAGACAATTCGGGACAGTCTGATCGGCCACCTCACCGTCCTGTTGATTGACCCCACCTTTGACCCCATTGAAAATGACCTCAGCAGCAACGGTGATTTGAGGCTGATCACCAACCAACGACTCAAGCGGATGCTCTCCAACTGGACCTCGGATATCGTGGCGGTACGTGAGCTGGAGCAAAACTGGTCCACCATTGTCTTCCAGCAATTACAGCCTGTATTGCGAGACCTGGGGATTACCCGTGACCTCTCGAACTACTTTGTCAACAACCTGAAGATCGACTGGACCCTGGACGGGATCGCACAACTCAAACCTCGGGATCTCGGGTCCTCAAAACAGGGTGCCACAGTGGAAGAAATCGCAAACAGCAAGGAACTGGAGGGCCTCGTCTCAGCCGCCATTACCTATAATGCCACAGCCAATCTGGAGTCTCACACGCTTCACAGACGAATGGAGGAGATCCTGGATTTGCGGGAGGGAGAACTTAAGTAGCCCAGTCATTTCGAAGGACCTCGGCCGAAGGGAGGGGGGTGAGCAATCTCATCCGGAAACCACTGCTCTTCATTTGAGAGATTTCTCACGCGCCGCTCCTGGTGGTGGTTGGAAATGACACTTCGTTCTTGAACTTTGAACCTTATAACCTTGAACCGTTCAAAACGAATTCAACCTGCCCACTGCCACTGCGTACTGCCAACTAAAAACCCCGTCCCAATAGTTCTCAGGACGGGGGTCTTCTTTTGAAAAAGTCTTTAATCCTATTCCGCCATTTCCACAGAAGCGCCGGGAGCGTTCTCCTTGACGGAGGCAATTCCATTTTCCATAGCGTCCTCGGAAGAATACATCTGGCTCGTACCAATGATCTGGGCATTGGCGGCCTTCAGGTTAAAGTATGGACGGCCGTCTTTGGCCTCTTTGCGTTCGAACTTGCTGTCGTCAGAAGCATTGGTGCGGACGGATTCAATCCCATTGTCGCAGGCAGCTTTGGAACTATATTCCTGGCTGCTGAGGATCACCTGTCCGTTAGAAGCCTTAAGGCTGAAATGAAACTGTCCTTTGTCGTTTTCTTGGATTACAAATTTTCCCATGATATACGTTTTAAATTATCCCCTGAAGATATTGAAAATCTCCCACTTTTTAAGTTAAGCTATAGTAAAATCAGCAGGTTGCCTGTGTTCCAATTGTATACTTGTCATCAGGTCGTTGCGGATGCCTCAATGTATTTCCGTAAATTGACGACTGGTAAATACCCCTGCAGCCCTGGCTGGGCTCTTTACAACTTCTTCGATTCGTAACAGCTGATATATGAAAAAATCGATCTTACTGGTGCTTCTCGGGCTTGCCCTCCTTACATCCTGTGACACTAAAACTCCGGCAACTCCTGAATTCACCGTGCTCAAAGGTGCCACTGCCTATGATGGAAATGGAGCGGTCATTAAAAACAGTGTGGTGATTATCAGGGGAGGAAAAATCGAAGCGATTGGTGATTCCTCCTTGGATGTTCCGGAAAATTCTGAAGAAATTGACCTGTCCGGCAAGTTCCTGACTCCGGGTGTGGTGGATGCACATGTGCATTTTGGACAAACGGGGTTCTTCGATGGCCGCCCGGACGCGCTCGATATTAGAGACACTATTGATTACGCGGTTTTACAATCCCGTTTACAGAAAAATCCCGATCGGTATTACGAGGCCTATTTGCGGTCAGGCGTAACTGCTGTCTACGATGTGGGAGGCTATCCGTGGAGCATTTCGTTCCAGACCTCCGCCGAAAACAATCTAAATGCCCCCCATGTGGCGGCTGCGGGTCCCTTGTTGACCCCTGTACCGGACGAAAATCTCCTCCCGGTGAATACCCCTGGCCAGAAACAGCTGCTGAATCTGTCCTCCCCTGAGTTCGGCCGGCAGGTGGTCCGGCAAAATTCAAGCCTGGGATCCACAGGGATCAAGATCTGGCAAATAAACCTCGAAGATCCGGTCTTTATGGACGGTTTAAGGGCCGTGGTTGATGAGGTGGCCCGTAAGGAGAACAAGCTCCTTGTCCACGCCACCGATCTGGACCAGGCAAAGGAGGCTTTGAGGTTAGGGGCCAAAATACTGGTGCACAGTGTGGATGATCTGCCCGTGGATGAGGAGTTTATTGCCCTGGCAAAACAGGCCGGAGCCACCTATTGCCCGACCCTCATCGTAATGAGGGGGTATTTAGATGCGTATAAATCCCTCGGAGGAGAGTTTGTGCTCCGGGATCCGAACAATGTGGTGGACGCGGAAACGAAAAATCTGATTCAATCGGCTGGCCGTTTTTTTAAATACCTGCCCAATCCGGAAGGGTATGAAGCCCTGCTCGCAAATTACGAGACGGCCGTCAACAGGAGGGAGGAGACGATGGCGGAAAACCTCAAAAGAGTTTACCAGGCCGGTATCCCGATAGCAGTATCCACGGATGCAGGAAACCCCGGCACCCTCCATGGCATTTCAGTTTTTGATGAAATGGAAGCCATGCAACGTGCCGGCATCCCTTCCCCGGACATCCTGGTGATGGCCACCAGGAATGGCGCCCGCACTATGGGCAGGGAAGATGATTTTGGAACACTTGAAAAAGGGAAAATGGCAGACCTAATCATCCTGCAGGAAGATCCCGCCACGGACATCAGCAATATGAGATCTATTACGCACGTCATGAGGGGTGGTCTTTTGCGGCCCGTGGACCAGCCTTTTGATAAATAGCACCTGCCCTAACTGAGAAGAGGGCATTGCCCGAAAAACTGAAAATGAAC
>JARRQA010000181.1:0-4452 GCA_037382325.1 Robiginitalea sp.
CATCGCGTAGTAGGAGAAGTTGCCCGGATGCACCTTAGCAAAAAAGCCAGGAAAGCGGTTTCAGATCTTATGGGAGGGGAGACCCTGGCGGAGGTTTCCAATTACGGAGATGCGATTAAATCCGACAGGGCCTATGCGGCCTTCAGTCCCTGGCATTATGTGAATTTTCCGGCGGACAAAACTTATACGGAGGTCACTCCAAGCCCGCAGGGGGACGTTGTTCAGGGAATTGAGAAATGCATAGCCATCCTGAAGGATCCGAAAACCCCGAGAGAGGAAGAAGTTTTTTACCTCAAAATGCTGATACATCTGGTCGGGGACCTTCACCAGCCATTGCATGTCGGGCGGGAAGAGGACCGGGGCGGAAACGACATACAGGTCCGGTGGTTTGGCAGGGGTAGCAATCTGCACAGGGTGTGGGATGCAAACCTGATTGACGATTACGGGATGAGCTATACGGAACTCGCCCGGACCCTTCCCAGGTGGTCCCGGGATAAAATACGTCAGAAGCAGCGGGGATCCGTTTATCAGTGGGTAGAGGAGATACAGGAGGTGACCAACCGGGTGTATGATTCCGCGGAAGCCGGTGAAAAACTGAGCTATCGCTATCGCTATGACTGGTGGGATACCGTTGAGGAACAATTACTTCTGGGCGGGGTGCGATTGGCTGCCGTCCTGAACGATATCTACGGATAGCCCCTGGGATCAGGCCCGCTTTGAAATCGCATTGCGACTGATCTGCCGCTGCCGACTGCACTTAAAACGGTTGACTTTCTTCGCACGGAGTTTCAGGTGTTTGGTAGACCGCCCCTGAACACGCCGGCGCCACCTTTTAAAACTCCCCGGTTTTAATTCTTTCCGCATAAGGGTGATCACCTGGGCTTCAGACAACCCGAACTGGAATAAGATGGCCTCAAAGGGTGTCCGGTCTTCCCAGGCCATTTCAATAACCCGGTCTGTTTCTTCAGGAGTAAGGGATGATTCTTCCATGGTGCAAAAATACAAACCGGTAACGGGCTATCGAAATCTGTCACCCGGTCTGCCCGATATTGCGAAAAGTAAGGTTGATCCGGGGGCCGACGGACTGGCGGGTTTTCGGGATCTGGTGCAACCAGTGGTGCTGCATGGGGCCTCCCATGACCAGCAGACTACCGTGTTCGAGCCTCATGCGATATCGAAGGGCCTTGTGGCTGCGGTGTTTCAGGTGAAAGGTTCTGGTATCCCCCAGGGAGACTGAGGCAATCACCGGACTGGGCCCCAGCTCTTTTTCATCATCAGCATGCCAGCCGTTGCTGTCATTGCCATCTCTGTAGAGGTTGAGCAGACAGGTGGTATACACGTGTCCGGAGTATTTCTCCACCATACCCTTCAGTGAACGGAGTTCCGGCAGAAAGGGCTCCGGTTCCATGGTGATCCCGGAATAGGAGTAGGAACTTCCGTTGTTTCCGTACAGGGCCGTGAGCCTTGGCTGCAGATAGGTTTTACCGAAAACCCGGATCTCATCCTGCCTCCAGGGGATTTTTTCCTGCAGCACAGCAAAAAGCCTGTCCGCCTGCCTGGGTGCAAGAAAGCCCGGTTCGAACATCAGTGAGGCATCTGGGAGCTCGATAAAACCTGATTTCAGGAGGTCTTCCATTAGCGAACTACCGTTTTCAGTTCATTCCGGTACTGGGAGGGACTCATCCCTGTAAAGGACCGGAAGGATTTGTTGAAATGGGAAAAGTTGTTAAAGCCGCTTTCGAAGCAGATTTCGGTTATGCTGAGCTTGTTTTCCGACAAGAGGTTGGAAGCGTGTACCAGGCGGTATTCGTTTACAAATTGTACGAAGGTCTTGTTGGTTACTTTCTTGAAATACCTGCAGAAGGAGGGTACGGTCATATAAACAAGGCCTGCCATGTCCTCCAGGGAGATGGGTTGCTGGTAGTGCTCCTTGACATAATTGAATATCGTATTGATCCGGTCGTTTTCCTTGGACTGCAATTCCATAGACAGGTGGTCTGCATTCAGAATCTCGTACTCGGTCGTTTTTGCCAGCTCGTTCAGGACGTTCAGAATGGCAAGCAACCGCTGAAAATCGGATTTGTATTCCAGGATCTCGATCTTTTCTCCGATCTTCTTCTTGGCACTGCCCTTAAAGGCTATTCCGCCCTTGGCCTTTTCAAAAAGCCGCTGTATACCGGACATCTCCGGAATATTGAAGAAGTCGGACCCCAGGAAATCCGCCTTCATCTGCACGACGGATTCACTGCTGTTCCCCGTACTGGCATCCGTAAACCCGCAGTGAGGCAGGTTAGAACCTATGAGGATCAGGTCCCCCTGTGTGTAGTAAGAAACATGGCTTCCAATCTGCCGCCGGCCGGTTCCCCCATTTACATAAACCAGTTCCAGTTCCGGATGGTAATGCCAGACGTTGTTTTTATTCGGTCGTTCGGCATTGAACTTCTGATAGGTATAGGAATGTCCAAAATCTGGTTCAATGGCCTCAAAGGCCGGTTTGGTCTTGGTACTAGAAGTCATAGCAATGTTATTTCCTACCCGAATTTACGCACGGCAGATCATCCTGGATGGTGCGAAATTAACCAAAACATGTGCAATATTACCATTTAGCTTAATATTAACAGATTCTCATGATAAAATAGAACAGAAAATGGACAATCAGGTGGTAGCTCTCCCAGGGTTCCTGAGGTACTTTTGGAGTGTTAATCTAAAAAACGAACGTTATGAAGACAAATTGGAAACACCTGAGCGCAGCCCTTTTGATCCTTGCAGGAACTGCAGAGGCAGGGGCGGTAACAGCGGATTCTGACAAGAAGCCGGTTTTGAAAGAACGAGTCACCAGTTCAACAGCCGTACAGGCCCGCGGGGAGAAGGTATTTGTTAACCTTTTGAACCTGCAGGGAGAATCGGTAATCGTAAAGGTCTACGATGAAGAAAGTCGCCTGCTTTACCTCAAGAATTTTGAGGAAAGCCCGGTGGTTGAAAAAGCCTTCAATTTTGAGGAAGCGTATGAAGGTACCTACATCGTCGTTGTGAACGACGGAGAGGCCACCTATAGCGCTTCTGTGGAGGTAGCCCGTTAGTTTGGCTTAGTTTAGTTGGTTTAGTTCGGGAAAGGGGGCATTGCGCCCCCTTTCTTTATGGAACCCACTGGAGCAACTGCTTTCTTTTACCTTCCGCAAGCCACGGGAGGGATAGTGCCTTTTCCAAAAGCTCCGGGTCTTTCGATGAGGCGTACCACATCCGGTAGAAATCGGCAATGCTGAGGGAGGTGTCCGGTGTTTCGAGCAACTCCAGATCGTCCCCCGGTCGTATCCAGCCGGGATTCGCAACAGAAACATACGCCCCGGGGTACCCCCGGGTTACGAACTTTTGTATAATCCCCTGGTCCCCGAAGCGTATCCCCAGTTTGAAACAGGGTTCCCTAGGTGTGGTAATGCGAACAACAGCTTCCCCAAGTTGGTAGGTGCTCCCCATGATCAGGGTGGTTTCATCCATTTTTTCCACAGTCAGGTTCTCCCCGAACATCCCGTAACCCCAGTCGAGGGAAGGATACTGGTTTTGCCAGTAGGCATACTGGTCCAGGGAGAAGAGATAAGCTGCCTTCTGGGCATCGCCATGAACCTTCGGATTACCGATGGTATCCCCCCGAACCCCCTCAGAAGTCAGGAAAATCCCTTCGGAGGTAGGCTTCTTATAGATCCCGGTAATCTGTGTACGTCCTTTCCATTGGATCCGGACGGGCTGGGCGCTGTTTGTACTGGTGATTCTCATGCTGTGTTGGATTTGGAGGTCTTTTGGTGTTCGGATCCCATACGAATGACCACATTTCCCTTCTTGTGTCCTTTTTCGACATAGGCATGTGCTTCGGCCATTTGTTCCAGGGGATAGACCCGGTCGATAACCGGTTTTAAATGCCCGCTCTGTGCCAGGTCCGCCAGAAACTGTATATCCTCCGGAGCGGCCCTGGCGACACCTCCGATCACCTTGATTTTACCTGTGTTCGAAATCCAAAATCCCTGTAGCATCCCCTTGATCATGGCTGCTCCCAGAATAAGGGTTCCCCCCGGACTGAGAAGATTTGCGATGCGGGGAACAGAGACCTTGTTTACGGTTTCGTATACCATATCATAACAGGCTTCCAGAGAGCTGATATCCGTCTTTGTATAGTCTATGACCTGCTCTGCCCCCAGGGCGCGGACCATTTCTGCATTGGCCTGACTACAGACAGCAGTGACTCGGGCATGGTAATACCTGGCCAGTTGTACCGCGGCAGACCCCACGGACCCCGATGCCCCATAAACCAAAATGCTTTGATCTTTGCGTAATCCGGCCTTTTTGATGAAATGAAGGGCGGTATGCCCGCCAAAAACGATACTGGCTGCCTCCTCGTGGGAGAGGTTTGCAGGTTTAGGTGCCATCGCGGCTTCTTCCGGAAGTGTTATGAATTCAGCA
>JARRQA010000182.1:0-4448 GCA_037382325.1 Robiginitalea sp.
CCGGCCAGGTCCCATCCGGCAAAGAGGCTGTTGCCAAAGCGCCGGTACAGCCCAAATCCGCAGTGGCGGAAACCGCTCCGGCCACACCCAAAACCCCGGTTGCTTCCGGACCCGGGGATGAAAGGATCCCAATGACCCGTATGGGGAAACTCATAGCCAAACACATGGCCGACAGTGTTGCCACCTCTGCCCACGTACAGAGCTTTGTGGAGGTGGATGTTACCCGGGTAGTCAACTGGCGGAACAAAGTCAAGGACGCTTTCCTGAAACGGGAAGGGGAAAAACTGACTTTTACGCCTATCTTCATGGAAGCGGTGGCCAAAGCCCTGAAAAAATACCCTATGATGAATATCTCCGTGGATGGGGATACCCTTGTAAAAAGGAAACACATCAACCTGGGAATGGCCGCAGCCCTGCCGGACGGAAACCTGATCGTACCGGTTATCAGGAATGCGGATCAGCTGAACCTTGTGGGAATGGCCCGGGCCGTAAACGACCTGGCCAGCCGGGCCCGAAATAATGCCCTGAAGCCGGATGAAATTCAGGATGGCACCTATACCGTCACCAATGTGGGTACGTTCGGAAGCGTCTTCGGCACCCCCATTATCAACCAGCCACAGGTAGGGATCCTCGCCCTGGGGGCCATCCGGAAGGTTCCTTCCGTGATTGAAACCCCGTCCGGGGATTTCATCGGGATCCGGTCCAAGATGTTCCTCTCCCACAGCTATGACCATCGGGTCGTCAACGGGGCCCTGGGCGGGATGTTCGTAAAGGCGGTGGCGGATTATCTCGAGGCCTGGGATGAAAACCGGGACATCTGATCTGTTCCGAAATCCACGCGGGATGGGTCCCTCCATGTTCCGCCTAAAATGACACCGGCATGAAATTAGACCTTAAACGACCCATTTGTTTTTTTGACTTGGAAACCACGGGTACCAATATCGCCAGGGACCGCATCGTGGAGATCGCCATTCTCAAGGTATACCCCAATGGAAATAAGGAGAGCCGCAGCTGGCTGGTCAACCCGGGGATGCCCATTCCGGAAAGTGCCACCGCAATCCACGGAATCTCGGATGAAAAAGTCGCTGAAGAACCTACCTTCAGTGAAATTTCAAGGGATATTCAGCAGATGATCCAGGGTTGTGACCTGGCGGGGTTCAATTCCAACCGCTTCGATATTCCCCTGCTGGCCGAAGAATTGTTGCGGGCCGACCTGGATTTCGATATGAAAAATACCGTTGCCGTGGATGTGCAGACGATCTTTCACAAGATGGAAAAGCGCACCCTGGAGGCTGCGTATCAATTTTATTGCGGAAAAGAGCTCAAAGAGGCACACAGCGCCGTGGCCGATACCCGGGCGACCTATGAGGTTTTGCTTTCCCAGCTGGAGCGCTATCCGGAACTCGAAAATGATGTGAAATCCCTGGCCGCTTTTTCCACACATTCCGAGTTTGTGGACTTTGCCGGGTTTATCCGCAAAGACGATGAAGGTGATCCCGCATTTTCATTTGGAAAGCACAAGGGTCGTAAGGTATCCGAGGTACTGGAGTCGGAACCGGGGTATTTTGGGTGGATCCTCAATGCAGACTTCCCGCTGTACACGAAGAAGGTCCTGACCCAGATCCGGCTCGAGGGGCTGAATAACAAACTGTCCTGAGTCGGCATTTGATACGGTAACTAAAAAACCATGAAATGAAACTCGTGTGTGTCGGACGCAATTACGCGGCCCATGTGGAAGAGCTTAAGAATCCCCGGCCCGTATCCCCCGTGTTGTTCATCAAACCCGATTCAGCGATTCTACCGAGGGAACAGGATTTTTTTATCCCCGAGTTTTCCGATACTATCCATTACGAAATCGAATTGCTGGTAAAGATCAAAAAGGTCGGGAAACATATCAGCAAGGCCTTTGCCCACAGATATTACGATGAGATCTCCCTGGGGATCGATTTTACGGCCCGGGATCTGCAGGAAGAGCTAAAATCCAAGGGGTTGCCCTGGGAAAAGGCCAAGGGATTTGACGGGGCAGCCGTCATCGGGAAATGGATACCCAAAAAGCAGTTCGAAGATCTGCAGAACCTGCACTTTTCCCTTAAGAAAAATAGCGAAACCGTGCAGCAGGGGCATACTAAAAACATGTTGTGGAGCATCGATGAAATAATTGCCTATTGCTCCACGTTTTTTACCCTTAAGAAGGGAGATGTTATTTTTACGGGAACCCCGGCAGGGGTTGGACCGGTGTCTTCAAATGATTACCTTTCAGGAAGCCTGGAAGGGTTGGAATTATTTTCCTTAAAAGTTCGATGAGATGATTTACAATTTGGATAAGATCAGGGATATGGCAGAAGGGGATGAGGAATTCATCCAATCGGTAATCTCGGTATTTCTCGAGGAGGTACCGGAAGACCTGGGCGGACTGGAAACAGCTGTTGGATCGGGGGATTACGGGCAAATCTATAAGCTTTCCCACAAAATAAAACCCAATGTTGACCTGCTCGGGATGGAGCATACGCGCACCCTGGCCCTGGAGATGGAAACCATGGGGAAAAATGAAGAAAACCTGGAGGGTATCCGCGAGCGCTTTCCCCGTTTCAAAAAAGATGTGGAACAGGTGATTTCAGAGCTCAGGAACGATTTCGGAGCCTAATGTTAGCCGAGATAGTCACTATCGGAGACGAAATCCTGATCGGTCAGGTAGTGGATACCAATTCGGCCTACCTGGCCTCCGAACTGCATAAAATTGGGGTCTCCGTATATCAGATCACCTCCGTCCAGGACGAACGGGATCACATCCTGCAGGCGCTGGAAGAGGCAGAAGCCCGGGCTGATATCGTTCTGCTTACCGGAGGATTGGGGCCCACCAAGGACGACATTACGAAACACACCCTTTGCGAGTACTTCGACGACCACCTGGTGGTAAATAAGGAAGTCCTGGCGCATATCGAGCACCTTTTCCAAACCTATATCAGCACCCCGATTTCAGATCTGAACCGCCGTCAGGCTGAGGTCCCGAGCAGGGCGACCGTGCTGCACAATGCCTATGGAACCGCTCCGGGGATGTGGCTGCAGGGGAAAAAAGCAGTGTTCGTTTCCATGCCCGGAGTACCCTTCGAAATGAAACAACTCTTTCAGGAGCAGGTGCGCCCCAGGATCACAGCTACCTTTACGCGCCCCGTCCTGTTGCACCGCACTCTGATAACCTACGGCCTGGGGGAAAGCGCCATTGCCGAGCGACTAACCGAGTGGGAAGATGCGCTGCCGGCGCATATGAAGCTGGCCTATCTGCCCAACCTCGGGAAGGTTCGCCTGCGGGTTTCCATCAGGGGTTCGGACCTCCGTTCCCTGGAGCAAGAACTGGAACAGCAGGTAGGAACTCTTAAATCCCATATCTCAGATATCCTCTTCGGAGAGGAAGACGGGGAGCCCCTGGAGGAGACCCTGCGCAAACTCTTCACTGCTAAAAAGGCCACCCTTGCGACTGCTGAGAGTTTTACCGGCGGCAGTATTGCGGCAGACCTGACAGCCGTCCCTGGGGCTTCCGCCTATTTCAAAGGGAGTGTGGTCAGTTATGCCACCGAGGTAAAGACCGGGATACTGAAGGTGCCCGGGGACCTAATCTCAAACCACTCCGTGGTAAGTGCTCCGGTCGCCCGGGCGATGGCCGAAAACGTGCGGGACCTGTTCCAAACGGATTTTGCCGTTGCAACGACGGGTAATGCCGGACCGGCGAAGGGGGATTCTGAGGCCCCCATCGGGCAGGTATACATCGGGATCGCGGGGCCGGAGGGTTCTTTTTCCCGGGAGTTCACCATGGGGAAACACCGGGAGCGTATTGTGCGGAAGTCCGTCCACAAGGCGCTGGAAATGTTGCAAAAGGAAATCCTAAAATTCTGAAAAAGAAGTTTGGGGGTACCGCAAAAATGACGTAAATTTGCACCCTGTTTTGAATCAAGTAATACGAGCGCAATGTCAAAAGTCTGCGAAATTACCGGTAAGAAAGCAATGTTCGGAAACAATGTCTCTTTTTCGATCAACAAGACCCGGAGGCGTTTCGATGTAAACCTCACCAAAAAGCGGTTCTACATTCCAGAGGAAGATCGCTGGATTACCCTGCGTGTATCCACACGTGCGCTTAAAGCGATCAACAAAAAGGGGATTTCGGCAGTTTTGAAAGAAGCCAGAGAGAAAGGGATTCTCAACAAGTAATCTGCTAAAGCGACAGCATCATGGCAAAGAAAGGAAACAGAGTTCAGGTGATCCTCGAGTGCACTGAGCACAAAGAGTCCGGAATGCCCGGCACTTCCCGTTATATCACCACCAAGAATAAGAAGAATTCTCCGGACCGGATGGAATTGAAGAAATACAATCCGATCCTGAAGCGAATGACCGTACATAAAGAGATAAAATAAGAAATCATGGCAAAGAAAACGGTTGCAACCCTCCAGTCCAGC
>JARRQA010000183.1:0-4413 GCA_037382325.1 Robiginitalea sp.
ACGGCTCCGACAGTGATGAAAACGCTGCTATAGAGGGAGCTTTTCATTTTTCGGGCAGGGAAATCTATTCCTGAAGTCACTTTCCTTAAAAAAATTGAGAACCCCGGCTCCCATGCCGGGGTTTTTATTGCAACCTGATTTTTTCAATCAGCTCTCCTCCGAGGGCTTCATTCATCATCTCCCGAATCCTGGAACTACCCAGGCTTAATTCTTCCCTCAGTACCGAAGAGTCCAGGGAAACAATCAGGGTGCTTCCCTGAAGGCGAACTTTTCGGGTATAGTTGGCCACCCCCGGACCCATGACTTCCGTCCAGGCATCCGCTGCCCGCACCTGGTCGAGGCCTGCCTTCAGGTCGTTGTCTGCGATAAAGGACCGCAGCGCGTCACTCAGAGATTGTTGATTGTCTTTCTTGGGCACGTTGATCTGGAATCAGCAAGGGTTCGTATCGGGCGTATTCATATTGCAGGCCGTTGGCATGGCGGGTTATAAGGATATCTTCCTGCAGGTCCAGGACTTCTTCCTCCCAGGGGGTTTCTTCCCCCTTAAAAGATAAGAAAAGTCTTTGATCCCGCCACAGCACTTTCATCGGCAGTGCATCATCCGAGGTCAGATAGGTTCCCTTCAGTGTTGGCTGCATCTTTTTTCGAAAACCGGATTCGCCGTCCCATTCCAAATATTCGATTGCCGTGTTGGCGGTATATTGTTTTTCAGAACCGTCCGGAAATTCAACCCTGCGGATTTCCCAATAGCCCCCGAGATATTGAAGATCCTCGCGGGAAGGCCCTCCGGAGCAGGCTAAAAACAGAAGGAAAATCCCTGTAAAAAGCCCCGTCCTATAAGTTGATAAAGGCATAGGTCTGATGTATTTTCTTTACGATGGCCTCGGTGCGATCCGCATGAGTATCACTGATAAAAATTTGCCCGAACAAATCCTGGTTGACCAGACTGATGATATGGGCCACCCTGTTTTCGTCCAGTTTGTCGAAAATGTCATCCAGCAGCAGGATGGGCGTACCCGACTGTTGTGCCTTCATAAACTGGAACTGGGCGAATTTCAGGGCGATCAAAAAGGACTTCTGCTGGCCCTGGCTTCCGAATTTCTTAATGGGATGTTCCCCGATCTCCATTTCCAGATCATCTTTATGGATGCCCTGTGTGGTGTACTGCACCATCCGGTCTTTTTCCAGATGTTCCCGAAGCAATTGAGAAAGCGGGGCCTTGTAGAGCTGGCTGCTATACCGGAGCCTTACGGTTTCATCTCCTCCGGAAATCGCCTTGTACTGTTCGCTGAAGATGGGGGAAAAGGCCTGCATGAATTCCTTTCGCTTGTCGTGGATACGGCTGCCGAGTTCATGTAGTTGTAAATCATAGACCTCCAGGCTGGTACTGTCAAAGGTGCGGTTGGCAGCAAAGTATTTTAGAAGCGCATTCCGCTGGGAGACCAGTTTCTGGTAACCGATCACGTCCTGCAGGTAAGCCTTGTCCCCCTGGGAGATGACCCCGTCCATGAATTTTCGGCGGGTTTCACTGCCCTCCAGAATCAGGTCGCGGTCGGCCGGGGAGATGATTACCAGGGGAACCACTCCAATATGTTCCGAAATCCGGTCATAAACCTTGGCGTTACGCTTCAACACCTTTTTGGCCCCTTTCTTAAAACTGCAGACGATCATTTCATCCCGGGCCTCTTTTTCAAAGGCCCCTTCCAGTACGAAATAGGCTTCCCCATGCCTGATGTTCTGGGTAGTGACAGGGTTGAAATAACTCTTTCCAAAGGCGAGGTGGTAGATGGCATCCAGCACATTGGTCTTACCAACTCCATTGGGTCCGACCAGGCAATTGATCTTCCTGTCAAAATGGAATTCCCGGGTCTGGAAATTCTTATAATTGATTAAAGACAAACGGTTTAAATGCATATTGAGGCAGGCGGAATTCGCGTTGGCCAGGGAGCGCAAATTATTGAAAAATAAGGAATAAATTGCCTTTCGGTTTTGGATAAAACCATTATTTTTGCGCGACCAATAATACAAAAAATGGCCACATACAAAAAGCGCGGGTACAAACCGAAGGGGAAAGGAGAAGAGCCTGGAAATGTGACGGACAGCGCCACGGCTGAAGTTTTCAGCACCCTGGACAGCAGTGCCTCCAAAACGGAACAGTGGGTTGCCAGGAATCAAAGCTATATCCTGGGGGTGATAGGGGTGATTGCCGTAGCCGTCCTTGCGTTCCTGGGGTATCAGCAGTTTATTCAGGAGCCGCGGGAAGCCAGTGCCAGCAACGAATTGTTTTACCCCCTCCAGTATTTCAGCCAGGCCCAGCAAAATACGAACCAGGCGGACTCGCTTTACACGCTTGCCCTGGAAGGTGCTGAGGGGAAATATGGCCTTTTGGATATTGTGGATGAATATTCCGGGACTAAAGCGGCCAACCTCGCCCGGTACGCCGCCGGAATTTCCTATATGAACCTGAACCAGTACCGGGAAGCTATTTCCTATCTGGAGGATTTCAAGACTGATGACGCCATGTTGGGGCCGATCAGCCTTGGGAATATCGGGGATGCCTTTATGCAACTCGACCAGGCAAACGATGCCCTGGTATACTACGAAAGGGCCCTTGGAGAGGATACGAATGACTTTACCACCCCGCTCTACCTGCAAAAGGCCGGGGTTACTGCCCTGGAGCTCGGGGAGACCGACAAGGCATTGAAGTATTTCAGCAGAATCAAAGAAGAGTATCCGAATTCAGCTCAGGCCACCAGTATAGATGCCTTTATCGGAATGGCCGAAACAGGAGACTGATGGCAACCTCCGGGAAAAACTTATCCGACTACGACAAATCCGGACTTCCCGATGCCACGGGCATGCGCATTGGCATGGTGGTTTCCCAGTGGAATCGTGAGATAACCGAAGCCCTTTCAGAGGGAGCCAGGGAAGCGCTTCTGGAGTGCGGTGTTTCTCAGGAGAACATCCTTCGGTGGGAGGTGCCCGGGAGTTTTGAACTGCCCTTCGGGTGTCGGAAAATGATCCGGACAGAACGTCCCGATGCCGTAATCGCCATCGGCAGCGTGGTGCGGGGAGAGACCGCCCACTTCGATTATGTATGCAGTGCCACGGCCCACGGGATCGGAAATCTGAACCTGCAGCAAGAGGTCCCTGTCATTTTCTGTGTGCTGACAGATGATACCATGGAGCAGGCGAGGGACCGAAGTGGGGGGCGCCATGGGAACAAAGGGACAGAAGCCGCAATAGCGGCCCTGAAAATGGCGGCCCTGTAACCATTCTGGTCACGCTTCTTGTTTTCTGGAGAACCCCTGTGTTAACAATTTTTGGGAGGCCGTTTTCGGCACTCTTTTTGTTTTTAAGTAATTTTGAATAGCGCAGTATGGGACGATTTTCAAAGCTTCGTAAAAACAAAAAATACGGTTACAAGCCCAGATATTTTGATGACAAGGGAGAAGGGAACCCCTTCAAGATTGAGCACAAACTGGACCGGTACCGTACGACCGTAGACCATCCCGGCGGCCTGAAAACCCGTTTTCGCAGTGCCATGTCTGATCTGAAACGGCAGGGCGACAGGCATCAGCAGGTCCGTTTTTTGATCATCCTGGTTATTCTGATACTGATCGTCCTGTATATTTTGGATTTTGACCTTTCTATATTTTTCCCGGGCTGATGGCAGACCGTATTCAACTCTTACCGGAACACGTAGCAAATCAGATAGCTGCTGGGGAAGTCGTGCAACGTCCGGCCTCCGTGGTAAAAGAGCTGCTGGAGAATGCGATCGATGCCGGCTCGGAAAAGATTCAGCTTATCGTTAAGGAAGGAGGCAAAACACTCATTCAGGTAGTGGATGACGGATCGGGCATGAGTCCGGCAGATGCAGCCCTGAGCATTCAGCGGCACGCCACCTCCAAAATACGGAAGGCTGAAGACCTGTTTCATATTCGCACCAAGGGATTCCGGGGAGAGGCCCTGGCATCCATTGCCGCCATTGCCCATATGGAAATACTGACCCGAAGGGACGAAGATTCTCTGGGAATCAGCCTGAAGGTGGCGGGCGGTAAAACGGATTCTCCGGAGGAAGCTGTTGCGCCCCGGGGGACTTCAGTCAGTGTAAAAAACCTGTTTTTTAATATCCCGGCACGGAGGAATTTCCTCAAATCCGCCAAGGTGGAATACCGGCATGTCCTGGAGGAGTTTCAGCGGGTGGCACTGGCACACCCGGATATTTCCTTCAGCCTGTTCCACAACGATTCGGAACTGTTCCAGCTTCCGGCCTCCAACCTCAGAAAGCGTATCGTCCATCTGTTCGGCAGCCGGATGAACACCCGGCTGGTGCCCCTGCAGGAAGAAACACAGGTCCTGCAGCTGGCGGGCTTTATCTGCAAACCGGACTTTGCAAAAAAGAGCCGGGGT
>JARRQA010000184.1:0-4400 GCA_037382325.1 Robiginitalea sp.
GAAAATTATCGCCCCCTCCCGTCTGTTCAAACTGGAAGACAAGGATGATCCGTTGCTTTTTGTGCCCATGGGAAATGATTATTTCTACCTGATCCACAAATGGGGCAATGATTTACATCCCCTGCGCAGACTTTTGGTTTGGCCCTTTAAGAACATAGCGAATCTCGCCCTCTGCGTGTTGTTTTTCAGTTACCTCCTAACCCTGCTGGTACCCAACGGGCTTTTTTCGAAAACCAACAGCGCTGCGGAATTCTGGATTATCTACTTTTTCATGTTTAAGTCCGTAGCTGCGATCGTGATTTACTACGGGTTTGCCATGGGTAAGAATTTCAACCCGGCCATCTGGAACAGCAAGTACTTCAACGCCTGACAGGTCACTGGCAACCTGTTGAAAGTCGCAACCTAGGCCTTATACAGGTACCTGATACAATTTCTGACGTTGTTCCCGCAATGCGGGGTCCGTCATGTATTCGTCAAAGGACAGGTACCTGTCAATGGTATGCGTTGGCGTAATCTCGACGATCCGGTTAGCCACCGTCTGGGCAAACTGGTGGTCGTGAGTGGTAAAGATAACCGTCCCTTTGAATTGCTTCAGGGAGTTGTTGAAGGCGGTGATGCTCTCTAAATCAAGGTGGTTGGTCGGCTCGTCCAGCAAGAGCACATTTGCCCTGAGCAGCATCATGCGGCTCAGCATGCACCGTACTTTTTCTCCCCCGGACAGCACCGTACATTTTTTAAGGGCTTCCTCTCCGCTGAAAAGCATTTTCCCAAGAAACCCCCTGAGGTATACTTCCTCTTTTTCCTCCTGGGTTTTGGCCCATTGCCTGAGCCAGTCTACCAAATTGATATCCTCCTGAAAGAAAGCGCTGTTGTCTGCAGGCAGGTAGGAAACAGACGTGGTTACCCCCCAGGAAAAGGTCCCTTCATCAGGTTGCCGGTTCCCGGTGATCATTTCATAAAACGCGGTAGTCGCCCGGGAATCACGTGAAATCAGGGCTACCTTGTCGCCCTTGGCGAGGTTCAGCTCTCCTTTTCTGAAAAGCCACTCTCCTTCTTCACTCCGGGCCGAGAGGCCTTCCACATGGAGGATCTGGTCGCCGGCTTCCCGCTCCCGGTCAAAAATAATGGCAGGGTACCGCCTGCTGGAAGGCCTTATGTCCTCCACACGCAGTTTTTCGAGCATTTTCTTGCGGGAGGTGGCCTGTTTACTCTTGGCAACGTTCGCACTGAACCTTTGAATAAATTCCTGCAATTCCTTTGCCTTCTCCTCCGCCTTCCTGTTCTGCTGCGCCCGTTGGCGGGCGGCTAATTGGCTGCTTTCGTACCAGAAGGTGTAGTTGCCGCTGTACAGGTTAATCTTCCCGAAATCGATATCGGCTATATTGGTACATACCGCATCTAGAAAGT
The DNA here is from genome assembly GCA_037382325.1 of Robiginitalea sp. Classification (GTDB taxonomy): domain Bacteria; phylum Bacteroidota; class Bacteroidia; order Flavobacteriales; family Flavobacteriaceae; genus Robiginitalea. The sequence continues at coordinate 1,408 of JARRQA010000184.1, forward strand.
GCCGGTCGTGTGAAACCACGATTACCAGGTTTTCATATTCGGCCAGAAAGTTCTCCAGCCACTCAATCGTTTCGTAATCCAGATCGTTGGTCGGCTCATCCATCACCAATACATCCGGATTGCCAAAAAGGGCCTGTGCCAGCAAAACGCGCACTTTCATTTTCGCATCCAGGTCGGACATCTGGTTGTAATGCACCCCCTCCCGGATGCCGAGGTTGGAAAGTAAGGCGGCCGCATCGCTCTCCGCATTCCAGCCATTCATCTCTTCAAAGGCCACCTGAAGTTCCCCGATACGCTCCGCATGGGCGTCATCGTAGTCTGCATACAGCGCATCCATCTCGGTTTTAATATCAAACAACGGTTTGTTCCCCCTGAGGACGGTTTCCAGTACCGGGTAGGCGTCGTAGGCATTGTGGTCCTGCTCCAGCACGGACATGCGCTTGCCCGGCTCCAGGTGTACCTGCCCCGAGGTGGGTTCCACAGCGCCGGAAAGGATTTTAAGAAAGGTCGACTTTCCCGCCCCATTCGCGCCAATGACCCCATAACAATTCCCGGGTGTGAAGGTCACATTCACTTCATCGAACAGAACCCGTTTCCCAAACTGTACCGAAAGATTGCTTACTGAAAGCATACGTATTTCTAAATTTTGGCAAAAGTACATAAAATAACTCCTCCCCTCGATCAAAAAGGCCTGTTAAAAAGAGGCTTTTACACGGTTCCTTTACACTTTTTAACTAGCTGTTAACAAGGGCAGTATCCGGCATTCTTTAGTTTTGTTCTGGTTTGGTGATGAATGCGTCTATGAAGAAAATATTACTTCTCTTGCTTTTTTGGGGTGTTTTGAGTTGTTCCGAGAAGGGCGATCAATCCAATTCGGTCTACTTCGCCGGGGAAATCGTAAACCCCACCGACCGTTATGTGGTGCTTCTCAAAGGGGAGCAACCCGTGGACACGGCCATATTGGACGATCAAAACCGGTTTGAATTCCGGTTGGATTCCGTGGACGCCGGATTGCATTCTTTCAAGCACGATCCTGAATATCAGTACCTCTTCCTGCAGGAAGGCGATAGCCTGCAGATCCGTCTCAACACTATTGCATTTGACGAATCGCTCGTGTTTTCAGGCAGAGGTGAGGAAATCAACAACTTCCTTGTAGAACTGTTCCTGGAAAGCGAAGGAGAGGAATACCTCATTCGGGACACCTACATGCCCATGGAACCGGATGCCTTCAGCGCCCGGCTTGATTCGCTCAAGTCCCTCAAGCTCAAAAGGCTGGAAATATTACAGCAGGAAACGCCATTGTCGGAAGAGGCTTACCAGGCTGCCCAGGCCAGCATCCTCTACCAAAATTATCTCTACCGGGAAAAATATCCCTTCTGGCATCGAAAAACGGCAGGGGATGGAAGTTTGCATGAACTTCCAGCGGATTTTTACGATTATCGTGATAAGGTGTCTTACGAAGATCCCGGACTCACTTTCCTTAGGCCCTATCATGACTTCATGATTTATCACATCGGCAACCTTGCCTATATGGGGTGCAGAAAGGCCTGCGAGACCGGCAACAACCAAATTGGGAACAAACTTCATTTTAATACCCACCAGTTACACCTTATAGACAGTCTGATTACCGGGGAGGAACTCCGCGACAACCTTTTCCGTACGGTAGCCTTCGAATATCTGCTGAAAAATGACTCGGAAGAGAATTTTGATAAATTCATGGAGGAATTCCACCGCCTCTCCGGATCCAACAGGCACCTTCCGGAAATTGACCGGCTCAGTGAAGCCATACAAAACCTCCGCCCCAATCATGAAATGCCTGATTTAGCGGTGGAAAACAGCACAGGCGACAGGCAAACCCTTCAGGATATTGCCTCAGAGGGCAATGTGGTCTTTTATTTCTGGTCCGGGCCACAGCAGCATCACCTCACCAACATAACCCGTCGGGTCAGGGCGCTTAGTGAAGTCCACAGCGATTATCGTTTTGTCGGGATATGCCTCCGTACAGACAGAGAGCGATGGAAGAGCCTGATTGATACCTATGGGTTGGAGGCAACCGATCAGTACTGGGCGGGAGATTTTGAAAAATTTGTCCAAACGCTGGTCGTGAACAACACCTATAAGAGCGTCCTGGTGAAAAACGGTAAGATCGTGGATGGTTTTGCCAACCTCAACACTTCATTTTAGGCCCAAAAAGTAACGCGAAGCCCTGTCTTCCCAAGACAGGAAGTTTTCCCACAAGGTTTTTTTACACCAAAAACTCAGGAATTTCCTTTACGATAATCGGCCAGGAATTTTTCCAGCCCGATATCGGTAAGGGGATGTTTGAGCAACCCCTCAATAGAAGAGAGTGGCCCGGTCATTACATCGGCCCCTAATTTGGCACACTCGATGATATGCATCGTATGGCGAATGGAGGCTGCGAGAATCTCGGTCTCAAACTCGTAGTTGTCATAGATTTCGCGGATCTCGCTGATCAGGCTAAGGCCATCGGAAGAAATATCATCCAGTCTTCCGATAAAAGGCGAAACATACGTAGCCCCGGCTTTGGCGGCAAGTAGCGCCTGCCCTGGAGAAAAAACCAGGGTACAGTTGGTGCGGATCCCTTTCTCCGTAAAATAGCGCAACGCCTTTACCCCATCGCGAATCATCGGGACCTTCACCACGATCTGGTCGTGAAGGTCGGCCAGTTCTTCTCCTTCCTTGATCATCTGATCGAAGGAGGTCCCGATCACTTCTGCCGAAACGTCCCCATCGACGATATTGCAGATATCCACGTAGTGCTTCAGGATGTTGTTCTTGCCGGTAATGCCTTCCTTGGCCATCAGGGATGGATTGGTAGTGACCCCGTCGAGGACCCCAAGTGCTCCCGCTTCGCGGATTTGGTCCAGATTGGCAGTATCGATAAAAAACTTCATGGTGTGGTATCTTTAATTAAGGTAGCAGAGGACTCTTTTGGTTCCCGACAAAACTACAATTTATAATGGTTCAACAAC
>JARRQA010000185.1:0-4334 GCA_037382325.1 Robiginitalea sp.
CCTTCTCTGACCTTTCCCGCCCCCAGGGCGCGAAGCTCCTCGGCCAGGATGGATTCCATACCAAAGAGTGTTTTAGCCAGCATTTTAAAGTTTTGTGCCAGCCGCTTTGCGCTTAAAAGTCTAAAAATACACTAATTTTATGGCCCTGTAAGTACATGATACCTTCGCTCCCATTTTCATTGGCTTTAGTTCTGCCGGCCCTCGCCGTACTTTTGAGTTTTGTGGTATTGCTGGCGTTTCCCTCCCTGAGAATCCGGGATTACCGCTTACTGTTATCCTTTAGTGGCGCCTTTTTACTTGGCATTACCCTTTTTGAGCTTCTTCCCGAGGTCTTCAACGGGCATAAGGAAAAACAGACGGGGGTATTTATTGCCCTTGGGATCCTGCTGCAAATCATCCTGGAGTCCTTCTCGAAGGGTGCCGAACACGGCCACATGCACGGAGACCCCCGGGAAAGCCGCCTCCCACTTATGCTCCTTGTAAGCCTGGGGTTGCATGCCTTTCTGGAAGGCATCCCGCTTGCTTCCAACCAACCGGCTATATGGGGGATTGCCATCCATAAAATCCCCGTGGCCCTGATTCTCGGAAGTTTTTTCATTCAATCCGGCCTGTCCAAAGCGACCATCTGGTTTTTCATTGGGGCCTTTGCCATTATGACACCGCTCGGAACCTGGACAGGAGCGCTGCCCATCCTCAGGGAAACCTATGATTACTTACTGGCCCTGGTGATCGGGATGATCCTCCATGTTTCTACTATAATCCTTTTTGAAAGCTCCAGGAATCATGCCCATAACATCCGGAAGCTTGGCGTGATCATTTTGGGGCTTGTCCTGGCCTATTTCCTATAGAGAATGGCGCTCTATCCCGGGAGGACATCCAGATAGATAAACAGCCAGTGGCAGAGGGCACCCGCCAGTACAAAAAAATGCCAGATCATGTGGTTAAAGGGAATTTTCCGGATGGCGTAAAACAGAATCCCCACTGTGTAGAATGCCCCTCCGGCCATCAGCCACCATTTTCCAGAAGGCGTCAGGTGTTGCATGAGGTTGTTGAAATCGATGGCAATGAGCCACCCCATCAGCAAGTACAAAAAGAGGGAGAATATTTCAAATTTCCCGGTAAAGAAGAGCTTGAGAACTGTACCGAATAGGGCCATCCCCCAAACGGCCCCAAAGAGCCACCAGCCGCTACCTTCCCGGAGGGTAATCAGGGCAACCGGAGAATACGTCCCGGCAATAAGCAGGTAGATGCTGATGTGGTCCAGAATACGGAGCTTCCTTTTAATCCGGGGGTCCGCCACGGCGTGATACACAGTGGAAGCAGTAAAAAGGATAATCACAGAAAGGCTGTAAATCCATACGGACGTAAGGGTGAGCGTGTCCGCCCCCTGTACCCTGAGCACCATGAAGATGGCACCGATGATTCCAAGGAGAATTCCCAGTGCATGCGTCCAGGTATTCCATAGTTCCTCATCCCTGTAGGTTATCTTCATTTTGGGCAGCGCTTTTGTATACAAAAGTACGAAGGCACCCTGGATCATATCTGCTACGCTAATTAAAAAAGGGGTAAGTCTCTTGGATCAGACTCACGCCTGGGGGCGGGCCGCAACTATGAATAGGATTTATCCCTTTACAAGTGGTTTCATCAGGGAGATATACCGCGGGTCGTCCTTGATGGGATCAGCCATGGAAGTAAAATGTACCCAACCAATCCACAAATCATGAGAGAGAAATGCTTCCTCTATTTGATCTAATGCCTGATCATACCGGCCAAGGCCGCACAACAGCATTACAATTTGGGAGGGTGGCACATACTGTTTTTCTGATCTTTCCATAATCTTGTTCAGAACTATTTCAGCCTGTTCTTCCTCCCCGACACGAGCAAAAATATAACCGGAGAGAAAATTGGTTTCGAGGAATTGCTTTCTTTTCAAAATGGTCTCATACGCCTCTTGGTACATGCCTTTTTCAACAAGTAAAACCGATTTAAGCCAAATCATTTCCAAATGATCTGGGTTCAGCGAAAGCTTAGTATCAATAAAATTTTCCGCCTGGCCCAATTTACCCCGAAATATGTAATTGATAGCCAGGTACATGTCATTAAACTGATCGAGGGGATCCAAGAGCGCGGCTTTTCTCTGGAGTTCTTCAGCTCTGTCGAAATCTCCAAAAAAATATAGGATAAAAGAATACCACTGATAGGTCAATGTGAAATTCGGACTTTTTTCCAGGGATTTCTCAAAGTAGGGAACGGCCTCTTCGAAATCATAATTACAAAAGTGAATACTTCCGAGCAGACCACTTACTTTCCCACTGCCCGGATTAAGTTTCTCTGCTTTCAGGGCATATTTTTTGGCCTTCGCTGCACCTTCTGTCGGAGAAAGATATCCCCGGTTTATATCGAATAAATAGGCTTCAGCCATTCCAATATACGGATCCACATAATCGGGGTCCAGTTCAATGGCTGCCTCAAAGTACTTGGTGACATCAGCGAGTTTCTGTCCGGTATGATCGCGCATGGCACTTTTTCCCATGGAATAGAGTTTAAAAGCTTCAGGATTGACGGGTTCCTCCTCGATTTCCTCTATGCTTTCAGTTTCATTACTTGTAAACCCAAGGGACTCCTGTAAATGCAAGCCAATTTGTGAAGAAATATTCCTGATATGTCCAAGATCCCCCACAATGGAGGCATAATTGAGTATTTCATCCTCCTTGGTATCGATGACCTCGACCTTCACATCCACCTTCTGGTTGGTAATGGTGTAGTTTCCGATCAATACAATATCGGCTTTGAGCTCCCTGGAGATTTCCCCGATGGTTTTACCGGTATCCTTGAACTGGAATGCTGACCGGGAGGAAATAACCGAAACATCTGAGAACGTAAACAATTTGCTTATGACATCTTCTGCAAGGCCTTCTCTGAGATATTCAAAATCTTCATTGTCCGAACGGTCCTCAAAAGGTAGTACTGCAATGCGATACACCGAGTTTGAAGCCAGGTTCTTTTCACTGCTCCATCTGGATCCGGCCCAGAAACTACCTGCCAGTAATACCAAAATAGCGGTAATGGCCGAACCTATGATGACCGCATTCAGCCTGCGGCTGTTCATCTGCCGGGTATCCGGAGTGTCGTAGGCGTCCGGGGTTTTCCGGATCCCTTCCGGGGTTAGGTCGTACACCCAGGAGAAACCGGTCCAGAAAATCAATCCTATTGCGAGCAGGTAGATTAACCCCTTAATCAGGTATTCAGGAGCACCAAACGTCGGCAGAATGGTGGAGGCAGCCTCGATTAGTACCCAGGCTACCGCCAGATATGCCAGAACAGCCCTGAAGACATTCCGGCGGACGAGTTCGCGATATAGCTTTTTTAGATCCATCTAAATGCGTTTCCAGCGTTCAAACCGGAGCGAAAGCTTAGATTAAGGAATGGTTATGTCTTTGAAATAAAGGATTATATACCTCTTTGGCAATGACTTTAATCATGATTATTGGCCGTTGTCTCTATGCTTTGATTTGGCAGGAATAGCCGGTATCTTGATATTGGGGGTTCGGGGACGTTTGTCCCCGGGGAAGTTGGTACCAAGATATTTTGGATCTTACTTTTAAAATTTACTGCCAGGAAATTTCATTCAGGTCATTTATTTTCTAACCAGGGGGTAAGGGGCTTTCAGCCCCGGGGGGAGTATGCCTTAAGATATTTTGGATCAAATTGGTAAAAACCCCTGCCGGAAGGTTTCAGGGAAGGGGGATATTTTCCTGCCGGGGGTACGGGGACCTTTGTCCCCGGGGGTATTGCCAAAAGACCATCCCTTTCCATCAGGCCGGGGAGGACTCCGAAGAAAGTGGCGACCTGCGCTGCCACCATAGGGGTATATAAAAAAAGAGTCCCCCACATTGCTGTGGAGGACTCTCGAAGAAGGCGGCGACCTACTCTCCCACCTTAAGTGGCAGTACCATCGGCGCTGACGGGCTTAACTTCCCTGTTCGGAATGGTAAGGGGTGGACCCCGTCGCAATGGCCACCTGAGTTTTACGTCTGAGAGCGCTCCCGGGCGCAACAGACGGTCCCCGTAGGGAACCAATATCTTGACATATGGAACAGAAGGCATCTTTTCTCTCTGAGATGCCAACACTAACCTAACCTATCGTAAAGCTGCTAGCAAAAGCAAGTAGCGGCGCAAGTTTAACGGGCTATTAGTACCACTCGGCTGCGTGCTTTACAGCACTTACACCTGTGGCCTATCAACGTGGTAGTCTGCCACGACCCTTTAAAGAAATCTCATCTCGCGGCGAGTTTCGCGCTTATATGCTTTCAGCGCTTATCTCTTCCCGACAT
>JARRQA010000186.1:0-4314 GCA_037382325.1 Robiginitalea sp.
CAGGGCAGGTAAAGCCAGCTGGTATACAGGCCGATTTCTGCATTTCCGATCCCCAGCTGCTTGTACATGATCACCGATACACTGACCACAAGCACATAGGGAAGCCCCTGGGTGAAATAAAGGCTTGGAACCCACCACCAGGCCTTCCTGTCTTTCGGGATCATCGGTTGTAATTTGCCCTAAATGTAAAAAAATGAGGCCGAATACAGGCCAGGGTTCCAGTTCCTACAGGAAATGATACCTTACAAAACCTTCGATGGCCTCATATTCCGCCATCCCCAGGGCATCGTATCTGCGAGCAGTTTCCTTGTTCCGGTGTTCAGCCCGCTGCCAGAATTCCCGCTCGTCATGGCCCGGGAACATCGCGCTGTCCTTTTGGGACTGGTGCTTGAAAATGGCGTTTTTCTTGCGTTCCAGATCCTTGGGGCCAATGGGAACCGCCATTTCCATATCTGCGATATCCCATTCCTGCCAGGCACCCCTGTACAGCCAGACATAACAATCCTGAATCCAGTCGGCACCTTCGTCTTTCAACCGTTCCAGGGCCTTGAAAACAATCTGCAGGCAGACCCGGTGGGTACCATGGGGATCTGAAAGGTCCCCGGCAGCAAAGATCTGGTGGGGTTTCAATTCCTGTAGTAAATCATACGTGAGCCGGATGTCGGCCTGTGAGTGTGGTTTTTTCTTCACCGTACCCGTTTCGTAGAAGGGCAGGTTCATGAAGTGGGCGTTATCCTCAGGTACTCCACAATACCTGCAGGCAGCAAGGGCTTCCCCCTTCCGGATCAGGGCTTTGAAATTTTGAATTTCCGGGCTGTCCACTTCTCCCGGTTTTTTCCGGCCCAGGAACTCCCGGACCTTCCGGAATTGCTCCTGCAAGTCCTGGTTTTCTTCCTCTATATCCGTCGCAAAATCAAGGAAACGGATGACCTCATCATCAAAAACGGCGATGTTGCCGGAAGTTTGATAGGCCACGTGTACTTCATGGCCCTGGTCTACCAGCCTGAGCAGAGTCCCTCCCATGGAAATCACATCGTCATCCGGATGGGGACTGAAGATCAGGCTGCGTTTCGGATAGGGATCCCGCCGTTCCGGCCGGCTGCTGTCATCTGCATTCGGTTTGCCTCCGGGCCAGCCCGTGATGGTTCTCTGCAGATCGTTGAAGACCTTCAGGTTGATGTGTTCCGCCGAGCCAATTTCGGCTACCAGGTTACCCATCCCGTATTCATTGTAATCCTCGTTGGTGAGCTTCAGGATGGCCTTATCCAGTTTATGAGAAAGCCAGATGGCTGCATTCTTGATCAGGACATCATCCCATTGGCATTCACTGACCAGCCAGGGGGTCGCTACCCGGGTGAGGGAAGAAGCAGCCGCCCGGTCGGTGATCACCTCGCAATGCGGATGACGCTGCAGGAAGGTAGCCGGGACTGATTCCCGGATTTTCCCTTCGACGGCCTGTTTGATGATCTCCGACTTGCCTTCTCCCCAGGCCATCATGATGATCCGTTTTGCTGAAAGAATGGTGCCCACCCCCATGGTAATGGCTTTGGTAGGTACATTTTCCAGCCCGAAAAAGTCGCTTGCAGCGTCCAGGCGGGTAACCCGGTCCAGGCGCACCATACGGGTCGTACTGCTCAGGGAGGACCCGGGCTCGTTGAATCCGATATGGCCGGTGCGGCCAATCCCCAGGATTTGAATATCGAGGCCTCCTGCCCGTTCAATCTTCTCTTCATAATCCAGGCAGAAATCCCGGACGTCCTCTTTATCCAAAGTACCGTCCGGGATATGGATGTTTTTCCGGGGAATGTCAATATGGTCAAAGAGATGTTCGTTCATAAACCGGACGTAGCTGTGGATGGAGTCCGGTTCCATGGGGTAATACTCATCCAGATTAAAGGTGATGACGTTTTTAAAGCTCAGGCCCTCTTCCTGGTGGAAACGAACCAAAAAATCATACATCTTCGTGGGGGTTGAACCCGTTGCCAGTCCGATAACGGCATTTTTGCCCTGTTTCTGTCGTTCCCGGATCAGTTCTGCTATTTCATTGGCTGCGTAGAACGAGGCAGCTTCCGAATCCCCGTAGATCTGCGTGGGGATTTTTTCAAACTTTTTGGCCTCCCCTTCATCCGGGATGGCCTGGGAGGTAACGGCATAAGTGAAATCGATCATAAGAGAAGCGTCTAAAGTTGCAGGGCAAATATAAAGAGAAAATATTTATTCTGCTGTTTTATGCAGTTATTGATGCTGTTTTATGCAAATATTAACAATATACATCGATTTGGAAACATTAAACAGCAAAAATTAGAATTTGTTATCTTTGCCACAAACAGGCTTTCATGCTAAAAGAAGAACGCCAGCGGATTATCCTGAATGCCGTGGAAGTGCATAACCGGGTCCTTATCACAGACCTGGCGGAAAAACTGGAGGTATCGGTCGATACGGTACGGCGTGACGTCAAGGAGCTGGATCAGGCCCAGAAGTTGCGCAAAGTTCATGGCGGTGCCGTTTCCCTGGGTTTTGTTCCCCCGGCGGCAGCCAGCAGCAACACCTATGCGCTGGAGGAGAAAAAGACTATTGCAGCAAAAGCCATCCGGATGCTGCGAAGCGGGAGCGTGATCTTTATGGATGGGGGAACCACCTGTATGGAAGTGGCACGCCTGCTGCCCGAATCCCTGGAATTGACCTGCTTTACGATTAGTTTGCCGGTGGCACTGCATCTCTTGACCAAACCAAAGGTACGGGTGATCCTTATCGGCGGGGAGGTATCATCCGATGCCCAGATAACCACCGGGGTAAGTGCGATAACCGCCCTTTCGGAAATCCAGGTGGATTACGGTTTTATCGGTACGGGCTATGTAGATGCCCTTCACGGGCTTACCGAGTTTGACTGGGATGTGGTACAGGTCAAAAAAGCGGTTATAGAAGCATCCCGAAAAGTGGTGCTGCTGTGTATTTCGGAAAAACTGAACTCACAGCACCGTTACCGCACCTGTGATATCAGCAGGATCAATACTTTGATTACGGAATTACCCCCTGACCATAACCGTTTGAATACCTTCCGTCCCCATCAAATTCATATCCTTTAATAAATGGCCCATTTTAAAAAGATTACCGAACAACCCTCCCGCTACGATCACCTGGAAAACATGGAGGTGGAGGAGCTCCTGCAAAACATCAACCGGGAAGACCAGCAAGTAGCTTTGGCAGTCCGAAAGGCCATTCCGGCCATCAGCAGGCTTGTGGAGGAACTGGAACCGCGGTTTCTCAGCGGGGGACGGTTATTTTACATAGGGGCGGGTACCAGCGGTCGCCTGGGAATCCTTGATGCTTCGGAGATTCCCCCTACCTACGGGATGCCGCACCATCGGGTGATCGGATTGATAGCAGGGGGGGACCAGGCCATCCGGAAGGCTGTGGAACACGCCGAAGACGATTGGGACCAGGCCTGGAAGGATTTAAGTGAATTCGGGATCAATCCATTGGATACGCTGGTGGGCATTGCCGCTTCCGGGACCACGCCCTATGTCATAGGGGGTATCAAGAAAGCCCGGGAAGAGGGAATCCTTACAGCCGGGCTGACCAACAATCCGGGATCCCCGCTCGCGGTGGCCGCTGAACTGCCGATCGAGGTTCCGGTGGGTCCTGAATTTGTCACCGGCAGTACCCGGATGAAAAGCGGTACGGCTCAAAAACTGGTGCTCAATATGATTTCCACCTCTCTGATGGTCCGTATAGGCCGTGTACAGGGGAACAAAATGGTGCATATGCAACTGAGCAACAACAAGCTTATCGACCGGGGTACCCGCTATCTGGTCGAACACCTGCAGCTTTCTTATGAAGAAGCGGGGATTGCCCTTAAAAAATATGGTTCGGTACAGAAGGCCCTTCAGGCCCTGAAACAGTGAAGTTCCTGATTTGGAATCAGTTGCTGGGTACCAGCCGGTAGATCCCCTTTCCCTCCACGGCGACGTAAATAAACCCATCAGGCCCCTGCCGTACATTCCTCACGCGGCCTATCTCATCCATCAGGCGTTCGCGCTTCAATACCCTGGTCCCTTCCATTTCCAGGCGTTCCAGGTACCTGAAGGAAAGGGATCCCACCAGGAGGCTTCCTTTCCACTGAGGATACTCATCTGAGGTAACAAAGCACATGCCGCTAGGGGCAATTGAGGGTACCCAGTAATGTATGGGTTGCTCCATGCCTTCCTTTTCGGTCCTGTCGGTGATCGGTGTTCCGCTGTAGTTGATACCATAGGTAATCACCGGCCAGCCATAATTGGCTCCCTTCTGAACTATGTTGATTTCATCCCCGCC
>JARRQA010000187.1:0-7398 GCA_037382325.1 Robiginitalea sp.
GGGCCGACCCGGTGATTATCCCGGCTACGGAAAGGGGAAGGGTCCTGAGCCGTGCTGCCCGCACCCAGGTAGTGATCTCTTTCAACCTAAGGAATTATGCTATTCTTCAATGGCGACCCGTTTCCCGTCCTTATACGAGGCCACAAAGGCATCCTTGAACCCCATTTTAACGAGTTCATCCCGGAAGCGTTTGGCCTCTTCGAGGGTTTCAAAATTTCCCAGGGAATAGGCATAGAACGGGTTGTTCTTTACCAGGAGTGTATTGGTGAGGCCCTGCGGGGCCAGATTGAAGTTTTTTTCCACAAAGGCCTTTACCTGTACCGAATAGATCTTTTCCTTTTCAATAAACTCCTTGGCCAGGTAAAATTCCTTGATAAGGCTGAGCTCTTCATTTTGCTTGCGCAGGCTGGCCACGCGTTCCTCAGCTGCATCCAGGCTGTCGTTAACCTTGGAGGCATACTGAGCCTGCGGACTTGAAGAAAGTCCCATCGTAAAAGAGGTCACCGCGAGGGCCCCGATGAGAAAAAGCACGGTAACCCCGGCGAAGATATTCCGCTGCACCCGGCTGCGCTTTAATTCCTTGTTCTTGTGTTTGATCTGGTCGAGAAGGCGTTCGTTGATGATCTGTGCCTTATCGATATCCTTGTGCAATTCAAGGAGGTCACTTTCTTCTATAAATGGCATAGGCGGTATCTTTACTAAAACTTCGATAAAGGTAACCAAATTGGTGCGATTCAGCAAAATACAGCCCTGAGATTAGGTTCCTTTCAAAAACGCACAGCCCTGTCTGTATTCATGCCCCGGGCTCGGGGGGAAGCAGGTAAATACCATCGGGGCGAAGGTCAATCTTTCGTTCGCGGTAGAGGATGCCCACCCCTTTTTTAAACATCTTCTTACTCATCTGCAAGCGCTCCTTAATGGCCTCAGGGGAGGATTTATCGTGAAGTGGCAACATCCCGCCAGCTTGCTGCATCGCCTTGTAAATTCGGGAAGCGGCCGGTTCCAGCTGGCGATACCCGATAGGTTCAAGGGTAATATCCAGCTTTTGGTCGGGCCTTATTTTCTGGACATATCCCTGCAGACGATCCCCCCTTTTCAGGTCGCGAAAAACCCGGTCTTTGAAAAGCAGGCCCTTGTGGCGGTTTTCAACCACTACTTCGAAACCCAGTTCCGTTTCCCGGGTAACCAGCAGGGCCACCTGCTGCCCGGGGCGAACCTCCAGTTCCCGGTTGTCGAGAAAGCGATTGAGCCGGGCCGAAGCCACCAGTCTGGAAGATTTGGGATCCAGATAACAGTAAACGACATGAGTCTCGCCCTTTTTCATAGGGACAGTCTGTTCTCTGAAAGGGACTAAAAGGTGTTTTTCTAAACCCCATTCCAGAAAGGCGCCGTACTGGTTGACCTCGGCCACCTCAAGGGGCGCATACCGGTTTCTTTCGATAAGGGGTTCAAGTGTTGTTGCCACCGGCCGCTGCTCGTTGTCCAGGTAACAGAACACGGTAAGGGAATCCCCTGTTTCGTAATGCTCCGGCCTGTATTTTCCGGGCAGAAGAATCTCATTGCCCTCCTCATCCCCTAAAAAGAGTCCCACCCGGGTATCTCTTAGAATCGTAAGCGTATTGTGGATCCCGAGTTCGATCATGGCGTGGGTGTTCAGGCCCGGACCTTTTGTCCAAAAGCCGCTGTTTAACCTATTGGTAGGCGGATTCCTTATTGTAGCGGCGCGCGAGAATGTAATAAACCACGGCTCTGTATTTGTTTCGCTCGGACATCCCGTATTCCCTGATGACATCCTTTATGGTATGCATCAGGTGCGGTCCGTCTGGGAGTCCCAGTTTTTTGATGAGAAAGTTGTTCCGGACCGTTTCCAGTTCAGACTCATCACTGCCCGATACCAGGGACGCGTCCCGATTGTAGACGGCAGGCCCCAGGCCCAGCACTACTTTCTCCAGGAAATCCATATCTGGCGTCTGAGAGAATTTATCCCTGATGTGCTCCGCATACTGAGCGAGCAGTTCATCTCTTTTTTTACTCATGGAGATCAGTTTTTGGCAGGGTTGCCCCCAGGGCCGAAGATAAAAAATCAAAGTAGCCCAGCAAAACCTCATCGTTCAACTTTCTGGGGGTTTTCACCTCCAGCAGGCGGGGGCTGTCCGAAGGGTCGAAAAATGTCTCCAGGGCATTAGTGAGCTCTTCTGCCGATGCTGCTTTATGGTGCTCCAGTCCATAGAGCTCGCAGACCGCCTTAATGGAACGGTCCTGTACGGTTTCAAAATAGTTTTCAAAGGTAGGGCTGGCTTCTTTTCCGGGCAAAATACGGAAGATCCCGCCCCCCTGGTTGTTGATTACCACAATCCGGAAATCCGATCTGAGATATTTGTTCCAAAGGCCATTGGTGTCGTAGTAAAAGCTCAGATCTCCCGTCAGGAGCAGGACGGGTGCATCGGAATTGATGGAAGCGCCCACCGCAGTGGACGTACTTCCCTCGATCCCGCTGGTGCCCCGGTTGCAGAAAACCGGATTTCCCGGTTTCATGTCAAAAAGTTGTGCATACCGGACTGTGGAACTGTTCGCCAGTTGAACCTGCATCCCGGCCGGGATGTTTTTGAGGATCTGATCAAAAGCGCCCATATCAGAAAAAGGAATCTGCTTTAAGTAGTCCTCCCTCCTTTCCTCGTACAGGGTACGCATACGATCCCATTCTCTGTGGTATAAGGCGTTACCCGGGGATACCTTTGGAAGGAAATCCTTCAGGAATTTTCCCGCCGGCATCTCAATATGAGTGTCCAGGGCGTAATAGGTATCGGGAGCCCAAAACGGATCGGCATGCCAGTGGGTTTTCGGAGGGTATTTTCTCAGAAACTGTTTAATTTTCTTAGACACGACCATGCCTCCCAGGGTTAACAGCAGGTCGGGTTGGAGGGAGCAGAACAGTTCAGAAGCACTCTCGGACAATTCCACAGGAGCCATGATACTGTCGATACTGGGTAAAAATCCGGGATGGTGAATGTTTGAAGTAGTTTCGGTGAAAACGAGTACCGAAGGGTCTGTAGCCAGGGTAACGAGCGTTTCCGGTTCCAGTCCTCCCGGCGGAAGCGAACCGATCAGGACCATTTTCTTTCCGGCCTTCTCCCAGATGGACCCCAAGTTATCCCAATCAGGAGCGGTGGACGGGCAGGTGGGTTCCGAAATCTTTTTAGGCAGAAAGACCGGGGTTTCCCTCGTCTGATACAGGGGTTCTTCAAACGGTGCATTCAGGTGTACCGGCCACTGGTTTTCCATGGCCGTGAGAAAGGCCTGACTGATTAACTTTTCGTTCTCCAATTGCCTCCTGGCCTGCAGTTGCTGGCGGTCCGCCCCTGGAACCTCCAGAATACTCTCGTCCCGTATCCGCTCCGGGGCATGGGTAAGATCCTGTAACAAGGTAGCCTGAAACCCGATGTGCTTCTCAAAAACACCGGACTGGCGTATGGTCTGTCCGTCCCCGATATCGATCTTGTAAGGAGGCCGGTCAGCTGAAATCACCACGAGTGGGATCCTGCTGTAAAAAGCTTCTGCCACGGCAGGGTAATAGTTCAAAAGGGCGCTACCCGAGGTGCAGACCAGGGCGGTGGGGATCCGGCTCTGCTGGCTATGGCCCAGGGCGAAAAACCCTGCAGACCGCTCATCCACAATACTGAAGCATACGAAATAGGGGTCAGGAGTATTTCATAGCAGTGACAAAAATACGAAGGAGTTGTACAAAGCCCTAATCGCTCAGGAGGAATTCCGGAGAAGAGAGAGCATGGTGGTGCTTTTTTCCTGAGTTTCCTCCCATTCGGCCTCCGGATCGCTCTCCGGAGTAATCCCCCCACCGACGTATAAATAAGCGTCTCCATTGCGGTATTGCACACACCGGAGATTCACAAAAAATTCGAAACTATCGGCTTCTTCAAGACCTACCTCCCCTAAAAAGCCCGTATAGTATTCCCGGTTATAGTTTTCATGCCTCCTTATAAAGGCATAAGCCTCCTCTCTGGGCAACCCGCAAACCGCTGGGGTCGGGTGCATGGCGGCCAGCAACTCTGGCGTCATTTCCTGTTTTAGAAAGGTGCGGATGGAAGTGCCCAGATGCCAGAGTTTTCCTGCCCGGACATCCCGTACTTCTCCCTGCTGTGGCTTTAATCCCAGCTCCCGCATCTGGTCCAGGATAAAGTCTGTTACCAACTGCTGTTCATGTTCTTCCTTGGAGGACCAGCGTGGAAGGGCCTCTTCGGGATCAGCCGGCCGGGTGCCGGCCAGGGAAATTGTTTCTGCCACTCCTGAATGGTACCTCAAAAACAATTCAGGAGTTGCACCCATCCAGGTGCCTACCCCGGGATGGTACCAGAAATACCCGAAAGCATCCGGATACCAACGGATCATCTCGAAAAACGATTCCAGCCGGTCGGACGGGGCCGGGACCGAAAACCGACGGCTTACAACCACTTTTTTCAGGGTTCCCGCTTTCAGCATCTCGACGGATTTGCTGACGAGTTCCATGTGTATTTCACGGGCAACCGCATCCTTTGCCGGCAGGGACGGGGTTAAATGCAACCGGGCTCCCCTGTAGGGCGTTTGATAGAGCTGGTCCGCGCGAAGGAATACTTGTTTGGCATCATCGGGGTGGAAGGGGGTCATCAGAAATCCCTGACGCTTGAGATCAAAACCAGCCTCCAGTTCGGAATCTGTTTGGAGAAGTGCCATTACAATAGTGGCACGTGGTTTTTTATAAAGGACAAAGGGGAGGTTTTGGTCCTGGTGCTCCCGCAGAATCTTCAGAAGCTGGTGGTGCTTTTTAGTTTTTGGGGAGCGCAATGGTAGTCAGTTTGCACAGGGAAATCAGTTCTTCCGCTGCATTGGTTACACGAATTTCCCAAAGCTGCGTGGTACGTCCCTTATGCAACAGGGAAGCCCTTGCATACACATATCCTTCGCGGATGCTCCGCACGTGATTCGCAGCGATTTCGATGCCGCGGACAAAAAACTTCTCCGCATCGATAAACACATAAGAAGCTGCACCGGCAACACTTTCCGCCAGGGCCACAGTAGCCCCGCCATGGAGCACTCCATCTGGTTGATGCACCTTTTCCGTGACTGGCATACGCGCCAAAAGAAAATTTTCTCCCACGTCGATGTACTCGATATCGAGGGTTTCCATCAGGGTTTTTTCCCGGGCCTGATTGCAAACATGGAGTATTTTTTCTTTGTAATCCTGCATGCAATTTTCATTTTTGTAAAGGTAATCATTCCCGAAATAACCCATGCCCGAAGAATCACCGGCTTCCACGGAAGAAAAATTGCTCTCTTTTAAAACGACCCATCCCTATGAGGTTTTTAACTCGCGGGGGCCGGAAACCAAAAGAGTGTGGGTGGTTTTTCACGGGATCGGTTACCTGTCGAGGTACTTCCTGAGGCACTTCTCGGAACTCAACCCCGCTGAAAACTATATCATTGCCCCCCAGGCTCCTTCCCTGTATTATCTGGACCAGACCTACCGGCATGTGGGGGCCAGCTGGCTAACCCGTGAGCACACAGCCCGCAATATGCAAAACCTGTTGGGTCGCCCAGTGCAGCAGAAGCTGTAACCGGATGATCCTTTACGCCGGCAGGGTCCCGGAGGAGCTCGGGGCGGCGGACTTCCGGCACCTTCCTTCAGAGACCACTGTGGAAGTCCTGGAGGGAGACTCGGACCCCTTCCTTCCTTCAAAAGAACTTTCGGTACGGAAAAGCCGCCTTATGGATCTATTCGGAAACCGATTGCAGTTACATCGCTACAAGGGCGGGCATGAACTGAAAAAAGAACTGCTAACCCCCTGAGTCCTTCCCAAAAACAGCTGTTGTTCAGAAGGGATTTCTCAATTCTTTGGGATGCTGTCCGCAGTCTGTGTGGGTTTTTCTTCGAAATAGGTAATTCTACGTGCCGTAATCGAGTTTTCAGGGGTGATGACCTTTCGTATCCAGTTCCCCGGGTTTTTCCCATCTTTCTGATAGAGGTATGTTTTTTCCACTTCCCTCGAAACCCGGCCCTCCGAATTCATATAGGAAATGGATTCACTCCCTAAAAAGCCCTCGTCGTTGTAGGTAAAAACACGGGTTTTTTCCTTCCGGAATCCGGACCGTATAGAGTCATAGACGAACTGGGTTTCCCGCAACAGGTTCTCCTTGGAATCGCGGGTTTGCTCCAGTGCTTTCTGGGGTACGCCCTGAAAATATTCTTTAACCAGGGTGGTTTCGGTGGTTCCTTTTGCCCCGTCCTTATCTGAATGTCGTATAGATTTGGATAACAGCCCGTTTAAAAAGTATTCCGCGGTCACCTCCCCGCCGTTCTCCGAATAGGACACCCGGGTTTCATCGATCCCTTCCTGCCCGATGCGGACAATACCCTCAAGCCTCCCGATAGAGTCATAACTGTAGGTGAATTGTTCCTTCATCTGTTCATCATAGGAGGTGATGGTTTCGGTAAGCTTACCTGCCGTGGTATCCCGCTGATAAAACCGGGCAAAAGAAGTGCTCTTGTCAAAGGACCCGTCCCTGTAGACCTCGTCCCTGCGCTCTGTTAACAGCCCCTCGCTGTAGCGGTAGTAAGTAATGTCATAGTCGGTATCACTGTAGCGGGTAAGGGTCTTGAGAAGCCTGCCTTTCGGATCAAACTCAAAGCGTTCTTCTCCGTAATCTGTAATTACCGTACTGGTCCTGACCGGGCCGCGCAAATCGAAATCCGACCTGGTAAAAACCTCGGGTTGGGCACATAACAGCAGGGGTAGGAAAAGAAGCATTAGGTGCAATAGAGGCCGGGAAGGATGTTTCATGGGGGTAAAGGTAGCCGATAATCCTTATATAGTGAAGGCGCACCCAACAAAAAAGGGCGGAAATATCCGCCCTTTTTCTATGCATTATCCCGTGGGATTACTTCACTTCTTCAAAGTCAACGTCCTCGACGTTATCTCCTTCCTTGGTGTCGCCTCCGGCGGTTTCCTGCTCGCCGGATGGACCACCGGCCTGCTGGCCTTCCGCCTGAGCTTTGTACATCTCTTCGGAAGCGGCTTTCCAGGCTTCGTTGATCTTGTCCAGGGCAGGCTGGATCACATCCAGGTCCTTGCTCTCATGGGCTTTTTTCAACTCTTCGAGGGCCTCTTCAATCGGCTTCTTCTTGTCATCAGAGAGTTTGTCGCCAAATTCCTTCAGCTGTTTCTCTGTCTGGAAGATCATGCCGTCGGCCTCATTCAGTTTATCGACGCGTTCCTTGGCCTTTTTATCTGCTTCCGCATTGGCTTCTGCCTCGGATTTCATCCGCTGGATTTCTTCTTCGGTCAGACCGGAAGAAGCTTCGATACGAATGTCCTGGGATTTACCGGTAGCCTTGTCAGTCGCAGAAAC
>JARRQA010000187.1:7437-11685 GCA_037382325.1 Robiginitalea sp.
TTGTTATCCGCTGCCATGGGACGTTCTCCCTGTAGTACGTGAATTTCGACTGACGGCTGGTTGTCTGCTGCCGTAGAGAAAATCTGGGATTTTTTGGTCGGGATGGTCGTGTTGGCCTCGATGAGCTTGGTCATCACCCCTCCCATGGTTTCAATTCCAAGGGAAAGCGGCGTGACATCCAGCAGGAGTACATCCTTCACATCTCCTGTAAGTACCCCTCCCTGAATAGCAGCTCCGATAGCCACTACCTCATCCGGGTTTACTCCTTTGGAAGGTTTTTTACCGAAGAACTTTTCAACGGCCTCCTGAACAGCAGGAATCCGGGTGGATCCTCCTACCAGGATGATCTCGTCAATATCGCTCTTGGAAAGACCAGCCGACTTGAGGGCTGTTTCGCAAGGCGCAATCGTCCTTTTTACCAGGTCCTCAATAAGTTGTTCGAACTTGGAACGGCTCAGGGTACGTACCAAGTGTTTCGGGCCTGAAGCAGTAGCGGTGATATACGGAAGGTTGATCTCTGTCTGGGAAGAGGAAGACAACTCGATCTTCGCCTTTTCCGCAGCTTCCCGAAGGCGTTGCAGGGCCATCGGATCTTCCCGGAGGTCTATTCCTTCGTCTTTCTTGAACTCCTCGGAGAGCCAGTTGATGATTTTCTCGTCCACATCGTCCCCGCCCAGGTGGGTGTCCCCATCGGTGGCGAGTACTTCAAAGACCCCGTCGCCGAGCTCCAGGATGGAAACATCATGGGTTCCACCTCCGAAGTCGAAAACAACGATTTTCTGGTCGGTGTCTTTTTTATCCAGCCCGTATGCCAGGGACGCCGCTGTCGGCTCGTTGATAATCCGCTCTACCTTAAGCCCTGCAATCTCCCCGGCCTCTTTGGTGGCCTGGCGCTGGGAATCGTTGAAATAGGCCGGCACGGTAATGACCGCCTGACTTACGGATTGCCCGAGGTAATCTTCCGCTGTTTTCTTCATTTTCTGAAGAATCATGGCTGAAAGCTCCTGGGGTGTGTACAACCGGCCATCGATATCTACACGGGGCGTATCGTTATCCCCTTTTACTACTTTATAAGAAACCCGATCCGCCTCTTTCTTGGATTCGGAATACTTGTTCCCCATAAACCGTTTGATCGAATAGATCGTTTTCTCGGGGTTGGTCACTGCCTGACGTTTCGCCGGGTCTCCCACCTTGATTTCACCACCTTCCACGAAGGCGATGACAGAAGGCGTGGTGCGCTTGCCTTCTGCGTTTGGGATCACCACGGGCTCATTACCTTCCATCACGGAAACACAGGAGTTCGTGGTACCCAGGTCAATTCCAATAATCTTACTCATCCTATTTGCTTTATATAATTAGTGTTTCGGTTTCAAAATCGCCTAGTTAAGGTCAAACAACATGCCAAGGCCCACAACCTGACAGACTGTCATCCGAAACCGGGATCAGCGTCAGAACACGAATACCGTCCCGCTCATAAATAATTCGGTAAAAACCACCTTGGGGCAGTCGCGGCTTTCGTATTTTAGCCGCTACAATCCGAGGCTACCATCATTATGGAATGTATCAGTGTTTTCGACATGCTTAAAATCGGTATCGGCCCCTCAAGTTCCCATACCCTGGGTCCCTGGAGGGCTGCGGAGCGGTTCCTTCGGGAGCTGAAAGGCAGGGGGAAGTTTGAACAGGTTACCGAAGTGCGGGTGCTGGTCTACGGATCCCTGTCCCTCACCGGGAAAGGACATGCCACAGATCTGGCCATCCTGATGGGCCTTTCGGGTGCAGACCCGGAACGGGTTCCTACCGAGGAAGTGCCGGAAACGGTTAACGTAATCCGGAGAACCAACACCCTCAGGCTGGGTGGAAGCAAGGCCATCCCCTTCCGGGAGCCGGAGCACCTGGTCTTTCTCCGAAAATTCCTGCCCTTCCACGCCAACGCGCTGACTTTCGAGGCCTCCAGCGGGGAAGGTCCGCTGATGCGGGAAACCTATTACTCCATCGGGGGCGGGTTTGTGGTGACCAAACGGCAGGAGAACGCCAAAAGGAAGGAAGTCGTCTTTCAGTCCTTTCCTTACCCCGTACAAAGCGGTTCAGAACTCTTGCGGTATTGTCGGGAACATCAAAAATCCATTTCGGAACTCGTCTGGGCCAATGAATGTTCCATCCGGAACCCGGAGGAAATAAACCGGGGATTACAGCGCATTTGGGATGCCATGCTGGAAAGCATGTACGAAGGGTGTCACCGACAGGGGGAATTGCCCGGCGGGTTGCAGGTGAGACGGCGGGCGCCGCAACTCTATCAGAAACTAAAGGGTACAACCCCGTACTCCGGGCCGGAAACCTGGCTGCAAGCCATACGAAAAACAGAGGTAAAGTTCAGGCAAATCCTAAAATGGGTCAGCTGCTTTGCCATTGGGGTCAATGAAGTAAATGCGGCCCTGGGCCGAATCGTAACCGCTCCTACCAATGGCAGTGCCGGGGTGGTACCAGCCGTGCTGATGTATTATCTGGTTATAGAAAACCACCAGGGCGGGTTTGAAGATATCCGGAAATTCCTGTTGGTAGCAGGGGAAATTGGCAGTCTTTTCAAGAAGGGCGCCACGATCTCCGCTGCCATGGGGGGATGCCAGGCTGAAATCGGGGTATCCTCCGCCATGGCTGCCGGTGCCCTGACTGAACTCCTCGGGGGCACCCCCGAACAGGTACTCTGTGCTGCAGAAATAGCCATGGAGCATCACCTGGGACTCACCTGTGATCCGATTGCAGGCCTCGTGCAGGTGCCGTGCATCGAACGCAATTCCATGGGGGCTATCAAGGCCATCAGCGCAGCCGAACTCGCCCTGGATTCCGATCCGGCTGCCGCCAAGGTTCCCTTTGACAAGGTTGTACAAACCATGTGGGAAACGGCAAGGGATATGAACTCCAAGTACAAGGAAACCTCCCAGGGCGGACTTGCCGTGGGGGTGAACCTGAGTGATTGCTAGGGCTTTATTCGCCGGGCTTGCAGTCCTCTACCCTTCTGGTGTCAATAATGTAAATGATTTTCCACCCTTCGGAGTCCCTGAACAGCTGAAATGAATTCACCCCGCAATGGTGGAAATTCCCATTGAGGTAAAATTCATAAGGGGTCCATGCATGTGCCATATCCCCATCGGTCTGGATACGGTAGTCCAACAACCGTTCCTGGATCCGCAGCGTATCCGGAAGGCGGGCCATAGACGTCAGAAAGTCCCCGATGGATTCCCCTATAATTCTCGGGGAGCCGGAGGAATCCCTTCCAATGCGCTGCATTCGCACCTCTTTGTGCAGCACGCTTCGCATCATGGCTGTATCCTGACGGTGAAAACCTTCGAAGAAATGGTCAATGGCTGCCCTGACTTTACCCTGGGGTCCGGATTGGGTATGACCTGCGGTAAAGGTGAGCACGGAAAATAGAAGTACTGCGTATCTCATGGAAGTGATTTTAATCCTTCCCAAAGGTAGGCGAATTCGCCTAATACTCCGGCAGAAGCCCCTAACAACCGTATCTATTCCATGGTAAAATACGTACCTTTGGTTCGCTAAAGCACCGAACATGTCAACTGCCAAAAAGGAATACAAACGAATTACGGTAAAATCCCTGATTGAAATGAAACAACAGGGGGAGAAGATCTCCATGCTCACCGCCTACGATTACTCCATGGCCAAAATTGTGGATTCGGCCGGGGTGGATGTCATCCTGGTGGGGGATTCTGCGAGCAATACCATGGCCGGGCATGAAACCACACTTCCTATCACCCTGGATCAGATGATCTATCATGCAAGCTCGGTAATACGGGCAGTAAAAAGGGCACTGGTAGTGGTCGACCTGCCTTTTGGAAGCTACCAGAGCGATCCGAAGGAGGCCCTCCGTTCAGCGATCCGCATCATGAAAGAGAGCGGGGCCCATGCCGTGAAGCTGGAAGGAGGCATTGAAATAAAGGATTCCGTGAAGCGGATTCTCAAAGCGGGAATCCCGGTTATGGGGCACCTTGGCCTTACGCCCCAGAGTATTTACAAATTTGGAACCTATACGGTGCGGGCCCGGGAGGAAAAAGAGGCCCAAAAATTAAGAGAGCATGCTCAAATGCTCGAGAAACTGGGCTGTTTTGCCCTTGTCCTGGAAAAAATACCCGCCGCCCTGACCGAAAAAGTCTCCCGGAAACTCGCGATCCCCACCATCGGGATAGGGGCCGGAGTCAAAGCCGACGGACAGGTGCTGGTCATCCACGACCT
>JARRQA010000188.1:0-5043 GCA_037382325.1 Robiginitalea sp.
GACCACCTCCTGAGTGAGCCGAAAGCCGATCCCCTCATTTCTGTGTCCAGGACTTACCTTAAAATCGCTAATGTAAAACAGGGGTTGTTTTTGGCCGTCGATCCAAACGGTCTCCCGGGTTACCGAGATGGACCCGACAAGGCGTTCCCCCTTCAACGCTACAAATACGTCACCTGGCCCTCGCATCTTAACAAGGGCAAAGAAGTCCGGATCCCGGTCTGTCCTCAGTCCTATCTGACCACTCATGCCCGATTTTCGGGTGAGTTCCAGCAACTGGATATTATCTTCCCTGGTTGCCTTGCGGTACGTTATTTTTAATTCAGGCATTTAGGCTGGATTCTGATCGTTGATGCCAGGGATTCGCGTGTCATACCACTGAGGATTCCAATAGATTATAATTGTTACTGTTCCTTAAGTTACATAATAAATGAGTCGGTGACCTCATAAAAGGATGAAACCTCCCCATTTAAACACCTGGTGTTATTGCCCGGTTTTCTTCTATTTACAAATCCTGGACTCGATTTTTCACCTCATTTATTCCCTTGAGCTGACTCGAGTCAACAGAGGCCCTTGCCGGATAGATAAAAAGTACAATATCCAATAACTACCACTGTCCGGAATATTGCACAGGTCAAATATTCGGACAATTCAGGCTGGATTTTTGCAATTAGTCAGTAACGTAAGACTTGGCCTGTCACTTTTAGAAAAATACAGGTGGCTCCTTAAATTGCTTAGAACCTGTTGCTCTGTGTTACAGCATCCTGACGTTTTGGTTATAATGGCAAAACACCACAGAGGCAGGGCGGCAGGGAGTGCCCTTCCTTTACCTGTCAGCAGGATTCAAATGGGCGTGAAATGCTAAGCCAGCAGTCCACGGTCTCAGCAGGCAGCAACCCTTCACTTTCAAAATTCAAGGTTGAACCCTTCGTTCGCATTAGCAGCTTGCCATCTGATCCTTCAGGGAGTTTTCAAAATCACCCCGGTGTTTGGGGGGAGGGTTAGAATACCATCGTTCAGGGAAGCCGTCCCTGTGGAAAATAAGACGGACGAACTGCCGGGAACCTCCAACTGCTCAGCCTCTTCGGAAATGTTTATTAGGATCCTCAGGGTACGGTCGTGATAGATGCGGTCATATGCCAGGAGGTCCCCCCGGTCGAATTCGGGAACCCATCTGAGGCTGCCCCATTTCAGGGGGGGATACTCATTTCGGATCTGTAACAAGGACTGGTTTATGTGCCAAAGGGAATTGGGATCTTTACGCTGAGATGCCACGTTTCGGTCGCCTGACTCGGACAGCACAGGAAGCCACGGGGTGGTCCCTGCACCGGTAAATCCGGCATTCGGGCCCGCCTCCCACTGCATGGGGGTTCGGCAGTTGTCCCTGTTGAAAACCTGGCCTTCGGCGAAATCAGGAAGCCAGTCAAAGGCTGCCGGCAACGGATCGAGCGCCTCATCCCCGGGAATCGTCCCGGTAGGCATGCCGATTTCCTCCCCCTGATAATAGAATGGGACCCCCCTCAAAGTAAGTTGTAATAGTGCGAGCGTCTTGGCCTTCTGAATGTCATCCCCCAACAGGGTGATGCTGCGTACCCGGTCGTGATTGCTAAAGACATAGGTGGGTGTGTACGGATAGGGATAAAAGGCCTCAATCCTCCGGATCTTCTCCCGGAAAAAGCGGGCATCCCACTCAATGTCCGAGATGTCGAACAAAAATACCAGGTTCAGCCCATCCTGTTTTTCGCCCAGGAATTTTGTAAGGGTTTTATGATCCCCGAAAACCTCCCCTACCATAAACCTGGGCGGGTCATACCGGTCCAGGATCCTCCGCAGTTCTTTGGCCAGGACAAAATCGTCCGGGTGGTTCATGGTGTATTTCTTTTCCTGCCAGAACATTTTGGTAAAATCCCGGGTGGGCAATACCCGAAGACTGAAAGGATTGTCCTTAAAATCGGGATCCTCGTAGATATAATTAAAGATGTCCAGGCGGAAGCCATCCACCCCTTTATCCAGCCAGTAGCGCACCACCTCAAACATAGCTGCTTTGACTTTCGGGTTTCGCCAGTTCAGATCCGGCTGAAAGGATAAAAAGGAAGAAAAATACCACTGCTGACGCGTGGTGTCATAATGCCATCCATTCATGCCCAGGGCACTGTGCCAGTTGGTGGGGGGGTCCTCCCCGGTTCCGTCCTGCCAGAGGTACCAGTCACTTTTCGGATTGTCCTTTGAAGAGCGGGACTCCGCAAACCAGGGATGCTCCTCGGAAGTGTGGTTCAGGACCAGGTCAAAAACCACTTTCATATCCCTTTTATGGATCTCCCGGATAAGGCTGTCCACCAGGGTGCTGTCGCCGTACTGAGGGTCGGGCAGGTAATAATCGCTGACGTCGTATCCAAAATCCTTCTGGGGGCTCCTGAAAAAAGGTGAGAACCAAATGGTTTCAAAACCCAGGTCTTGAATGTAATCCAGGCGGGAGATAATTCCGCCAAGATCCCCAACGCCGTCCCCGTCAGAATCCTGGAAAGACCTGGGATACACTTGATATACCGTAGTGGCTTCCCACCAGGGCCTTTGACTAATGTCTGTCTCTTCCCCGTAAGCAACCTCCAGTTCAGGGATGGGTTCTGATGCCTCGGTCAGGTTTACCACCGCCAGCACCGTGATAGCTGTGATTAGGATTATCAATAAAATCAGGGCTATTTTTCGCAGCATATGACGTCGTTTTATTAGCAGGCTTCTGTAAAGCTATCAAAATTTGCGCGAGTCCTAAATGCAAATCCGGCGTAAAATCCGGGGGTCATTCGATGCCCGTTTTTAAGCAATATGGTTCATCCAATTTTCAATTACACCTCCGGGAAAAGCCTTTTCCTAAGGTTTGCTTCTACATCCGGGCGGTCCTTTGCAATTTGAAGTCATGGCAGAAGTCGGATCATCTCCATTCGATAATGCACTAAACATAAAGGGATTACGTTCTAGTTAGGTCAATCAGGCAATAGTACTAAAAGGAATACACCATGTTCAAAAAAACACTCGCCGTCTTTCTTATGTTCATTACACTCTGCATAAATGCACAGGTAAAAGAAGACTGGTCCTCTTCGTTTGAAAAGGCGATCAACTGGCAAATGGTCACGGCCCTGGGGAATTACATCGTTCACACGAATTCAGGTTTGTATGGCATTCATTATGACTCAGGTGAAATCATCTGGCACAATCCGGCATTTCCCAACCTGGATGAAGCATCCTTCACAGAACTTGAGAACTCCCCTTTTGCCAAAGTTGAAACCAGGAATGGACTGTTCTTTATCAATACCTTCGACGGGGCTACTGTCTTCAGTTCATCCGACAGCGGGGTAAACAAGGTGAAGGAGCATTTTGTGCTGTATCGCTCAAACTCCATAATCGTATCCGGAAAGTCCGGAGAAGGCGAAAATATTGCGGTCTCCGTGGATATCGCTACGGGAAAAGTGCTTTGGACTTCCAAGGAAGATTTCGGGCGTATCGTGAAAATAGTGGAACTCACGAGCTCCGAATTACTGGGGATTACCCTGTTTAAGAATGTCCGCCTCAAATCGAGAACCGGTGAAGTTCTCTGGAGTATTGAAAATTCTGAAGAGTCAAAACAACTGAGCAGTATGGGCGGTTTTGGAAAGTTGCTCCAAAAGGCAGCTGAAACCATCTCCGAGGAGATAGAGCTAAACCTCGATTTTGCACTGCATCCTTCCATGAAGTACTTTGTAATTGGAACGGAGGCGGAGAACGATAATATCGGGATGTCTTCAGGGACGAACAATATTGTAACCTACACCTCGACCTACCGGGCCTACGATATTGTCAATGGAAAAGAGATTTGGAAAAAACCAGTGCGTGTGGACGGGCAATTGGGCCACAGCACCTGGGTTGGGGAAAACCTCCTCATTCTGCCCTTTGGCAGGAACAGGTCAAAAGTGACCCTGGTCGATATGCAGACAGGGGAAGGACTTTGGGGAAAAAGAGGTAAAGGCATACCCATCAAGGGCGGAATTTACAGCTACACCCCCACTGAAAAGGGGATGCTTGTAATTACGACCCGGAACGACAAAAACTTCCTGAACTACCTCGACACTGAAATAGGAGCCTTCACCTTTGACAAAACCATCAAGGTAAGAGGATTCGTCGGGTATACCCTGACCACAGATCACGGGATCCTGTATGCTACCGAAAGCGAAATGAACATCGTGGAAACATCGTGGATACCGCCACCGGTGATCTTTTCTGGGACAAGGACATTAAATGCCACGACAACCTGGTACAGCGGGACGGGGATCACCTCTACTTTTTCAATGACAAAACCCAATCCGTGGCCGGCCTTGATCTGATATCGGGACAGATAGCCATGAACGGGAGTGACGCAATCCGTTTTGAGGAAGGTGAAAGGCCTACGGGGATTGAAATCAGGGAGAACGGCATCTTCCTGAGTGCCGATCAGAATTTCGCCCTGTATGACTTTGACGGCACGCAGGTCTATCAGGCCTACTTCCCCTCCCCTCGTGAAGAAGGATGGAAACGGGCCCTGCTCTATGCAGGCACGATCTATACGGGCTATGTATCAGCCGTAAGCGGGATGGCCTCAGGGGCGTTTCAAAATGCCAGCAACCAGTTTTCACCGGAATCCGTGGAAGGGCAGACCTTTGCGAGGATCGGGCAATCCTACGGGGATATGAGTGCCTCTGCCGGGGAAGTAGCCGGGCTGGCCTTTAACGCCGCCAACAAGCGATTCAAAGCAACCGAGCAGGCAAGGGATTACGTGATGGTGCTGACCAGGAGTGATAACGGCATAGAGCTCGCCAAGGTTGACAAGGATACGGGAGAACGCGAGAAGTCGATCTTCCTGGGCAAAAACCGAAAGCCAAACTACGCCATCGATCTGGTGGAGGGAATCGTATTCCTGGAATCCGATAAAACCTTCCTTAAAAAATATAACGTCTAAGCGCTCTTTACTGCAAAGACAAAGCCCTCTGATTTCAGAGGGTTTTTTGTTAGTTGACAGTTCGCATTAGCAGTGGGCAG
>JARRQA010000189.1:0-4205 GCA_037382325.1 Robiginitalea sp.
CATTTCGACCTGGGTTATACCCCTATCAAACACCTGGGCTACAAGGCGGTGGTGGTTAATTTGAGCGATATCTACGCGATGAATATGGAACCCACCCAGCTCACCGTATCCATAGCTGTCTCCAACCGGTTTTCCCTGGAAGCACTGGAAGCGCTTTACGAAGGGATCACCCTGGCCTCCAGGATCTATGAGGTGGATGTGGTAGGAGGGGACACTGCCTCATCGAACAAGGGCATGGTCCTTTCCGTGACAGCTCTTGGACAGGCAGATCCGGAGGATGTCACCTACAGGAGCGGCGCAAAGCCAAATGACCTGCTGGTGGTAAGTGGAGATTTGGGAGGGGCCTATCTCGGCCTTCAGGTGCTCAAACGGGAACAGGAGGTCTTCAGGGTAAACCCAAAGCACCAGCCGGACCTGGACCCCTACCATTATATTGTGGAGCGACAGTTGAAACCCGAAGCTCGAAAAGATATTACAGCCCTTCTCAGGGCCCTGGAGGTAAGGCCAACAGCAATGATTGATATCAGTGACGGACTCTCATCCGAAATTCTGCATTTATGCAAATCCAGTAAGGTAGGGTGCCATTTATACGAAGAAAAGATCCCCCTCGATCCGATGGTAATTCGCACCTGTGAAGAATTTGATCTGGACAGTTCCCTGGTAGCGCTTAGCGGAGGGGAAGACTACGAACTTTTATTCACCATTGACCAGAAAGATTATCCTAAAATCAAGGGAAACCCTAACCTGTCGGTAATAGGACATATAACGGAAGCTGATGCCGGTACGATGATGATCGGAAGGAGCGGGTCAGGTATACCGCTGACCGCTCAGGGATGGAATGCGTTCAGAAACCCGTAGTAAAATCAGGCCATTTGGTGCTCGCTGTGTTTGTGCCTTCTATGGTAGATGTTTTCAAGGGTCTTGTTGATTTCCTTGAGTTCCGGAGTTAAAAGAGAAAGGTTCCCGCTGGCATCCGTGGTGACCTGTTTGCCGCAGTGAATGCAGGAGTATTCCTTGATGTGGGAAGTGACATTCTTCGAAACCTTGAAGTTATGTCCGAAGAGGTTGCAAAGGAATTTCTTCATTGGAGTAGGTTTTTTGGATTCTGGGGGCTGGTATTGTTCAGCACCGGTTTGTTTGGCTGTTCTGGTTTTTCGTATAATCTGGGTTTAAAAATCCGTTAGACTATTTTTCAACGATCGAACCCCCTGTTTTATTGGATGTATGGGGTTAATTTTTGTCTTTTTTCGACAAAAGATGAAATTTCCTTCGGGAAATAGTATTTTGACATTCCCTCAAAGGGGCGGGAAGGTATAAATCGTATCAGACAATTCCAAAATGAAGCGCAAATCTGACTGGATCCTGGCCCTGGCCCTTTTTTCCCTTTTTTTCGGGGCTGGGAATCTTATCCTGCCGCCTCAGCTGGGAATGCGGTCGGGACCCTCCTGGTGGCTGACGGGCCTGGGGTTCAGTATTTCAGCCGTGATCATCCCGATGCTTGGAATCCTGGCGCATGCCAGGCTTCAGGGGAGTATGTTTGATTTTGCCAAAAAAGTGTCTCCGGTATTCAGCCTGGTCTACTGCTATCTGGTGTATGCCATTTCAATTTCCCTGCCAGCTCCACGTACCGCCTCTGTGACCCATGAGATGGGTGTCGCCCCGTTCTTAGGGACGGATTCTGTATGGACCAGCCTGGTCTATTTTGCGCTGGTCTACCTTCTGGTGATCAATCGTTCCCGGATCACCCCCCTGATCGGAAAATTCCTCACACCTGCTATTCTTGCAGTCTTACTGATCCTAATTGGCAGCATCCTCTGGTCCGGTCCGGGAGTGCCGGGGACCATCTTGCTGGAGCATCCCGTTTCAGATGGTATTCTGGAGGGATATCAGACCTTTGATGCCATTGGAGCTGTGGTAGTCGGCGGCGTTATTCTGGTTTCCCTCAACCTCGAATACCCGGATCTGGACAATCGGCAGCGTTTCCTTCATATTTCCCGTGCCGGTTGGATGGCGGGTCTTGGGCTGCTCCTGCTCTATGCCGGACTGATCTTTTCAGGAGCCGTACTTCAGGGGGAATTCCCTACGGATTTGGGCCGCACCGAGGTGCTCAGAGGAATGAGTGCCTGGGCTCTTGGGGATTCGGGAAATGCCTTTCTGAGCATCCTGATAAGCCTGGCCTGTTTCACCACTGCGGTGGGGATTGTTACCGGAACTTCCGATTTTGTGCAATCGAGGTTTGGGGGTTCCTTATCCGCCTACAGGATCACCGCCTTAGTCGGATGCTTCCTGGGGGTGCTCATGGGGCAGTTGCCGGTCGATTATATCATCGTCGTGGCCTTTCCCGCCCTGATGTTTATCTATCCCCTGACCATCAGTTTGATTCTCCTTAATGCCCTTCCGGCATCCTGGACACCCCGGCCCGTTTTCAGGGCAGTGGTCCTCACCACCCTGCTATTCAGCATTCCCGATTTTATGGGTAGTTTGGGGCTGACCAGCCCGGGCGAATGGCTGGAAACCTGGTGGCCCCTGCAGGCGTATCAAATGGGTTGGGTCATCCCTTCCCTTATCGTGTTTTTGACCGGCCGTCTGTTGGTCAAGTCTAAGGCAGCGTTCGAAGCGTGATTAAAATGTATTTCGGGACGTCCCCCAGATTTCAGGAATCCACCCCATTGGTGTATGTTTATCTTAAAATCCGGGTATGGAAGAATACTACAATTACATAAAATCACTACACCTGATCTTTGTCGTTACCTGGTTTGCCGGACTCTTCTACATGCCCCGTCTGTTTATCTACCATATTGAGGCAGGGGATAAGAGCGAGGCGGAGCAGCAAGTACTCATATCCCAGTTCCGGATTATGGAGCGGCGCCTCTGGTATATCATCACCTGGCCCTCTGCAGTCCTTTGTATTCTTTTTGCACTTGCCCTTTTATGGACCATGCCAGCCTGGCTGTCACAGCCGTGGATGCAGATCAAGCTGGGGTTCGTCCTGTTGCTGATTGCCTATCACCTGAAGACACATCAAATGTTCCTGCGCTTCCAGAATGGGGATCCGGGCTATTCCTCTCAATACATGCGAATCTGGAATGAAGGTGCCACCCTCATCCTTTTTGCCGTGGTCTTCCTGGCGGTGTTAAAACACAGCTTCCGCTGGTTCTATGGCCTTGTGGGACTCATTGGCCTCGCCGTCCTGCTGATGCTGGGGATTCGCCTTTATAAAAAAATCCGGCAAGGCGGGAAATAACCGGATTGCAGGAGTTGGCTGGAGGGGGCTCCCCTTTCTTTTCGAACCCGGACGGTTCCTTCAAAGGGTAACTTTGGCGTGATAATTGCTATCTTTACGGGTAAACCCAGAAGCTTGTTGAGGAAGTTGTCTTTGCGGTCGAGGATCTTTGTTTCCATGATCCTTCTGGTCCTGATCGCTTCGGTGCTCATTGCCGGGGTCACTGTATATCAGTACAGGGAGCAGTCCAGGGATTACCACGAAGACCGCCTCAGCAGGAAGGAGCAGCAGATCAAACAGGCGATCACCTTTGCCCTGCAGCGTACTACCTATCCAATCACCACGGAATACCTTTCGCTGATTTTCAAGGATGAGATCTACCGAATTGCCATCATCGAAAATGCCAATTTCAATATTTACGATCTCGAGGGACGGCTCATCAAGAGTTCCCGCCCGAAGTTTGACGATGATTCCGTTTCCATCCGACTGGACGGGCATGTTCTGGATTCTCTCAAAAACCGTTTAGACAAGCGCTATGTTGAGGCCAGTGCCGTTGCCGGCTACAAATGGCAGGCCTCCTATTCCTATATCACAGACAGCCATTTTAAACCCATAGGGATCCTGCATCTTCCCTATTTTGAAGAAAACTCTTTCTACGATACAGAGCTGAGGGAGTTCCTTATGCGGTTGGGGGCGGTGTACCTCTTCATGCTGCTGCTGGCAATCGGACTGGCGTATTTTATCTCCAAATATATCACCCGGTCTCTGCAGACCATAGCTGAAAAACTAAACCAGACACGCCTGGCCCGGACAAACGAAAAGATTCTGATAGAGGACCCCAGTATCGAAATTGCCCAGCTGGTGGATTCCTACAACGGCATGATCGACGAACTGGAATACAGTGCGGCCAAACTGGCTCGCAGCGAGCGGGAACAGGCCTGGAGGGAGATGGCCAAACAAGTGGCCCATGAAATAAAGAACC
>JARRQA010000189.1:4219-4737 GCA_037382325.1 Robiginitalea sp.
ACCCTCAGCAGCATTGCCTCCGCCTTTTCGAATTTTGCAAAGATGCCTGCGCAGCAAAATGAGACCCTAAATGTGGTGGAAGTGGTGAAGCTCGCCTTGGATATCTTCAACGAACCCTATGTCCATTTTATGAGCGATGAGGAGGAAGTAATCGCCAAGATGGACAGGACCCAGCTTATCCGGGTAGTGACCAACCTGGTTAAAAACGCCATTCAGGCCCTGCCTGAACAACCAAATCCCAGGGTGCTGGTTTCGGTGGCTTCGGAAGCCGACATGGCCGTTATTTCTGTTGCGGACAATGGAAAAGGGATTGAGCAGGCTTTTACGGACAAAATCTTTGAACCGAAATTTACCACTAAAACCAGTGGGATGGGCCTGGGACTGGGCATGGTTAAAACCATTGTGGAAACGTATAACGGACGTATCGATTTCACTTCTCAGCCCGGCAAGGGTACGGTTTTCAAGGTCCGCATACCGAAAGTAAAATCATAACAATTGCATTAAAATGACTTTTAACA
>JARRQA010000190.1:0-4176 GCA_037382325.1 Robiginitalea sp.
CTGGAGAACCTGCCTGAACTACAGCAGCAACACCTGGCCTTCACCGATCCGGGGAGTTCGGTAGATCCGAATACCGACCTGCCTATCTTTGTTCAGCTGGGGTATAATGTGCATGGCAATGAACCTTCCAGCAGTGAGGCAGCCTTGTTGAGCGCTTATATCCTGGTGGCTTCCGAGCATCCGCTTATTCAGCGTTTCAGGAAGGAGGCTGTGGTTTTTATCGACCCCACCATCAACCCGGACGGAAGGGACCGGCATACCCAGTGGGCGAATTCCTACAGGGGTGACCCCCTGGTAACCGACCCACAGGATGCGGAACACAATGAGTATTTCCCCGGCGGACGGACCAATCACTACTGGTTTGACCTGAACCGGGACTGGCTGCTTGCGATCAACCCGGAAAGCAGGGGGAAACTGAACTGGTACCACCAGTGGTATCCGAATGTAGTAACGGACTTCCACGAAATGGGTACCCAAAGTACTTATTTCTTCGAACCTATGAAGGCCAATGGTTCCCTGAACCCCATTATGCCAAAAGAAAATTACGAAGACCTCAACGAGCTCTTCGGTTCGTATTTCGCCAAATCCCTGGACAGTATCGGATCGCTCTACTTCACCAAGGAAGTCTTTGACGGGACCTACCCTGGGTATGGCTCTTCTTATCCGGACCTTCAGGGAGGGCTTGGGCTTCTATTTGAGCAAGCCAGCTCCCGGGGACATGCCCAGAAAACAGCCTATGGCAAAATAACCTTTCCTTTTACGATACGGAACCAACTGGTTTCCAGCATGACTACCGTAAAGGCAGCGGTGGATAACAAATCCACTCTGCGCACGTACCAGAAGGATTTTTTCAATACCGCCCTGAGAAATGCAGCTGCTTCCCGCACCAGCGCCTATCGCGTTGAGGAAAAGCACGACAAAAACCGGCTAAAAGCCTTTATCGACAAATTGCTGATCCACCGCATCAAGGTCTATCAGGACGGGGAAGATGCCATCCTGATCCCCACCAACCAGCCACAATATCGCATGGTGCAAACCTTTTTTGAGACGTATGAAAAATATCGGGACAGCGTCTTTTACGATGCTTCTGCCTGGTCCGTGGCTAACTTTTACAACATGAAATATGAGCCGGTGCGAAGGTCTGCCACGGGCACTGAAATCACCAGCACGGAAGGGCTTTACCCGGTTGCACCCGTGGAAGCCTCCGATTACGCCTATGTGATCGACTGGAATGACTACAATGCTCCTGCCCTACTGTATCGACTGCAATCCAAAGGCCTGGTCCTGGCAAGTGCCTTTAAGCCCTTTACGACTCAGAGCAGGGATACGGAAAAAGCTTTTTCATACGGATCCCTGGTTCTTCCGGTCTCCTTACAAAAGAAATCCCCTGAAGAGGTGCACGAAATCCTGCTGGAAGCGCAACAGGACTTGCAGGTCCCCGCCTATGCAGTAGAAACAGGATACCACCTTAAAGGGGTCGACCTGGGAAGCCGGTACATCCAGCCCCTGGAACAACCAAAAGCCGCTATGCTGATCGGGGAGGGAGTCCGCTCCTATGAGGCCGGGGAGGTCTGGCACCTGCTCGATACACGGGTCCATATGCCCATCACCAAAATCCCGCTGCGGGAGTTTGACAGAACTGACCTGGAAAAATACAATACCCTGGTACTGGTAAGCGGACGCTACAACTTTGACAAAAAACAACAGGAACGAATCAAGTCCTGGGTGTCGAAAGGCAATACCCTGATAACCATTGCCGGAGGGTCCAGCTATGCCATTTCCCAGAAATGGATCAAGGACGAAATCTTCAAACCCCAAAGGGATTCTACAGAGGTTACGGAACGAAAACCTTATGTAGACGCGCCTGAAAACATTGGGAAAGAACAGGTAGGAGGGGTCATTCTGAAAGCGGAGCTGGATCTGACCCATCCGCTGGCCTTCGGATACCAGGAAAAAATCATCCCTGTCTATAAAAACAATGAAGTATGGTTGCGCCCCAGTAAAAACGCCTATTCCACCGTGGCCAGGTACCCCAGGAATGCCCATATAGACGGGTATTTGAGCGAGAAGAACCGGGAAGACTTCCTCAGCAAATCCGCTTCGCTCCTGGTCAGCCCGCTCGGGAGTGGCCGGGTGGTCTTATTCGCGGACAACCCTAATTTCAGAGGTTCCTGGTACGGGACAAACCGATTGTTTCTAAATGCCCTGTTTTTAGGAGAACACATTCGCGTGCCGAACTAACGCTCAAAGAAACCCCAAACCTGCCTGCCGGCGGGCAGGTTCCAAAACTCAAACCATGTACAGATTCCTGAATACCCTTTGCCTGATCCTGGTGATAACGGGCACCGCCTATGGTCAAAACAACCTTTCGGAAGGCCCCTTCGACCAACTGATCATCCGTGGGGCCACCCTGATAAATGGCAACGGAGCTCCACCACAGGGACCTGTGGATATCGTCATCGAGGGAAACCGTATTGTGCGGATAGCCGTAGTGGGATATCCGGGAGTGGCGATTGACCCTGAGGACCGGCCTGAACTCAAACCGGGCGGACGGGAACTAGAGGCTGCAGGCAAGTACGTATTGCCCGGATTTGTGGACATGCATGGCCATATAGGAGGCACAGCCCAGGGAGCAGAACCCGATTACGTCTTCAAACTTTGGATGGGCCACGGCATAACCACAGTACGGGAACCCAGCGGACGGGGGGTGGATTTTTCCATGGACCTGAAGCGCAGAAGCGAGGCCAACAGTATTATCGCACCGCGCCTATTTGTCTATACGGGATTTGGTCAGGGTAGTGAAAGCCCCATAAGTTCCCCAGGGCAGGCACGTGAATGGGTACGTCAAAACGCCAAGAAAGGGGCGGACGGCATTAAGTTCTTTGGAGCACCCCCGGAAATCATGAGTGCGGCCCTGGACGAAAACAAAAAGCTCGGGCTGCGATCTGCCTGCCATCACGCCCAACTCGATGTGGCCCGATGGAATGTATTGCATTCCGCCAGGGCAGGACTCACCAGTATGGAACACTGGTACGGACTTCCGGAGGCCTTGTTCGAAGACCGTACCGTGCAAAATTACCCGCTGGATTATAATTACCAGAACGAACAAAACCGGTTTGAGGAAGCAGGGAAATTATGGCAGCAGGCTGCTAAACCGTATTCCGGGCACTGGAATGAGGTGATGGAAGAACTATTGTCTTTGGACTTTACCATAGACCCAACCTTCAATATCTATGAAGCGAGCCGGGACCTGCACCGGGCACGTCGGGCTGAATGGCACGAAAGCTATACCCTCCCCTCCCTCTGGAGATTTTATTCGCCCAGTAAAGTTTCCCACGGGTCCTACTGGCATTTTTGGGGTACGGAACAGGAGGTAGCCTGGAAGGAAAATTACCGGCTTTGGATGACCTTTGTAAACGAATATAAAAATCGTGGCGGACGGGTCACAGTAGGGTCGGATTCAGGTTTTATCTATCAACTCTACGGATTTGCCTATATACGGGAGATGGAATTGCTGCGTGAAGCAGGGTTCCACCCACTTGAAATCATCCGGGCAGCTACCCTGAACGGAGCAGAGGCCCTTGGATATGAAGCCGAAATTGGCACCATTGCCCCCGGAAAACTGGCGGACCTGGTAGTGGTGGAGGAAAACCCACTGGAAAACCTGAAGGTCCTTTACGGGACAGGTGCTATCAAACTGACGCCGGACAATGAAGTGGTACGTGTTGGCGGGGTGCAATACACCATAAAAGATGGGATCATCTATAACGCAAAATCCCTTCTGGAAGACGTTAAAAGGCAGGTGGATGCCGCCAAAAAGGCTGAGGGTTTTGAAATCCGGCAACCCGGCATGGAGGAATAAGGATTTCACGCCCTGGGGGGAGTTTGTTGCGAAGGGCTCAGTTGTTTTTATCGCCATATAGCAATACCAAAAGGAATTGTAGGGAGGGGGCGCCCCCTCCCCCCCACCATACAAGGTACCCGAACTCCCTGCAGGATGCCATCAACTCCGGTAGAGATTCTCCCTCCCCGCACTTATTCCATTTACTCTAATTGCTCTGGCATAATCGGAGTAGACCTTAGCATAACGAATGTTTTGGGGGTTTGGACGGGTTTCATCCCCGGAACAGACCTGAAAATTCCTATATTCATGCCGCCCGGAAATCCCATGCGCAA
>JARRQA010000191.1:0-4164 GCA_037382325.1 Robiginitalea sp.
GGCATTGCCCAGCAACGCCAACAGGTCGCGGACAGTCTTCGACCCATCTATGAGGCCGATACCCTTTCCGGGGACGCTAAAATGACCTTACTGGAAAATATGTCCTTCAACGAAATAACCGACCTGGATCTGGCTCTGGCCTATGCTGAGGAACTGATCAAACTGGCAAGGGAATCCGGTGATAACTTGTATTTATATAAGGGGTACCAGATGAATGGGCATGTGGAACTGCGTCGGAATGACCTGGACAGGGCCCTGGAATCGTATCAGGCTGCCATGGAAGTCGCAAGGCAGGAAGATGATAAAGATGGAATGATCCTTTCCTTAATGTACCAGGGATCCGTGTATGCTGATTCCGGGGAACCGGATCGGGCTATTTCCCGTTTCGAACAAAGCAGTGAATTATTAAGAGATCCGGACCTTCAGAAGGAGGAACGGGGTAGGTACTTGCTAACAACCATCCTGACCAATCTTGGCTACCTTTACATCCAGCAGGATGAACTCGTGAAGGCCGGGAAATACCTGCAAGAAGCTGGTGCTCTACTAGAAGATTTGAATCCTGACATGGGCCGGAGTATTCTTCCGTTTGTTTTAGGGAACCAGGGAATGATCTATGCCAGGCTTGGGGACCTTACAGAGGCAGAGGAAAAACTTACCCGTGCAATCGAACTGCTTGAGCAGGATGGAAATTACGACCCCATTGCCGAATATCAAATCACCCTGGCAGAAGTATTTTGGGATGAGGCGAAGTTTAGCAAAGCGCATGACATGGCAGAAGAGGGGCTCGGTCATGCCGAAAGACTCGGAAAAAAGGAGCTCATTAGCAGGGCCAGCTGGGTCCTTGCCCAACTGGATATTCAATCCGAAAATTACAAGGAGGCCGTTGAACACCAGGTCATGTATATGCAATACAAGGATTCTATGGATGTGGAAACCGTTGACATGTCCCGTTATGAGCGGGAAAAGGCACAACTAGTTGCGGAACGGGCTCAAGCAGAATTGGAACTGGAGTCCCAAAAGCGGAAGCAAGAACGAGCTGCCCTATGGGCTACAGGGGTGACAGCCCTGCTCCTGATCATTGTTGCGGTGGGAAGCTTTGGCAGGTACCGCTATATGCGGAAAACCAACAAGATCATCTCCGCAGAGCGGGACCGCTCCGAAGAGCTTCTCCTGAACATCCTTCCCAAAGAAACGGCACAGGAACTCAAGGATAACGGGAATGTGCTCGCCAAGCGTTTTGATTCGGTTACGGTCCTTTTTACGGACTTTAAAGGGTTCACAGCCCATGCGGAAAGCATGGACCCGGAAAAACTGGTAGAAAGCATTGATTTCTATTTTTCAAATTTTGACGGCATTGTGGAAAAGCACGGCCTGGAGAAGATCAAGACGGTGGGCGATGCCTATATGTGTGCCAGCGGGCTCCCCTTCCCTTCCAAAGACCACGCGCATCGCGTGGCGGAAGCCGCCCTTGAACTGATAGGCTTTGTGGAAGATGCCAAAACCATGGCCCCGGACGGTATCATCCGCTTCGATATCCGGGTGGGCATCAATTCCGGCCCTGTGGTGGCCGGGGTGGTGGGCACCAAGAAATTCGCCTATGACATCTGGGGAGATACTGTAAATATTGCTTCCCGAATGGAATCTGCCTCCGAAATTGGCAGGATCAACATCGCCGAGGAAACCTTTCAGCTCATTAAAAAGGATTACGAATGCGACCCCCGGGGCAAGCTCAATATGTACTTCTTACGGGGCAGAAAGGCCCAGTCAAAGATCGCTTAAACGAAAAAACACCGGCAAACAGTCAGGGTTACGGCCCTTGCCTGGTCACCGGTGCCATAGCAGCAATTCCCACAAAGCAACTATTGATGGCATTCCCTCCCGGGAATGCCTGGACAGGGGCTCCCCCCTGCCCCAGACTTAGGCATAGTCTAATTGTTGAAGCTTTTCCAAAGCTTCGGATTTTGAATTCACATCCAGTTTCAGGTAGATATTCTGAATATGAAAATTAATGGTGCTGGGAGAGACAAAGAGCTTTTCCGCAATGGCTCTGTAGGTAGCTCCCTGGCTCAGGTATTCAATTATCTGGTTCTCCCTCTCAGAAAAACAGCTATAGGATTTCCGCCTGAAGGCGTGTATGATTTCCTTGGCAATATCATTGCTCAGGGCGACCCCTTCAAACCGGATCCCGTTTAAGGCATCCTGAAGTCGTTTTTTGGTAATCGGCTTGGTCAGGTAACCTACGGCCCCATTCTTAAAGGCCTCTTTGATGACCTCAAAATTGTTTTCGGAGCTGACCATAATCATCCGTGCTTCCTGATTTTTCTTTCGGAATTCACAGATCCCTTCCACCCCTGACATCCCAGGAAGCTGAACTTCGGAGAGAATAAAATCGGGCTGTTTGGTCGGATAGTCCTGCAGGGCCTCCTCCACGGTCCTGTAAATCCCACAAAGTGAATATTCCGGATAGGTGCTGAAATAATAGGCGAAGGCCTCGTGGAACCGGGGATCCGGATCGATGACCATCGTTTTTAACAGAGTAATTTTGTGCATGGCAAGTAAGATTTGGGTTGTGTTTCTTTTATTTCTGTGGCAAAGGTTCCCCATCCAGGTCAATGAACAGACCGTATATACATACTTTCTGTACCTGAACATATGAATGCTGCAGGTATCAGTTAAGCAGAAATAAAAATCAAGGGGTGGATTGCCGGCAGGTTTAAAACCTGTAGTCCCCTGGTTTATCTAAAAACAAACTTCAGCAGTTGGGGACTTGAAGAAAAGAAAAGGGCATCCCGTGCCAGTCCGCACTTTTTGGAAATCAGGTTACGTGTCATAATAGTTCGATTTGGGTTGTGTATAACTAGAAATGAAATTAGAGATTCCGGGCCATTTCTCCTAGGAAATACTCGATTTTTCGATCAAATGCAGGGATTTTGTAAAGCCAGGTCTATCTCAGCAAGTGCTTGATTTTGTGGTGATAGCACAAAAAGAGAAAGCCACTTGCCTAGGGCGGGACAAATGGCTTTCGGGGGCAGGTTCCGGAATGGTATTTCTCCATTCCTTCCCCTTTATTTAACAGTATCTTCTATGCTTCTGTTGCCAGCTGTGGATCGGATCCTCTGCCCTATTGCCGATACCTTACTTCTGCGGTGGCCACAGGATTGTAGACCTCCATGATCCACTTTTCATCCCGATATTGCCCCTGCAGGTTGGAGGCGAAGGCATTTTTGGCTGCCAGCTTATTGTTAAAATCGGCCAGATAAACATAATACAACCCGTTCTCTGTGTTATAGAATTGCCTCGCATTCAAACCTTTCTCTTTTAATGATTTCATGAAAGCGTTCAAATACTTCTTGTTTTTGTAAACATTCGCAATCAAATAATAACCAGATGACACCCCAACGATATCCGACCGATTTTTAGCCTTGATGGGTAATTCCCTGAAGTCCTTCCGGGTTATGGGGGGTGAGGGCTTCGGGGTAACCGGAGTAGCCGAGGCCACTGCGGTTTGTACCCGGTTTTGATACGTGCTCCGTCGCTGCACCGGATTCTCAGGAACCTGTCGGATTTCATTACGGACCATGCGTACCAGGGTTTCAAATTTCTTTTCTAATAGGGCATTTCGCGCTTTGTCAATCGAGTCCTGACGCCACAGAAGTTCATCCAGAATGAGTCTGTTCTCATGGGCGATGGCTTCGACGGATCCCTCAGCCCCGGGCTCCCTGCCCAACTCGGCCCGCAATTCCAGGATTTGCTCCTCGTAATTCCTAACGACTGCATCGAGCTTGGCATCCTGGCTTGTTGCCCTGTAACCTTCTGAATGCGTGTCGTCCTCCCTGAAGGTGTACGCCAGGGACAACTCGTGGTTCCAGCCAAGGTTGGCACCGGCCTCTGTAAGATTCTTTTCCAGGAGATACCCGATTGAAAGACGTCGGTTAAGGTTAAACCCGAGTCCCATGGATAACCCATAGGTGTCGTCATAGGTGGTCTGAAACCAGCCGTATTCAGGCAGGTCCAGAAGCAGGGAACCGATATAGGTGAACCGGTCCGCCGTATCCTGACCAAATTGCAGCAAGGGCATGATCCGTCCTCCGGCAAAAAGTCCGGACCTCGCCTGCAGGTAATGCGTATACTGAAGAGAGGCCCTGAGGTTCCGGGTATTGAAGC
>JARRQA010000192.1:0-4145 GCA_037382325.1 Robiginitalea sp.
TTCACGGGGCGTATGGAGAAAAAGGGAAGAAAAATTCTAGCCTCCAGCCTGTCCACTGACACCCCGAAACTCCTGAAGGGACATACCATCTGGATAGAGTTGCCAAACACTACCATGAAAAAAGAAGTGGAACGGGACCAGTTGGAACTGATGACCTATCTGAAAAAGGCACTAAATAACTACAGCCTCCAACTAAAGGTCAGCGTCAATGAAGAAACAGCCCGGCAATTCGCTTTTACCCCTGAGGAAAAGTACGAGAAACTACGGGAGAAGAACCCAGCCATAGACCTGCTGCGCAAGACCTTTGACCTGGATCTCTGAGGTACGGCTCTTTTTGAACAGTTCTTCCTACCTTTACTGAAATTTCAAACCCATGCTAGGCCTGAAACTACCCACCGACCCACGCTGGGTTAATATCGTGGAGAAAAATATCGATGAAATCCTCACGGATCACGCCTTTTGCGAACAGAAGGCGGCCAGTACAGCCATTTCCCTGATTGTGAGTTTTCCGGATTACCCCGAACTGGTCAATGAAATGGTTGCCCTTTCCAGGGAAGAGATGGGGCATTTTAAAATGGTGCACGACCGAATTGTGGCCAGGGGGGGTACCCTTGGAAAATACCGGAAAGACGACTATGTGGTGGCACTGATGAAATTTTTCCCAAAGGGGGGAGACCGTACCACCCAACTGGTCCACAGGCTGCTTTATGCAGCTCTTATCGAGGCCCGCAGCTGTGAGCGATTCCGCCTGCTTTCGGAACAATTAAAGGATCGGGATCTGGCTGAATTCTACCGGAAACTGATGATCAGTGAAGCCAGTCATTATACACTCTTCCTGAAATTTGCCAGAGAATATGGGGACCGGGAAACGGTAGACAAAAAATGGCAGGACCTTCTTGAGTACGAGGCGCAGATCATGAAAAACCTCGGAAAAAAGGAAACCGTCCACGGCTGATTAGGCCAACTTATACCCCCAATCGATTCTCCCGAAAGTAGAG
Organism: Robiginitalea sp.; assembly: GCA_037382325.1. GTDB lineage: Bacteria > Bacteroidota > Bacteroidia > Flavobacteriales > Flavobacteriaceae > Robiginitalea. The sequence goes on from JARRQA010000192.1 coordinate 999, forward strand.
GTCCCTGATGATCCCGTCGGCCAGGCCGATCTGCGGAACATGGATTTGCTTCGCCCCACTCCATTTAGCAGACAGAAGAAAAATACGGGTCGCCGGCAGGATCACATCCGCCCGGTCAGGGTTCAGACCCAGCTCCAGGATACGCTCCTCATAACTCATACTCCTGAGGAAGTGGTACTGTTTATTCAGCCAGATATGGGAAAGGGGTTGTCCTGGTTTTCTGCCGGACATCTTATACAACTTATTGATATTTCCCCCTGAACCAATGATAGAGAGCCTGGAACAGGCCCGGGTTTCTTTTCGTATCCACTGCTCCAGTTCACCCCAGTCGTGTGCCGTTACCATCTCCTTCAAAAGGCGCACGGTACCGATCCGGAAGGATCTGGAACCGATCACCCTGCCCCCTGAAAACAAGGTGAATTCCGTACTCCCACCCCCTACGTCCACATACAGGTAGCTCTTATCCTGTTGGATGAGATCCCTGAGGTCCGTACCGGCGATGATGGAAGCTTCGGTCTTCCCGTCAATTAATTCCACCTGTAGCCCGAGTTCCTCCCGGATATCCTCCAGGATGTCCTTACCATTGCCGGCCTCCCTAAGGGCGGAGGTCGCACAGGCCCTGTATTTCTCCACCCCGCTTACCTCCAGGAGCAGAAGGAAGGATTTCAGGGTTTTGTGAATCCTCCGGGCATTTTCCGCTGAAATGGCACCCCTTGTAAAGCTGTCTTCCCCCAGGCGCACTGGTACGCGCACCAGGGCATTTTTAAAGAATTGCGGGGGTCTCTCTGAAGTCTCGATAACGTTGTGTACCAAAAGGCGAATGGCGTTGGAGCCAATATCGATGGCGGCGTATTTACGAATCTTCACCCGGGGCCTTTAGTTTATTCAGGTAATAATCATACATCGCGAACTGGGAACGGATGGGGGTCGCGTCGCTTTGCCGGTACCGGTTGCTTTGTTCGGCATCGAAGACCCGGGCTTTGACATTATCCCGCCAGGAGATTTCAAAGGTATCGAGCAATTCCCTTTTGACATCCTCATCGTAGATCCGACACCCAACCTCGACCCTGTTGTCCAGGTTCCGGGTCATCCAGTCGGCAGAGGAGATGTATACCTTGGGGTCGCCTTCATTTCCGAAGACAAATAACCTGGGATGTTCCAGGAACTTGTCCACCACACTGATGGCCTCGATATTCTCGCTCATCCCGGGGATACCGGGAATCAAACAGCAGATACCACGGATGATCAGCTGGATTTTGACCCCTGCCTCGCTGGCCTCGTACAAAAGGTCTACCATGTCGTAGGAGGTGAAGCTGTTCATCTTGATCTTGATATAGGCCTCCTTTCCCTCCCGGGCATTCTGAATCTCCCGGTCAATGAGCTTTTTAAACCGGCTCCGCGTATAATGAGGGGAAACGATCAGGTGTTTGTATTTATAGATTTTATAAGAGGTATCGAAAAACCTGAAGACCTTATTGAGTTCCTTCAAAATCGCCTCATGAGCTGTAAACAGGGTATAATCTGTGTAGATACGAGCTGTATCCTCATTGAAATTCCCGGTGCTGATAAAGCCGTATCGCCGGACCCCTTGGGCTTCTTCCCGTTCGATGACACATATCTTGCTGTGCACTTTCAGGCCGGGAATGCCGAAAATGAGTCGGACCCCTTCCTCCTGTAACTGCTCGGCGTACTTGATGTTCGCCTGCTCATCGAAACGGGCCCGTAATTCGATCTGTACCGTTACCTGTTTCCCGTTTTTAGCGGCGTTGATAAGGGAGGCTGCTACCTGTGAGTTAGCTGCCAGCCGGTATACGGTGATTTTTATGCTCCGCACCTTGGGGTCCAAAGCGGCCTCCCTCAGAAACTTTATCACATAATTGAAAGTGTGATAAGGGGCATACTGGAGGTAGTCCTTATTGGCAATCTGATCAAACAAACTCCCTTCCAACTGCAGGCCCAGAATATGTAAGGGCTTGATCCGTTCGTACATCAGGTCGGAACGCCCCAGGCTTGGAAAGCCCATATAGTCCCGGCGGTTGTGGTACCGCCCCCCGGGAATGACACTGTCCGTATCCTGTATCCGCATTTTTTCTTTCAGGAAGGTAAGGGTGTCTTCCTCGATGGAACTGTCATAGACAAAGCGCACCGGATCGCTGATCTTGCGGTTTTCCACGCTGTGGGAGATCTTTTCGATAAAACTCTTGCTCAGGTCGTTGTCGATATCCAGTTCCGCATCCCGGGTAATCTTGATCATATGGGCCGACACCGACTGATAGGAAAACATATTGAAAATGCTCCGGAGAGAATAGCGGATCAGGTCGTCCAGGAGAATGATATAATTCTTTTCTCCTTCCTTGGGAAGAACTATAAACCGGTTGATCTCCTTGGGGATTTCAATAAGGGCATACTGCTTATCCCCGTTTCGCAAGGGGTCCTCTCCCGTATCGATCAGCACCATTTTAACGGCCAGGTAAGCCGCCGAATCTTTCAACCGCGGGAATTCGGTATGTTCATCCAGAATGATGGTCATCAGGGAGGGACTGACGTTTTGTATGAAATAATTACGCAGGAAATCCTCCTGGTGTTCCTGGATTTCCTTCTCATCGATCAGGAAAATGTTCTCATCCTCCAGTTCCTCTTCAATTTGCTTCAGGATTACCTGGCTTTCCTTTTGCTGTCTGATAACGATATTGGTGATCTCCTCCAGGAGGTCCTTTGCCTTTTCGCCGCCCAACACGCTTTTCCCCGATTTCCCGGCCTGCACAATTCGTTTTACCGTGGCGTAACGCACCTTGAAGAACTCGTCCAGGTTGTTGGAAAAGATTCCCAGAAAGCGCAACCGCTCAATCAACGGGACCCCCTTATCCACGCTTTCCTGTAAAACGCGTTCGTTAAACCGGAGCCAACTGATCTCCCTGTTGATATACTGGTGTTTTTTCATTCTTTATTTGAGTTGTTTCGGGAATACCATCATTTCGGTTTTGCCGAAGGCGACCTCTCCCCACGATTGCACGTCAAAGGCCAGAGCGGTCAAGCCGGTGGTGGGGACGTTATCCACGTATTTGCTTCCCCAGTCATTCACCAGGTGCGTGAAGGCATGGTTGTGCCCAAAGAGCATTACTTTGTTCAGGTGGTCCCCCATCCCAT
>JARRQA010000193.1:0-4132 GCA_037382325.1 Robiginitalea sp.
GGGATACCGGATAAGATCAAGGAAAAGATCTTCCAGCCCTTTTTCACCACCAAGCCCACCGGGGAGGGGACCGGACTCGGGCTATCCATGAGTTATGATATTGTGACCAAGGGGCATGGAGGGCAACTGAAGATGAAAACAAAAGTCGGATTAGGCACTGAATTTTTTACTACTTTACCCTTATGATTCGACTCCGTTCTGCCGTCTTACTTCTGTTGTTTCTTTCCGTGTGGGGATACGGACAAAATCAATTTGGCCGGGTGAACCACTACGAGGAACTGAATGGAATGATCATCACGGACCTGCTGGCCGACCGGAATGGAAAGATCTGGATAACCACCTTCAGCGGCCTGCTTACCTTTGATGGATATGAATTCAAAAACTTCTATCCGGATCCCAAGGACTCCACTACCATAGACGACCTGTTGCTTTACAAACTTGCGGAAAGCTCCAACGGGGACATCTGGATAGGCAGCATGAACAAGATCTACAGGCACGATGTGCACACCGGCCTTTTTGAAAACTTTCCGATACAGGACTTTATCGAATACCCGTCCAACGCCCAACCTATGGTTACCCACATTGAGTCCGACCGCAACGGAGCCTTTTATTTCGGCATCAATTCGGGGACCGGTTATGATGACTACCCGGGGCTACTCAAATACAGAGAGGCGGACGGGCAGTTTGAGGTGGTGCATCTGGAAAACGGTGAAGCGGTACAGAATGTCTATCGCATGGCGGGTAACGACCAGGGTCAAATCGCCCTGATCTGCAACCAGGGGTTTATGATCATCGGTTCCGGAGAAACCCGTTTTTTTGACTTCGAACAACTTCGCAGATTCCCCTGGCTGGATCGGGAAATAATCACGGATATTGTTTGGGACCATGAAGAACATCTTTGGTTTGTGACCAACCAATGGCGTCTTGGAAAAGTAGATTTTGAACGGGATACCATCGAATTCAAATCGTTTCAAACGCCTTTTAACGGGATTACGGACTGGACAACCCGTATTGGCTTTGACAATACCCGTCTGTGGGTAAGCCACAGGGATGGCCTGGAGCTCTTTGACATCCCCGCAGGCCAGTTTGAAATCCCAAAAAACAGTGTGGCCCGGCCCTTTAATGCCTTTCTTTATGATGAGATGGGCAACATCTGGTTGGGTACCGGCACCTATGGCCTTTACTGTATTCCTCCCAAACAGTCCCTGACTTCCTACCTGCATAACCCGGACGATCCTGATTCTGTAACAGAGGGCTGGGCGAGTAACCCCTTTGAAGATGAAGCGGGAAATCTCTGGTTTCCTACCTATAACTGGGCCGGGGAAGAAGGCCTAAATAAGATAAACCCAACAACGGGGGAAATTTCAAAGATGCTTTTTAAGGAGACACTGCCCCAGTATGAAGGTATCCAAATGATCAACGCGTATGACAAAGGAAGACTGTTGTTCAGATCGGGCAATAAGTTGTACGGATATGATGTCAACACCGGACAGGTAATAAACCCTGAAATTTTAAGCGAATCAGAAAAGGTGGAATGGCTCAATTACGTGTACCGGGATTCTGAGGGGGATCTTTGGATTTGCACCATGTCCGGACTATACAGGCAATCCGGGGAAGGGTACAGTTTATATGACCTTTCAGAGGGAGAAATGGGCCAGGTAGTAAGCAACGAAGTCCTGAAGGTGGTGGAAAGCAAACGGGGAGGCCTTTGGGTCCAAACCAATGAAGGGCTTTTTTTCCTGGATAAAAACACCGATGACCTTAAGAGACACGGGTATAATCCCAACCAGGGGCCTGTCTTTTCATCACAGGATATCAATTCCCTTCTGGAAGATGAAGATGGCTACCTGTGGGTAGGAACGTGGCAGGGAGGTTTGAACCGGTATGACCCAGATAGCGGAGAGATCCGGTATTACAGCATGGAGGACGGCCTGCCCAGCCCAAGCATACAGGGTATCCTGGAAGATGAAGTCAGGAATGTGCTGTGGATGAGTACCTTCCGGGGAATAACCAGGTTCGACCTGGAAACGGAGACCTTTACCTCCTACGGCAATGAAGAAGGCGCCCAAAGTCTTTACGCCGATAACGCCGCCCTGGAATTGTCTAATGGCCTTTTTGTCTTCGGGGGCAGCAACGGGGTCACTGTATTTGATCCGGCTGAATTCACCGGGGATTCCCGTCCACCGATGACAAGAATAACGGGAATGAAAGTAGGTGAAGCCACCGTTCCGCTCCCCGAAGAAAAGAGTCTTTCTCTGGAACATTCACAAAACAACCTCTCCATAACCTATACGGGAATCCATTATGACAACCCCTCAAAAAACCAGTTTGCCTACCGGCTCGAACCCATGGATGAAAGCTGGCGCCATGTGGGAAGTTCCCGCGCTGCTTACTTCTATGATCTGCAACCCGGAAATTATACGTTTTCGGTGCGTGCCGCCAGCCCAAACGGGGTGTGGAGCGATGTAAAAACGGTCAATTTCACCATTGCCCCTCCCTGGTGGAAGACCTGGTGGGCCTATGTTGGCTATGGTTTGGTTTTTGTTCTGGGTGCGGTATCGATTCACAGGGTTCAGAGAACCAGGACCATTCAAAAGGAACGGGAACGCGCCAAAGACAAAGAATTGGCGCAGGCACATGAAATCGAAAAGGCTTATCAGGAGCTCAAGAATACGCAACAGCAACTCATACAGTCCGAGAAAATGGCCTCCCTTGGGGAACTCACTGCCGGGATAGCCCATGAGATAAAAAACCCCCTGAACTTCGTGAATAATTTCTCCGAAGTGAGCCGCGAACTCCTCGAGGAAATGAAGGAAGAATTAAAAAAAGGAGACACGAAGGAAGCCGATGCCATAGCCGCTGATGTAATCCAGAACCTGGAAAAGATCGTGCACCACGGCCAGCGTGCTGACAGCATCGTCAGGGGGATGCTGCAACACAGTCGCAGCGGGGATGGTAAAAAGGAACCCACGGACCTCAATGCCCTGGCAGACGAGTACCTACGTCTTGCTTACCATGGCCTTCGGGCCAAGGACAAGTCCTTTAACGCACATATGGAAACGGATTTTGACCCTGAGCTGCCAGAGGTCAGGGTCATCCCACAGGACATCGGAAGGGTACTGCTAAACTTAATCACCAATGCCTTCCATGCGGTAAGCGAACGGAAGGCATCCGTGCCGGAAGGATATGAGCCCACGGTATGGGTAACCACCCGAAAAACGCCTGAAGGCGTTGAAATTTCAGTCCGGGATAACGGAGGAGGGATTCCCGATAAAATCAGGGACAAGATCTTCCAGCCTTTCTTTACCACCAAACCCACCGGGGAGGGTACCGGATTGGGGCTTAGCATGAGCTATGATATTGTGACCAAGGGGCATGGGGGAACCCTAAAAGTCCAAAGCGAGGATGGAGAAGGGGCAGAATTTTTTGTTACCTTCCCTGTATGAGTGATTCCCATGTCTGATAAACAATATTTTAAGAGAATCAACCTAATGGTTCTCGCATTTTTTATAAGCCTTGCTTATTCCTTCGCACAGATGGAATCAGAGATTGTTGATTCTGATCTGGTCTTTGAAAAATTTGAGCTTCCCGGTGGACCGGTTGGTAACAGCGTACAGGCCATTATACAGGACAGTCTGGGTTATATGTGGTTCGCCTCACAAGGGGGATTGCATCGCTATGATGGCTCAAATTTTATCACATACATCTCAGACCCCGTCAACCAGAACACCCTCAACAGTGACTACATTGAAGAAATTTACCTGGACAGCAAAGGGATGATATGGTTGACACACTGGACTGGCGGGGGCCTGACATCCTATAATCCTGACCAGGAATCCTTTACCAGATATACCACCAACCCTGAAGACCCCGAATCCATAATGCCGGGAGAAACCGGGGCTATTATTGAAGATTCAAAAGGGGACATCTGGGTTGGAGGGCGTCAGGGTCTTTCCAGGCTCAATATGGAATCGGGAAAATTCAAAAGATATTCCCATGATCCCAACGATCCCACTTCCCTTTCAGACAATGATGTCAGAGGCCTTTACGTAGATTCAGAGGGGACTTTATGGGTAGCCACCGGGATGGCCTGGGACCTGGATGGGGAAGGAGGGTTGAGCAGGTATGATGC
>JARRQA010000194.1:0-4108 GCA_037382325.1 Robiginitalea sp.
CCCCGGAGGTTGCTCTGGATGGCTTGCCTGATGGGATGCCTGCTGCTGCCTGAAGCCGGCCTGGGGCAACAAACTGCTATTGCCGATTCCCTTTCCCTGGCCACGGATACTACCCTTATAGGAGATGCGGGACGCCAAATCATCCCAAACCAAGGATTCAGCCTTAGATCCCTCGGGCGCGGAGTACTCGGCCTGGTGGCCGTCCTCGCAATTGCGTTTGCCTTCAGTGCGCATCGCCGGAGAATCAACTGGAAAACCGTCGGAATCGGCCTGGGCATACAGGTTTTACTGGCTATTGGGGTATTAAAGGTACCTGCCGTACAGTGGTTTTTCAACATCCTGGGAGAGTTCTTTAACAGCATCCTGGAATTTACCCTTGCCGGGAGCACCTTTGTCTTCGGCAACCTGATGGACCTGGAAAATCCCAATATCGGGTATGTCTTTGCCTTTCAGATCCTCCCCACCATTATCTTCTTTTCAGCCCTTACTTCTGTGCTGTATTACTTCGGAATTATACAGAAAGTGGTGAAAGGACTGGCCTGGCTCCTTTCCAGGGGTCTTGGGATCTCAGGTCCTGAAAGCCTTAGTATTTCGGGGAATATCTTCCTGGGCCAGACCGAGGCGCCCCTGCTGATCAAGGCCTATCTGGAAAAGATGAACCGGTCAGAAATTTTACTGGTCATGGTCGGCGGGATGGCTACCGTGGCCGGAGGCGTGCTGGCGGCCTACATAGGCTTCCTCGGGGGGAATGACCCGCAGCTGCGCCTGGAGTTTGCCCGCCACCTGATTGCTGCCTCCGTAATGGCGGCCCCCGGAGCGATCGTGATCTCCAAGATGCTACAGCCCCAGACCGAAGCCGTGGACAGCGAGATACGGGTTACCTCAGATAAAATCGGGAGCAATTTGCTGGATGCCATCGCAAACGGCACTACGGAAGGGCTGAAACTGGCCGTGAACGTCGGGGCCATGTTGCTGGTCTTTGTGGCTTTTATCGCCATGATCAACGGCATCCTCGGTTGGATCGGGGACTGGAGCAGCCTGAATACCTGGATTGCCAGCCAAACCGCCTATGAATCCCTTTCCCTGGAGGCGGTCCTGGGGGCTCTTTTTGCCCCCCTTATGTGGCTGATCGGGGTGGAAGCGAACGACATCATGATGATGGGGCAACTGCTAGGCATCAAACTGGCAGCCAGTGAATTTGTGGGGTATATCCAGCTTGCAGAACTAAAAGAGGTGGCCAGTGCCACCCACCTCGGTTACGAAAAATCCATTATCATGGCGACCTATATGCTCTGCGGTTTTGCAAATTTTGCTTCTATCGGCATCCAGATCGGGGGGATTGGTTCCCTCGCCCCGGGACAACGAAAAACCCTTTCCGAATTCGGGCTTACAGCCGTCCTCGGGGGTACCCTGGCTTCCCTTCTTTCCGCAACCATTGCCGGGATGATCCTGGGGTAAACCTACGGGCTACGAGGCTGTTATCAACGGGTTGATAAGCCTGTGGAAAAAAGCTTTCCACGGACATTCCAAAACCCCACTCGAATCCTTACTTTTGGGCGATGCCCCGGCAGCAGGAAAATCGTCCCTTAAACCAAAATCAGCAACACCCCAATGAAGCAGTATCACGACCTTTTAAAACACGTCCTTCAGCACGGAACCCTGAAATCCGACCGTACCGGCACTGGCACCCTGAGCGTTTTCGGATATCAGATGCGCTTTGACCTTTCCGAGGGGTTTCCCCTGGTCACCACCAAGAAGATCCATGTTAAATCGGTTATCTACGAATTGCTTTGGTTCCTAAAGGGGGATACGAATATTAAATACCTGCAGGAAAACGGGGTACGGATCTGGAATGAGTGGGCCGATGAGAACGGGGACCTGGGTCCGGTCTACGGCCACCAGTGGCGGAACTGGAACAGCGAGGGGATCGACCAGCTGAAACAATTGCTGCACACCCTGAAAAACAACCCGGACAGTCGCCGTATGCTGGTAGCGGCCTGGAATCCTTCCGTACTGCCCAACACCTCGAAATCCTTTGCCGAAAATGTCGCGGACGGCAAGGCGGCCCTGCCTCCCTGCCACGCCTTCTTTCAGTTTTACGTGGCAGATGGCAAACTATCCTGCCAGCTCTATCAGCGAAGCGCCGACATCTTCCTGGGAGTCCCTTTCAACATCGCCTCCTATGCGCTGCTGACCCTTATGATTGCACAGGTAAGCGGCTTTGAACCCGGGGAGTTTATTCATACCTTCGGGGATGCCCATATATACAACAACCACCTGGAACAGATACACCTGCAACTCAGCCGGGATCCCAGACCCTTACCGACCATGAAACTCAACCCCGAAGTAAAAGACCTCTTTGCCTTCCGCTACGAGGACTTTTCCCTGGAAAACTACGACCCACACCCCCATATCAAAGGAACGGTGGCCGTGTAAGCTGGAGTGGACTCAAAATAAAAAACCCCGCCTGAGGCGGGGTTTTTTTACGCTTTGCAATACGATTTTAAAGTTCGATGACGGCGTTTTCAGCACCGGCAAACTCGTTCCACTGGTAGCGGTCCGCAGCCTCGTCATTCACATACTGCCCGTCGATCAGGTAACGGAACTCAAAAGTCTGTTCCCTGGGCAGGTCAAACGTTCCCTTGAAGGTCCCGTTCTTCAGTTTCTTCAGCATGCTGCCTTTGGGATTCCAGTCGTTGAAGTCTCCAACAACAGCTACTTTCTTAGCTTCTTCTGCAGGCACGGTAAAGGTCACCTTGCATACAGGTTTAGATTTCAGGTATTGTTTCTTTATTGCCATGATAAAGTTGTTTTTTGATTTTACGGGACAAAGCAAAGCATAAAACCCCTAATAGACAATTCGTTAAGTCAGATTTATGAATTTCATAAAATTGGATTTACGATCTGTTCATCTTTTCAAAAACGAAGGGTGTAAATTATAAGAAATACAAGGGTCAGGGTTCCGATTTCAAGACTTCGATCAGCCGGTCCAGGTCGTTTTCGGTATTGTAGCAATGAAAACTGAGGCGTACCCCGTTACCCCTGGGTGAACAAACGATCCCGGCCTGCCTCAGGCGGTCATAGCGCCCCCCTGGTTCGGGAATATTGAAGATGGTGCTGTGTGATTTCCTTTGCAGGAGGTCTTCACCCAGCAAGGAGCGGGCTCCCAGGGCCTCCCGGACCTTTTGGCTGAGTTGCCGGTTGTAGCGGTCCACCGCCTCCATGTCCATTGTATCGAGCAAACCCAGAGAAAAATTCAGACTTCCGAAAGTAAAGGTGTCCAGATGCCCGGGTTCCAATTTCCGATGGAAAGGGATGTCGTGCTTTTTGCTCAGATCCGGAGCCACCGCGTTGAATCCGGTAGCCCGTACCTTAAACCGGTTCTCCGCTTCCGGACTGAAGAGGAAAAAGCCATTGCCATTCCCGCCCAGGAGCCACTTATAACCACTTGAGCCCAGCACATCGATACCGGAATCGCCAAAATTCAGCATAAAGGCCCCGGCATACTGGGTGGCATCTGCGATGATCAGCAGATTGGGATGCGTTCTTTTCAGATCCCTCAGGAACTCAGGGGAGATGAGCTTTCCATCCACCCACTGCACCAGCGAAAGGGCGAGGACATCTGCCCGTGTTTCGGCCAAAGAAGCAGTGATCTGTGCTTCCGGATCCGGGCCGGAGGGCAGCGTTTGAACCACAAAATCCCGGGTTTCAAAAGGCCAGTTCAGAGAGGGATAGTCCCCTTCAAGCAGCAGGATCCGGCTATTGGGCTGCAGCCCTTCCAAAAGAAGGTTGAGTCCCAGGGAAAAGTTCGGGCTCAGGGAAATCCGTTCGGGAGGGCAGTTGAAAAACCTCCCGAGGTGCTCCCGCGTGTGTTCCAGGATCTCCAGGGCTTCCATCTTCATCATACTCCCCCCGATCAGAAAGTCAAGGTCGTGCTCCTGCCGCCATTCCAGGAGTTCATCGTGCAGAAGGCCCCATGCGGCAGTGTCCAGGTAGGTGTACTGGCTTAATACGGGAAAATGGGTGCGAAAACGTGAAAATTGATCCATGGAACGAACGTTGGATTTCTTTTATCTTTGTTTTAAAGATAGGCAATCGGATGATCTTC
>JARRQA010000195.1:0-5315 GCA_037382325.1 Robiginitalea sp.
ATAGTATCGCTGCGTTCCAAACACATTTGCGATGAGATAGAATCCTGGTTGCAGACCTTCCTCCTGGCTGACCTCCTGATACTTCTCGCCCTTCTCCGGCACCACTTTCTCCCGCTGGGCCAGGGCAGCCTCTTCCGCCTGCCGAACCGAATCCTGCCGACGCCTCAGCGCCAAAGCAGCCTCCTCCATCTGCCGGATGGAATCCCTCCTCCGTTCCAGGGTCAGTTCCTGTTCCCTGGCAAGGGCATCCAGGGAATCCTGTTTGCGGGCGGCCTGCTCAATAGCCCGTTGTTGGGCTTCGATTTCCGTGGCAATTTCGGCCTGTTCCGGATCTGGTTCAGCCTGATGGACGATGAGTTCCTCCCTCGGTTCTTCTCTGGGTAGCTCCGGACGCTTGCGGCCAAAAGAAAATGCCAGCACCACTTCATAGCTGGTGTTTCCTCCCACGTCATTGTCATTCGAACCAAATTCCATGAGTCCACCAATGGACACGCGTTGAAAAAGTTTAGCCCCGGCTCCAACCGAGAACCCGTAATAGCTGTTGTACCCGGTCTGGGCCCAATAGGAGGGCGCAGACCAAAGCGCATTGAGACCCACCTGATTGTCATACCCCGGAATCCTCCGATAATATAATTGCGGCTGAAGAAATGTCTGGCGACCGGAGGCACTTTCGGAAACCGGAAAGGCGTACCGGCCCAGCAGGGTGATGGTTTTCTCATCTGAAGCGGTAACCGCTTCACTTTCGGTAAAATTATAGTCAAAAAGATTCTCGATGGTTACCCCAAGGGCAAAACGCTCCACCTGTACTTCCAGGCCAGGCGCCATCTGAAGGATAAAGTCATTTACCTCATCATCCACCGGCAGGATGGGCTCACCCGGGATAAAGCGATCGTCGGCCAATTGGCGCTGGTAGCCAAAAAGGTTCAGGCCAAGGGCCAGACCAAAATCATCCCCGAGGGAAAGACGGTAGGCGAAATTCAGGACGCCGCCATTTTGTTGAAACAAGCCGGTATTGTGTTGGAAGAACCCGGCCCCAAAGGCCAGATCTCCTTCGTTTCGAAGGTAGCTGAGATAAAGGGTGGTGGGGTCTGAATCAATGCTCTGCCACTGCCAGCGCGTCCAGAGGGTCAGTCGCTGCTGGGCGTCTTGCTGAAGCGATAATACCGGGTTCATGAGGTTGGAATTGTAATCCAGCAGGTTGTGCTGTCTGAAATCCGCAGGCAGCTCAAGGGTTTGGGAAACTGCCAAAAAAACAACGCACAAATTCCCTTTTTTCCCATGGACCCTTTATAAAAACAATGGCAATGAAATGCTATATTTGCTTTAACACCGCGGAATTTGCGGGTATCTAAATTTACGTAAAGCGCAAAACTATGAAAATTTTTCCCTCAATAATATTCGGAATTTGCTTGTTAACATTCTTTTCCTGCAGGGAAGAACCTACAGTAATCCTGGGGGAAAGCACGTCGGTGATCAGCACCTATTATCTGATCCGTCACGCTGAAAAGGACCGTTCCAACCCGGATAACCCGGACCCGGAGCTCAATCAAAACGGCCTGGGCAGGGCCATGCACTGGGCCGAAATACTGGATGATGTTTCTTTGGATGCCATCTATTCGACCGACTACGAAAGAACCCGAATGACGGCAGCTCCGATTTCGATCAAGCAGGACATCTCCGTGACGTATTACGATCCGGCAACTATGGACATGAACGCTTTCAGAGCGGAAACCCTGGGGAAAAAGGTGCTGGTGGTGGGCCACAGCAATACCACTCCGGAGATGGTCAATCGTCTGATCGGGGAAGAGCAGTTTTCACAAATGGCGGACGATGACAACGGGGGACTCTATATCGTTACGCTCTTTGGGGACAACAGCTCCGTGAGTCGACTTCAGTTCAATTGTAACTGTCCGGACTGACTTCGATATCCTCAAGCGCGATCCGGGAGAGCAATTCCAGATCCCCCGCCAGGTAGAGGCTGTCCAGGGAGGTCACCGGCAGGGGCCCCTCATATTTAAAATTCCGGTAATCCACAAAGCGGATTCCGCCTACCTTCCTTTCATTATAAGCCTTCCGGAACCGCATGCCCCCGCCATTGGTATGGTACTCATAGGCCAGGTAATCAGGGAGGTGGGTATCCGTGTTGAACCAGTAAACGAAGATGTCCTCGAAATCCGTACCGCCACCTTCCTGGTCAAAGGTCACCTGTATTTTGTGGTACATGGAATCTCCTATTTTTACTTCCCCCAGATAGGCCTTGTTCACTGCCGCATCATTCAACCCGTATGGGAGGTAGGCAAAGTAATGCACTGAATTCACGGCATCTGATAGTTTCTGACGGGTGGTATCGGCCAGTTGTTGGGGAACGCCGTCGACGATGCGCTCAAAGGAGGCTCCGGATATTACATCTTCGATCAGGGCCGTATCTGTCTGGGTGATCCGCTTCAGAATACGTCGTCCGTTCTCCCGGTAAGCGACGTATTTCCGGTCGCGGAAGGTGAATTGTATCCGGCTGTCCTGAAAGTGACCGCCGCCGGAGGCCTCGATAGCCTTATCAACGACTTTTTGGGCATCTGCTGATGGGCGCGGCTGCTCCTTACATCCGATAGAAAAGAAAAGCAGGAAAATCCCTAAAAGCTTTTTCATAACACTGAAAATTTTTCTGCAAAGGTGGGACTTTCCCTTCAAATTCCACAGTCCTCCGGATTAATATACAGAAGCCTTGAATTTATAGTACTTTTGCAACCGATGCAGAAACGGATCAACATAAAGAACAAACGCGCCCGCTTCGATTATGAACTGCTGGACACCTATGTGGCCGGCATTGTACTGTCGGGAACCGAGATCAAATCCATCAGGAATGGCAAAGCCTCGATTTCCGAGGGGTTCTGTGAGTTCAATGGGCGGGGGGAACTCTTTGTGGTAAACATGCAGGTAGACCCTTACAGCCACGGGTCCCATTACAACCACCAGCCCAAGGCGGAAAGAAAGCTGCTGTTGCAGCGGCAGGAACTGAAAAAACTGCAGAAGGCGGTACAAACCAGCGGGAATACTATTGTGCCTCTCAACCTGTTTATCAACGAGCGCGGTCTGGCCAAACTGAAAATCGCCCTGGCACGTGGTAAAAAACAGTACGATAAACGGGAGACCATCAAGGCGAGGGAATCAAAAAGGCAGCTGGACCGCATCAAAAAACAGTTCAACAACTAGGGAGGTCAGTTTTTGTCTTCGAGCAGGGGGACAAAGCGAAAGGAACCGCATTCATGCCGCTCAAACTCTTTTTCCGATGTGCGGATGATCAGCATCATGGTCTGCTCTTCCTCCCCCACCGGAATGACCAACCTTCCCCCTACCTTGAGTTGGGAAAGGAGCATTTTGGGGATCCGCGGAGCGCCTGCCGTGACAAGGATCCCGTCAAAAGGGGCCTCTTCGGGTAGTCCCTTATATCCGTCCCCGAACACGTAGCGTTTGGGACGATACCCCATTTTCTTGAAAAACAGGTTTGTTTTCTTATAAAGGCTCAACTGCCGCTCCACGGTATACACCTTTGCCCGTAGTTTGAGCAAAACAGCTGTCTGATACCCACTGCCCGTGCCGATTTCCAGAATTTTGTCGCCGGGTTTTACCTGCAGTAGTTCCGTCTGGTACGCCACCGTATAGGGCTGAGAAATCGTCTGGCCGGCTGCGATGGGGAACGCCTTGTCCTGATAGGCATGGTCTTCAAAACCACTGTCCATGAAAAGGTGCCTGGGGACTGCTCCGATAGCGGCCAGGACCGCCTTTTCGCGGATGCCCTTGGAAGCGACCAGTTCCACCAACTGATTTCGTTTTCCCTGATGTTTGAGTGTATCCCTCAAGAGCGTTTTTATGCGAATTTAGAAAATCTCTCCAAGAGTCACAGCTCTTTTTTTGGCCGGGTGGATTCAGGGAGGAGCGCATCAGGAGAATTAGTTGCAGAACTTCTCCCGCCCCGGAAGGTTAAATCGATAAGTATGTTTATTTTTGGAAAAACTCCAAGGAACACCTCATGTTAAAAGCCGGCGTTTTGGGTGCAGGACACCTGGGAAAAATTCATCTGAGACTGCTCAGGGAGTCTTCCCGTTATGATCTGATCGGGTTTTACGACCCGGACATGATACAGGGAAAATCCGTATCCGAGGAATTTGGGATCCCTTATTTCGACAATATGAATGCCCTGATAGATGCGGTGGATGTGGTGGACATCGTCACCCCTACCCTTTCCCATTTTGACTGTGCTAAAAAGGCCATCCAATCAGGCAGGCATGTCTTTATTGAAAAACCGGTGACCCACACCTTCGAGGAGGCAAAAGAACTCATCCGATTGTTGGAAGAACGTGGTCTGAAGGGACAGGTTGGGCATGTGGAACGTTTTAACCCTGCTTTTCAGGCCGTCCGCGGGCAGATCGCCAAACCCATGTTTATAGAAACCCACCGGCTGGCTGAATTCAATCCAAGGGGAACCGATGTTCCCGTAGTGCTGGATCTGATGATCCACGATATCGACATCATCCTCAGCGTGGTGGACTCCGAGGTGGCAGATATTCAGGCCAGCGGGGTTTCCGTGATCAGCAATTCTCCGGATATCGCCAACGCGCGGATCGCCTTTGAGAACGGATGCGTCGCCAACCTGACTGCAAGCCGGATTTCCCTTAAAAACATGCGTAAAACACGATTTTTCCAGCGAGATGCCTACATTTCCGTGGATTTTCTCGAGCGCAAAGTAGAGGTGGTCAAAATGAAAGATGCCCCTGAAAGCCCGGGGGAATTCGATATGGTCCTGCAAAATGCGGAAGGCGACCGGAAACAGATCTACTTTGAAAATCCGGACATTCCCGTCAACAACCCGATTCTGGATGAACTCGAACAGTTCGCACAGGCCATAGAAAAGGACGAGGACCCTCCTGTACCGGTATCCCAGGGTGCAAGGGCCCTGGATGTGGCCCTGAAGGTGATTGAGGCCTTTGGAACCCCCAAAAAACTCTGATTTAATAATCTGTAAATCCTCCGAACCATGATAAAACACATAGCCGTCATCGGCGCCGGGACCATGGGAAATGGAATCGCCCATGTATTTGCCCAAAACGATTATGAGGTACACCTGGTAGATATTTCTGAAGACAGCCTTCAGATGGGTATGGCAACCATAGAAAAGAACCTGCAGCGAATGGTCCGAAAGGAAGTGATCGATGCTGCCCGCGTGGGACAGATTCTCGGCAATATCACCACCTCGACCAACCTCTCTGAATCCGTCGCGGATGCTGACCTGGTGGTGGAAGCCGCCACTGAAGATACCG
>JARRQA010000195.1:5354-7839 GCA_037382325.1 Robiginitalea sp.
CCCATTGTCCTGAAAAGACCATACTGGCTTCCAATACCTCCTCCATTTCCATCACGGAGATCGCGGCCGTAACGAACCGGCCCGCCAGGGTGATCGGCATGCATTTCATGAACCCGGTCCCCCTCATGAAACTGGTGGAGGTCATCCGGGGATACAGCACCAGTGATTCCGTCACTCAAACTATTCTGGAGCTGTCCAGGAACCTCGGCAAAACCCCCACGGAAGTCAATGATTACCCAGGGTTTATCGCTAACCGTATCCTGATGCCTATGATTAATGAGGCCATCGAAAGTCTCTTCCACGGCATTGCCGGCGTGGCGGAAATTGATACCGTGATGAAACTCGGAATGGGCCACCCGATGGGGCCGCTGCAGCTGGCAGATTTCATCGGGCTCGATGTATGCCTCTCCATTCTCGAGGTTTTATACGAAGGGCTAAGGAACCCTAAATACGCTCCCTGTCCCCTCCTGGTGAAAATGGTCACGGCCGGTAAACTCGGGGTAAAATCGGGAGAAGGGTTTTACGATTACTCCGAATCCCGAAAGGCAGAGGTCATATCTGCCCAGTTCCGCTAAACCTGACAGCCTGTTGTTCTGGAAAAGTCACCCAGGAAGCAGAAGCCTGATAATCCAGAGAAGGCTGCGAGACATCAAAATACCAAAGAATGAATATTGCAGAGAACCTGAAACAAATCAAGAAAACCCTGCCTCCCCGGGTTCAGCTGGTCGCCGTTTCCAAAACCAAGAGCGAATCGGAGATCATGGAGGCCTACCAGGCCGGGCAACGGGTTTTCGGAGAGAACAAAATACAGGAAATGGTCGCCAAATGGGAAAACCTCCCCAAGGATATCCAGTGGCACATGATTGGGCACGTGCAGCGCAACAAGGTTAAATACATGGCCGGTTTCGTAAGCCTGGTCCAGGGGGTTGACAGCCTGCGATTGCTCAGGGAAATTAACAAGCGGGCGGCACAGAACGAACGGGTTATCGATTGCCTGCTGCAGGTCCACATCGCCCGTGAGTCCACTAAATTCGGCTTTGATGCGGATGAAGTCCGGAGCCTCCTGGAGGAGGATACTCTTTCAGAACTCGGGCATGTCCGGATCCGGGGGCTTATGGGGATGGCTACCTTCACCGAAGATATGGAGCTGGTACGCTCGGAGTTCAGGAGCCTCAAATCCCTTTTCGACGAAGTCAGTCCCACCCGGGAAAAAATGGACATCCTTTCAATGGGCATGAGCGGAGATTATACCGTCGCCATTGAGGAAGGCAGTACCATGGTCCGTATCGGAAGCAGTATCTTTGGCCTGAGGGATTGCCAATTGAACCCCTAGCGAATTTATGTACTCCATACTCGACATAGAAACCACCGGGGGCAAATTCAACGAAGAAGCCATTACGGAAATCGCCATCCACCGTTTTGACGGACATCAGGTGGTGGATTCCTTTATCAGTCTGGTTAACCCGGAACGGGAGATACAACCTTATGTCCAGAAACTGACCGGGATTACCCAAAAAATGGTCCGCACGGCCCCAAAGTTCTACCAATTGGCCAAACGCATTGTAGAGATCACCGAAGGCAGTGTCCTGGTGGCGCACAACGCCCAGTTTGACTACCGCATCCTGCGGACGGAATTCCGGCGGCTTGGGTATGAATTCGAGCGCAAGACGCTTTGTACCGTTGACCTTTCCAAACGGCTGATCCCGGAGGCAGAATCCCACAGCCTTGGCAAACTGGTCCGTTCCCTGGGGATTCCGGTAAGCAATCGGCACCGGGCCAACGGGGATGCCCTGGCAACGCTGAAGCTGTTCCAGGTCCTGCTCGACCGGGACACAGAAAAGGAAATCCTCAGGGAAGTGGTCCGGGCCGAACAACACGGAGAACTTTCCTCCAGGCAGTTAAGACTGGTGGAATCCGTTCCTTCAGACACCGGGGTTTACTACTTTTTTAACCGGGATGAGGAGTTGATCTACCTGGACAGCAGCGGCGATATGCAGGCAGCCGTCAACCGGCATTTTACACGTCAGGACCGATTGGCTCGCAGCCTGAGGAAAGAGACCCGCGAGGTACAGTTTGAACGTACGGGAGGCGAACTGATGGCACGGCTGAAGGCCTTTGTGGAAACCCTGGGCAACACCCCTGTATACAACAAACGTCCCAGATACCAGGCGGGAAACCACCCCATGGAAATCCGGGTCAACGGAAACCCGTACCGGCTCGAAGACCGTAACCTGTTGCTGGTTGACCGCGGACGAAACAGCGGAGAGCGTTCGGCCATTTGGCTTCAGGGATCACAGGTCCGCGGGATGGGCTACTACTCACTCAACCACCAAATTAATAATATTCATATCTTAGAGACACTCCTTACCCCTCTGGATCCTTACGAAGGGGCTCTGGAGGTGGTATCCAGCTATACCGAGGAGAAACATATCCTGTAGGCGATCGAACTCTAAGGACTGGCTTTGGCTAAATAAGTACCTAAAAA
>JARRQA010000196.1:0-5723 GCA_037382325.1 Robiginitalea sp.
CGATTGGGGCCAATTACCAGTTTTCCGACGGCAGGCTTCAGAAGGCCGGGACCCTTGGCGATGTGGGAGCCACCTCCTTTTTTCCTTCTAAAAACCTCGGGTGTTACGGGGATGGGGGTGCCCTGTTTACCAATGACGACGATCTGGCCCACACCCTCAGGGGTATCGTGAACCACGGGATGTACAGGCGTTATTACCACGATGTGGTCGGGGTAAATTCTCGCCTGGATTCCCTGCAGGCTGCCGTTTTGCGCGCACAACTTCCCCACCTGGACCAATACTGTGAAAGGCGGCGGGAAGCAGCCCGTTTTTACAACGCGGCTTTTGGAGCGCACCCGGAATTGACGGTCCCAAAAACGATGCGGGGGTGCACGGGTATTTGCGATACCTGTGACTGTCACGTCTTCCACCAGTATACCCTGAAAGTGGGCGGAGGCAAACGCGATGCGCTGGCAGAACACCTGGCAGCTGCCGGGGTCCCCTTCGGCATCTACTATCCCGTGCCTCTTCACAGGCAAAAAGCCTATGCGGATAGCCGATATGACGAAGCCGGTTTTAAAGTGACCAACCAGCTTTGCCAGGAGGTGATCTCCCTGCCGATGCATACAGAACTGGATGAGGAACAACTTAATTACATCACCCAGGCAGTACTCAATTTTATGGATGGGAAAACCTGAACCCCGGTACGGGCCGAAGCATACCTGAAATACTATCAAACCAACGAAATCATGAAAATACTGGTGACCGGGGGCCTTGGATTTATAGGTTCCCATACGGCCGTGGAACTACAACAGGCCGGATATGAAGTAGTGATCATCGACAATTGCTCCAATTCCTCTGAAAGTGTGCTGGACGGTATTCAGGCCATTACCGGGATTCGGCCTCTTTTTGAGAAATTCGACCTCCGGGAGCGGGAAAAAGTTGCGCAATTCTTCAGGAAATACCCGGACCTTTCAGGGGTGATCCATTTTGCAGCCTCCAAGGCGGTAGGGGAAAGCGTGGAGGAGCCCCTCCTGTATTACGAAAACAACCTCACTACCCTGGTCTCCCTGCTTCAGGAGTTGGAGAAAAAGGAAAAAGCCCACTTTATTTTCAGCTCTTCCTGTACGGTGTACGGACAGGCGGATAAAATGCCGATTACGGAAGACGCTCCTGTCAAGCCTGCTGAATCCCCCTATGGGAATACCAAACAGATAGGGGAGGAAATTATCCGGGACACCTGTAAAGTCCGTGACCGGTTGCAGGCGATTTCCCTGCGATATTTCAATCCAATCGGGGCGCATCCCTCTGCAAGGATCGGGGAATTGCCTCTGGGAGTGCCTCAGAATCTGGTGCCCTTTATCACCCAGACGGCGGCGGGTATCCGGCAGCAGCTCTCCGTATTTGGGGACGATTATCCCACCCCGGACGGTACCTGTATCCGGGACTATATTCACGTGGTCGACCTTGCGCGCGCCCATGTGGTAGCCCTGCAGCGATTGCTGTCAGGTAAGAACGAAGAGAATTATGAGGTCTTCAATGTCGGGACAGGAAAAGGAAGTTCCGTCCTGGAGGTTATCCAGAGTTTTGAACGGGTCAGCGGGGTTCCGCTTAACTATGAGGTAGTCGGCCGCAGACCCGGGGATATCACCGAGGCGTATGCAGACACCACCCGGGCCAACACGGTCCTGGGCTGGAAGGCGGAATCCTCACTGGATGACGCCATGAAATCCGCCTGGGCCTGGGAACACGAAATCAGAAAATCCCGGTAAAATTCGGTAAACCCATCAAAGTGATTCATATGAAACAAATTCTCATTCTGCTGATGCTCTCCCTGGCTTTTTCAGCTTCAGCCCAAAAACAGTATTTGCAATGCGGGCAACTCCTCGATGTTGCTGAAGGGAAAATTCTGAAGGAAAAGACCCTTGTGGTGGATGGGGATCGGATCGTGGAGGTCCTGGACGGCTATCGGGAAGGCGGGTCGGAGGACTTTCTCGTCAACCTTCACTCTCAGACCGTGTTGCCTGGCCTGATTGACATGCACGTGCATATAGAGGGTCAGTCGAGCCCGGATGCCTATATAAAGGAATTTACCATGAACCCGGCCGACATAGCCTTTGAGGCCGCGGTTTACGCAGAGCGCACCCTGCTGGCTGGTTTTACGACCGTCCGGGACCTGGGAGGGTCCGGGGTCAATATCGCCCTGAGAAAAGCTATTGAAAAAGGGCTTACGCCGGGCCCGAGGATATTTACCGCTGGCAAGGCCATCGGGACCACAGGGGGGCATGCGGATCCTACCAACGGAAGGAGCCTGGAACTGATGGGTGACCCTGGTCCGAAGGATGGAGTGGTCAATTCCCCGGCGGAGGGCCGAAAGGCGGTCCGGCAGCGTTACAAAGAGGGTTCGGACGTCATAAAGATCACCGCTACCGGAGGTGTGCTGAGTGTGGCAAAAAATGGACAGAACCCACAGTTTACAACGGAAGAGATACGCGCGATTACCGAAACTGCAAAAGACTATGGAATGCTTTCTGCAGCCCACGCCCATGGGGATGAGGGAATGCAGCGGGCCATAAAAGGGGGGATAAATACCATCGAACACGGAACCCTGATGAGCGAGGCTACCATGGACCTAATGAAGGAATACGGGGTTTACATGGTCCCTACCATATCCGCAGGGAAGGAAGCGGCCCGCAATGCGGAAATCCCGGGATACTTTCCGCCGGTAGTAGCCCAGAAGGCCAAAGAAATCGGCCCCCAGATTCAAAACACCTTTTCCCGTGCCTATAAAAAAGGGGTACCCATTGCCTTCGGAACGGATGCCGGGGTGTTCCCACATGGGACCAACGCCCAGGAATTCGGCTATATGGTTGAGGGCGGCATGCCGGCTGCTGAGGCGCTGAGGGCAGCCACCATTACGAATGCCACCCTGTTGGGCATGGGCGGACAGCTCGGCCAGCTCAAACCCGGGTTTATTGCAGACATCATTGCGGTAGGAGGGAATCCCCTGCAGGATGTGGGTGTCCTGAAAGAAGTCGGTTTTGTCATGAAGGAAGGGAAGATCTATAAGAGATAACCACCTGCTGACCAAATCGGTACTGCGGAACCCATGGAAACGAATTTCAACAATGCATATGACCTGCTGATCCGGGCCCGGGAATCTGGTAAATGGAATCTGTTGTGTTCCCAGTTGCAGAAGGATTATGAACGGGCGAACATACCCTTTCCTCTCCAGGGGTGCAGGCCGGAGGAGTCCGATTTTGAGGAGATCTTTCAAAGGCTCCGCGAAAGCCTCTATGTACTCCTCATGGAGCGCTTTGACCAGTATTTGAACCTGATGTACGCAGCGGATATTCCCGAGCGTGAATTCAAGGCTGTTCAGGTTACCGACGCCGTGGAGGTTGCCTCACAGGTCACCTTCATACTGCTGAAGCGGGAGTGGAAGAAAATCGAATTCCGCAGCCGGTAGGGGGGAGGAGGTCCCTAGAAATAAAAGCGAACAAAGGGAAGCCAGGGGTCTGCATACAGGCTTTTGTCCGAATCGTACAGGACGTCGAACCGGATACCGAAGGTAACCGGGCCGGTGGAATACCCCAGGCCCAGAAAAAGGGCGGGGAGCCAGTAGGAGTCGTCCAGGGGGCCAAAACTTCGGTTTACGTAAAGCTGTTCAAATTCACCTGAGAGCTGCAGGGCCGGGATCGGGTTTACCAACCCAATGACACTGCCTCCATATGCGGAGAACTTTGTGTCAAAAATTTTGGAATAGGTATAGTTGAGTCCGATGCCCAGGGCCGCATAATTGTTTATCTGGTAGATCGCACTCGGGGCCAGGCCAATTTGTACGGACTCATTTCCAAAGGAAAGCCCAATACCTCCCCCGTATCGCACCCGAGACCAGAAATCCGAATTCACGGTTGCCAACTGTCCCCGGGCAGTGCCCCAAAGGGAAATAAAAAGCAATGCCAAAACCAGGATGCGATTTCCGCTCAAATGCGTGAATTTCATGGGCTTCCTTTTTGTGAATTCCCGCCTAATTTAAGGGAATACGTGTGAAAAGTTGTATTTTTGGTAATTAATTCGATACCGGGGGTGTGGTACACACGGAATCCGGACAGTCGGTTGCCATGCCGGAATCCATGCAGAAGGAATTCCGGGTAGTACGGTTGATCGATGGCTACCGGAGCAGGGGTCACTTATTTACAAAAACGAACCCGGTGCGGGAGCGCAGAAAATATTCCCCTACCCTCGATATTGAAAACTTCGGACTGGACCAGGGGGATCTGGACACTGTGTTCAATGCGGGGCAAATCCTGGGTATAGGGGCGACTACCCTGCGGGAAATCATCGAACACCTCCAGCAGATTTACTGTGATGCCATAGGGGTGGAATATATGTATATCCGCAAACCTGAGCGGGTGGAATGGATTCAGCAGTGGCTGAACGTCAACGGCAACCATCCGGATTTCACTGCGGACAGAAAGAAACACATCCTGTACAAACTCAATGAGGCAGTTTCCTTTGAGGCCTTCCTGCATACAAAATACGTCGGCCAGAAACGCTTCTCCCTGGAGGGAAATGAATCCCTGATACCCGCCCTGGATGTGATCCTGGAACGGGCTACAGAAATGGGTGTGCGGGAATTTGTGATGGGTATGGCACACAGGGGGCGCTTGAACGTCCTGACCAATATTTTCGGTAAGTCCGCAAAGGATATTTTCAGCGAATTCGACGGAAAGGATTATGAGCAGGAGGTTTTTGACGGGGATGTCAAGTACCACCTGGGCTGGACGCTCCCACGGCGAGACGCGTTTCTTCGACCCACTCTCGCTCCTGCGCCAGTTCTGCCTCCAGATCACGGCCCTCTTCTACCAGCCAAGCCCGCATGCGCGCCGCTATCGGTGAATCACCCGTAGCATGCACCTCTAGACCGGAACTACCGTCAGCCAACATCGCTAGCAGCACCGCTGGCAGGCGCTTGTCGGGAGTATTGGGCGAGCGAAGCATCGCGATCAGAAAGGGCACCACGTGCGCCGAGACAGAGTATACCGTCCCCTGGTGCCACACCGTGTTCGTCAGCTCGTCGTATGCCGCCCAACGTACATCCGCATCCTCCGAGATCAGCCCGCGCAGCAGCCCAGGCACATTGTCTGCCGGGCCAAAGGCGTGCGACAACGCTCCCCAGTTGACCGTGTCGAGCCCACGGAGCAGCCCCTCATCGCTCATGCCTGCCTCCTACGGATGCTCGTCCACATAGGCACCGCCAGGCCTTGTTGCACGTACGCTGCCGGGCAGCCTACACAGCAGAACGGGCCAGCCCAAGCCACGACCGACAGGCCCTGGTCGGTAGATGCACCTATCGGCCCGGTTGGATCCACGGATCACGCGTCCGATGCAGCCACTCCTCAAGCTCGACGCGCAGCGTCCGCACGACCTCTGGTTGCTCGACAGCGACGTCCCGTATTTGGTACGGGTCCGCGGCCCGATCGTACAGCACACACTCCTCTGCGCCTCCCTCCCGGTCCAGGACGAGCGTGTGCCGGAGCGTGCGTAGCCCCCGCGTCCCGCCCCACGGGCGCTCGGGTGGGACATGGAGATAGAGCTGCGAGGATGGATGCCGACCGGCGGCCCCACGTACCAGCGCCGCGTGGCTCGTTCCCTCCACCTCTGATGGGATCTGCTCGGTTCGGCCCATCAAGTCGAGCAACGTTGGGTAGACGTCTGGCGCCGAGAACAGCAGCTCGTCC
>JARRQA010000197.1:0-4047 GCA_037382325.1 Robiginitalea sp.
GGCTATGTCCACGATCCCTCAGGTAGTTCCGGATTTCGCCTTGCGCCGTTTCGTTGGCCACCGTTATGATGCTTTGGGCCTTTGGAAGCGTTTCGAGGGCGGCATAGTGTTCCATGGGGATTCCGTAGATTTTTTTGCCGATTTTCTTTGGATTGTCGCAAAGCCATCGAAAGGGGTGTCCGCAGGCCTTCAGGTTTTTGGCAATGGTTTTTCCCTTCGAACCGGCTCCCCAGATCACAAGGGGCCGGGAAGGGTCCCGGTCCAGTTTGAGGAAGTAATGCAGTTTGATATCCAGGAAATAGTTCTGGGCGTAATGTTCTGAGGTCCTGGAGGTCCTGTGGTCATAATCCCGCCAGTAATGCAGGATTCGGGAAGATGGGAGGCATTTAAGCCCTTCCTCGTAAAAGCGGAAACAGAGGTCGTAGTCTTCAGGGTACCGGTCGGGACGAAACCCTCCGCAGGCTTCCAGATCTTCCCGGAAAACCATCCAGCAGGGGGAGGGGATGACACATTCCTTATAGATTTCCTGAAAATTCCGACCCTCCCGGGTCAGGCGGTTCAGCCAGCGCTCATAACGCGCATACCCGTCTGAAATCCCGCGGTGCGAGAAATACCGGACCAGGCCGAGGGCTATGTGGCCCCGTCCGTGCCGAAGAAGCTGCGCCTTCATGTCCCTGAGGCGTCCCTGAACCATGCGGTCATCCGAATCCATCCGGCTGATCATTTGGCCCTTGCTCAAGGCCAGGGCGGTCCTGAGTGCCGGGATGATTCCCCGCCCCCTATTGGGTGCCATCCGAATCCGGGGTTCTCTCTCTGCCCATCGCCGGAGCACGCTGCAGCTTTGATCGGTAGAGTGGTCATCCACGGCGATGAGTTCCCAGTTTTCATAGTCCTGACCGGCGATGGACTCCAGACATTCCGGCAGGTACTCCGCCGTGTTTTTAAAAGGCATCAGGAGGCTGATCAGTGGCTTCATGTAATGGATCACCGGGTTTTTCCCAGGGCTTGCCGGATCGCTTCTTCTGCGAGGGGTGCCATGAGTTCATACCCTTTGCGGGTCGGATGGACGCCATCCTTGGCCAGAGCAGGATCGAGCCCGTTTTGCTCATTAGCCATGGCGGAGAAATAATCCAGGTAGACCAAATCCTGTTCTCCGGCATACGCGGCTATCATCCTGTTGAGTCGGGGGATTTTTACATCCGGGCGCAAGCCGGGGCGCCAGGAGTAGTCCTCGGCCGGGAGAACGGAACACAGTACCGGCTCAATCCCATTGGCAAGGGCTAGTTCGGCCATGGACTTCAGATTGTCCAGGATCTGCTCCAGGGTCATAGGCCCGGTATTTCCTGCAATATCATTGGTGCCGGCCAGGATCAGAACTGCCCTGGGCTTCAGGTCAATGACATCCTGCCGGAAGCGCAGCAGCATCTGCGGGGTGGTTTGTCCGCCTATCCCACGGTTTATATAGGACTTTCCTTTGAAAAACTCCGGAAGGGCATGCAGCCATCCGATCGTGATGGAGTTCCCCATAAAAACGATCCGATCCTCCTTGGGATCCGGCGCAGGCAGGGCTGCATTTGCAGCCTGATATTCCTGAAGGTTCGCCCAGTCCTGGGAATGACCGGTTACTGTACCGAGTAAGGAAAAGAACATGCATAAACCGCTTAAAGTCCCCTTGGAGGATCTCATGCTGTATCGTCTTGAACAGGGTTTCAACTCCCCGGCGGGATTTTATTGCTTTTTCCTGGGGGGTGTAATCATGATATGCGCCCGGTGGGTGCCAGGGTCCATCAGCCACGCGTGTCCCGGAGGGGTAGGAGTGGTGGGCAGGCCCGTGGAGGCTCCGGTGGCGAAAGGAACGTAAAACACATAGCGGACATACGGGTTGGTAACCTCCCCGGTGTCGGGGTCCACGTCCCCGGTAAAAACACAGAGGGTTGACTTGTCAGGCATAGGCAAGTCTCCCGAACGGACCTCGGATTCCCGTATCTGAAAGACTTCATCTGACTCCTTTCCCTGGGCCCGTAATTCCCTGCCCCGCGCCATAAAGGGATCCAGGTCCTTGTGGTAGGCCGCCGTATAGAAACTCTTGTTGTTCGGATCGTCTGCCAGGGCGATGTAGTCATTGGTCCCTTCCTTGAGGGTTACCAGGTTTCCGTTTGAATCGTACCCATAGACCATCGCACCTTCGCGATAATCGGAAGGGACGGCCATCAGGGCCGTTTTGATCTGCCATTCGGCTGGTGGTATGTCCTGGGCTGTTCCTGTGTAAAATGTCAGGAAGGCAATGAGGATTGTAAAACTCTTTTTCATCACGGTTTCGTTTTTTAATATTTAGCACTCTTTCCACCTGTCATGGTCCTTTTAATAAAGGCCCTGAGGTCTTCGTTGGCCTGCTTGAGGTCTTCCCTGCGCAGGTACATCATATGTCCGCTCCGGTACCCTTTGAATTCAAACCGGTCTTTCATGCGGCCACTGGGGTCTACCTGCCACATGGTGTATTTTGCATTGAAATAGGTAGTGGCCCCGTCGTAGTAGCCGGACTGTATCAGGACATTCAGATAAGGGTTCTGTGCCATTGCCTGTCTGAGGTCGTCCCGGGTATTGTCATTTTCATTGTTCCAGGGCCGGACCGGACCGAACATATTATATTTGATGTCCGTCTTAAAGTTGAGTACTTCCTGAAGGTAGTAGTTGATCGCAGGGGTAAAGCTGTGAAGCCAGGACGTGATCTCCGCATTGTAATCCGGACGTGTCCCCGACAACATTTTGTCGATCCCGAGGTACCGGCTGTCCAGACGGCCAATGGTATACCCGGACCGGTCCCTGAGCAGGGCCTTCCAGAAATACGAAGTAGGGACATTCAGGTTGTGTTCCAGGATTTCCTTTTCCGAGAGCCCGGAATAATAGGCCATGCGCTCCGCTATTTCATTCCGTTCCGACTCCGCGATAAAGCCACCTTTGGCAATTGCCGGAATGAGTTTGTTAATGGTAAAATCCTCCGCCTCCGGAAGAATCTCCAGCAGGTCTTTTTGTTGCAGGGCAGGGGAGAGCGCTTTCTGGTACCATGCCGCCGCCGTGTAATAGGGCAGGTTCATGGCACTGCTCACCGGACCTCCCACCCGAATCACCTTGTAATCGGCAGGAGAAACCATAATCACTCCATTGAGGTACATCCACTGCTGGTTTTGCAGGGCGAGGGAAAGCCCCATCACACGGGTGCCCCCATAGCTTTCGCCTATGATATACTTCGGGGAACGCCAGCGGTTGTGACGGGTTACAAACGTATTCAGCCATTCCGCGAGATAGCGGATGTCCGCATTAATGCCGAAAAACTTTTCGCGGTCCACTTCCTTACCGCTTTCCGGGATCGTTCGGGAATATCCCGTATTGGCCGGGTTTACATATACAATATCTGTCACATCCAGTACCGAAAACGGATTGTCTGCCACCCCGTACGGCTGAACCGGATATCCTTCATCATCAATTTTAAGGACCCTCGGGCCCGTATAAGCCAAGTGCATCCAAACGGATCCCGATCCGGGCCCTCCGTTAAAGGAGATCAACAGGGGGCGGGAAGCCCGGTCCTTTACATTGTCCCTCGTGTAGTAGGTGTAATGCAGGGAGGCAATGGGGGTACCCATCTCGTCCCAGACGGGCTGGGTGCCGGTTTCGGCCGTATAGGAAAAGCTCTCGCCATTGGCCGTAACGCTGTGTTTGGTAACTACCGTAGTATCGATGGGCAATTTTCGTTCCTGGGCCCGGATGGCGATGGCGGAGAGTAAAAATAAGCTTAGAAAAAGGAGAAATCGATTTTTCATGGAGGTATGGTGATTAGCGTACCTTAAAAATAACATTTTTAGCACTTTTTCACTGCTTTTTCTGCAAAAATGCGCCCGCCAGGGACCCGGAAAGGTCTTGCCAAAGTTCGTATCTTTAGGAAAAGACAGTTCATGAAACAAATCAGCCGAAGAAAGTTTAGTGTCCTCACCGGCAGCCTCGCGGGAGGACTCCTGGTATCGGGAATGCCCTTGGCGATGGGGCGTCTGC
>JARRQA010000198.1:0-4024 GCA_037382325.1 Robiginitalea sp.
GGGTTTTGTTTTTTTCCTTCCCATGGGGCAAAAGTAAATGCTTTTTGTGGATTCTGCCCAGCCTTAGTGAACCCGATCTGAAGCCGACTGACAACCTGTGGATTAAGAGAGGCATTGGCCGAAAAATGTTTTAAACGGGCTTTAAATATTTGTACATTTAGCCCACTTCGCGGATGATTTCTCTCCCAAAGCAGGAATTGTGATTGGTTAATTTAAAATTTCGATTTCATGTCAGTTATGGAAAAACTAAGTTCGCAGGAGGCCATGCAACTTGAAGCGGAGCACGGGGCCCAGAATTATCATCCCTTGCCCGTGGTGCTCAGCCGTGGTGAAGGTGTTTTTGTATGGGATGTGGAGGGCCGCAGGTACTATGATTTTCTTTCGGCCTATTCCGCCGTAAATCAGGGGCATTGTCATCCGCGGATAATTGAGGCTCTTCAGAAACAGGGGGAGAAGCTTACCCTTACCTCCAGGGCCTTTTACAACGATCAGCTGGGGCCGTTCGAAAAATTTATCACGGAGTATTTCGGATATGACAAGGTCTTGCCGATGAATACGGGTGCAGAGGCTGTGGAAACCGCGATTAAAATAGCCCGTAAGTGGGGTTATGAAAAGAAGGGCATTCATTCCAATAAGGCTAAGATCGTGGTATGCCAGAACAACTTTCACGGCCGTACCATTACCATCATTTCAGCCTCGAATGACCCGATTGCCACTGAGAACTTTGGCCCGTTCACCCCGGGTATCCTTCCCATACGCTACAATGACCTGAATGCGCTCCGGGAAGTCATAACGGGGGATGTGGCTGCCTTTTTAGTAGAACCCGTTCAGGGAGAAGCCGGAGTCTATGTACCGGATGAGGATTATCTCAAAGAGGCGTATCGGATCTGCCGGGAAGAGAATGTCCTCTTCATTGCCGATGAGGTTCAGACGGGCATTGCGCGCACCGGGCGGTTGCTGGCCAGTTGTGGGAATTGCGATTGTCCGGATAAGAATTGTTCCGGAACTCCCGATGTGAAGCCGGATATCCTGATCCTGGGCAAGGCCTTGTCAGGGGGGGTGTTTCCAGTCTCGGCCGTTCTGGCCAATAAAGATATTATGGATGTGATCCGGCCCGGGAACCACGGTTCCACCTTTGGGGGAAATCCCCTGGCCTGTGCGGTGGCGGTGGCGGCCCTGGAGGTGGTTCGGGACGAAAAACTGGCTGAGAAAGCCGATTCACTCGGGAAGTTGTTCAGGGAAAAAATGCAGGAAATCATCGGGGAGACCGACCTGGTCCAGCTCGTTCGGGGCAAAGGGCTGTTGAATGCCATCGTAATCAACGATACGGAGGACAGTTCCACCGCCTGGGAGATCTGCCTTGCGTTAAAGGAGAACGGGCTTCTGGCCAAACCCACACATGGAAACATTATCCGTTTCGCGCCCCCTCTGGTCATGACCGAGGAACAACTAACAGAATGCGTGGGGATCATTCGAAAAACCCTGCTGGAATTCAAAAAGCAGTAATAAAAAAACCCGAAGCCAGCGCTTCGGGTTTTTCTTTCTTTTCAATGGCAAATTAGGAACGCACTTCTTTGATACGTGCCTTTTTCCCGGTAAGGCCGCGGAAGTAGAAGATACGCGCCCGGCGTACTTTTCCTCTTTTGTTGACCTCGATTTTTTGAAGGGCGGGCATGTTGATAGGGAAGATCCGCTCCACGCCAACAGTACCGCTCATCTTGCGGATGGTAAAGGTTTCAGTTGCCCCGGAACCCCGGCGTTGAATTACCACGCCCCGGAAGAACTGGGTACGGGTTTTATCCCCTTCCTTGATTTCGTAATAGACCGTTATGGTATCTCCTGCGGAGAATCGCGGGAATTCCTTCCTGTCTACAAACTCGTTTTCTACAAATGATACTAAAGACGCCATGGTTATGCTTTAGGTTTCTTCGAACCAACATTCACGTTTCTCGTCAGAGGTTGATCCAAAATCGTGTGCAAAAATAAGCGATTAATCCCAATTGGCAAGAAAAATCATTCCATTTTTGGATCGTCCTGCGCGTCCAGCAGATCGGGCCTGCGCTGCCTCGTGCGCCTGTGCGCCTGTTCCTCCCGCCATGCCTCGATTTTACTGAAATCCCCGCTCAAAAGCACTTCGGGAACCTTGAGCCCGCGGAACTCCCTTGGACGGGTATAGACCGGAGGGGCCAGGAGGTTGTCCTGGAAGGTATCCGTAAGGGCTGAGGTCTCGTCATTTAAAACCCCGGGAAGCAAACGGATCACTGCATCACAGAGAACTGCTGCCCCGAGTTCGCCTCCGGAAAGCACATAATCCCCTATGGAGATCTCCCGGGTGTCCCAGAGATCCCGGATACGCTGGTCAATCCCCTTGTAGTGTCCGCAAATCACCAGCAGGTTTTCCTTCAGGGAGAGCTGGTTGGCCATCCTTTGGTTCATAGGGGTCCCATCCGGGGTCATGTAGATGATTTCGTCATAGTCTCGTTCAGTCGTTAACTCCTTGAGACAACGGTCCAGTGGTTCTGCCATCAGTACCATCCCGGCCCCGCCTCCAAATTGGTAGTCATCTACTTGTTTGTATTTGTTAGTGGCGTAATCCCTCAGGTTATGCAGGTGGACCGCTACCAGTCCTCTTTCAATGGCCCGTTTGAGGATTGAAGCCCCGAAAGGGCTTTCCAGGAGTTCCGGAAGGACAGTGATTATATCGATGCGCATGGCATGGTGCTTTGGACAGGCCCGAATGGCTGCATGATGTAAAAATAGCGAATTCAGGGAGTCTCAAATACGTCCTGAAAAAAAGGTGGTATAAAGTAGTCGGAACGCATCCCGCGGGAGGAATGCGGCTTCTTATTGTTTGCCCTTTTTGTATTTGTTGATCTCGTCCTGCAATTGCCGGCTAATGCGCTGCTCCCGTTCGAGCGCCCTCCTCCGGTGTTCTTCGTATTCGGCCTCCAGGTCCCCCAGCTTCGCCTTGGCTTCCTGGGTGAGGACGTTGCTTCTGCGGAATTTGTAGATAAACAGGAGCAGGAAGAGCATCAGAACAATGATGATTGTCCAGAGGATGAGGTTGTAGGTAATTTTAGAAACCTGTGCCCCGAAAAAGGACATGCTGTCCTTTTCCTCGGTCACTGCAGTCAGTTGAGCGGTCGTATTCTCCAGTTTGCTATTCAGATCTTCAATGGTGCCCTCGTGCCTGGTAATGGTTGCATTCAGCTCCGCAACCTTGCTTCTCGACTCGCTCAGACTGTCAAGGATGTTGCCCCGCAATTTATCCAGTTGGATTTTCCGAACCACCTCGTACCTCCGGCCTTCGGCATTGTAATTTCCGGACTTCCGGTAGAGAAATTCGAACTGGCTTTCGATGGTTCCCCCGTCAAGGGAAGGCTCGGGTTCCCCCTCCTGGGACCAGGCAAATCCAGCCGCTAAAAAGGCCAGGCCCAGAATCATTTGTTTCATTAGCCTCATGTTAGATTGTTCTTTGGTAATTAACGATTTAAGGAGCGTCAAAAGTACTTCAATATTATTGAACTGTAAAAACTATGGGGCAATCCCTTTCTGATATACGCATAAAACCAGTATTTGGCCTATTTATACCAATTGATTAGTAATAGGTGTAGCGCCTGACCTTGGCAATGTACTTTGAAAGCCGAATTACCTGATGCGCGTATCCGTATTCGTTGTCATACCAGACGTATAGCAGAATATTTTTCCCGTCAGGAGAAACGATGGTGGCCTTGCTGTCGTAGATGGCCGGGGCAGAGGTCCCGATTATGTCAGACGAGACCAGTTCGTTGCTGAGGGAATATTTGATTTGTTCCACCAAATCCCCTTCCAGGGCGTATTTTTTAACAATGGTGTTGATGCCTTCAGGGGTCGTTTTGTTTTTGAGTTCCAGGTTTAGAATGGCCAGGGAGCCATTCGGGACCGGGACCCGGATGGCATTTGAGGTGAGTTTTCCCTGCAGGGCCGGCAAAGCCTTTGCAACTGCCTTACCCGCCCCCGTTTCCGTGATCACCATATTCAGGGC